>JAGREO010000350.1 GCA_020446525.1 Geminicoccaceae bacterium | reverse complement strand
ACGGCCTGATCGGGCTGATGCCGGGTGACCCGATCGATCTCATGATCGCTTCCGATCCGGCGGTGACGGCGGCCGACGCCGTGCGCCTGAAGGCGCTGCACGGCCTCGATCGCCCGCTGGTGGAGCGCTATCTGGACTGGGTGTCACGCGCGTTTTCCGGCGAATTCGGCTATTCGCGGCTCTACGGCCTGCCGGTGTTGGAAGTCCTATGGCCCCGCCTTCTCAACACCCTGGCGCTGATGGGTGCGAGCCTCGTGCTGGCGCTGGCGCTCGCATTGCCCGCCGGCATCACCGCCGCGCGGCGCCCGGGCGGCGTGGTCGACGGTGTCGTCAATCTCGTCGCCTTCGCCGGCATCTCGGTTCCCTCCTTCTGGCTCGGCCTGCTGCTGATCATCCTCTTTGCCGTCGAGCTGGGCTGGCTGCCGGCCGGGGGCGTCACCTCCGTCGGCGGCGGCGACCTGCCCGACAGGCTGCGCTACATGGTACTGCCGGTGCTCACGCTGACCATCCTCTCCGCCGGTACCTTCCTGCGCTTCGTGCGCTCGGCGATGATCGAGACGCTGCGGGAGGATTACGTCCGCACCGCCCGGGCCAAAGGCTGCAGCCCGGATCGGGTGGTCTGGCGCCATGCCCTGCGCAACGCGCTGATCCCGATCGTCACCATCGTCGCCTTGAGCTTCGGTGCCGTGTTCTCGGGCGCGCTGGTGGTCGAGACCCTGTTCGCTTATCTCGGGATGGGCAAGCTGATCTACGACGCCATTCTCGGCAACGACTACAATCTGGCACTCGTCGCCCTGATGCTGGCGGCGGCGGTCACGCTGGCGGCGAACATGGCGGCCGATCTGCTCTATGTCTGGCTCGACCCGCGCATCACCCTGGACGGGCCCGGCCGTGCGCCCTGAACCTGCCCCACGCCAGCGGTTCGCCGCGCCATGAACGGCGTCCGGGCGAACCCGCGCGCCGTCGCCCCCGGCCGGCCACGCCTCGTGCGCCGTCTCGCCCGCCGGCCGCTCGCACTCGCCGCCGGTCTGCTGCTGGCGACCCTTCTGCTGGCCGTCGCCGCGAGCGACGCGATCACGTCGCTGCTGGGTATCGACGCGAACGCGGTCGATCTCTTCGCGCGCATCGGGCCGCCCAGCGCCGGGCACCCGCTCGGCACCGACGAGCTCGGCCGCGACCTGCTCGCCCGGCTGCTCGAGGGTGGCCGCGTCTCGATCTTCGTCGGCCTGGCGGGAGCACTTCTCGCCGCGGTGATCGGCACGGCGATCGGGCTCGTCGCCGGGCTCGCCGGCGGCCGGATCGACGCCCTGGCGATGCGCCTGACCGATGCCGTCATCGCGCTGCCGCTGCTGCCGCTGCTGATCGTGCTCGCGGCCGTGGACCTGACCAAGCTCGGCGTTCCGGCCGCTATCGCGCAGGGCGAGGCGGCCGGCGTCTGGCGGATCGTGGTGCTGGTGTCGCTGTTCGGCTGGACCACGGTGGCACGGCTGGTACGCGCGTCCGCCTCGAGCCTGCGCGAGCGCGATTTCGTGCGCGCGGCGCGTGCGCTCGGTGCCGGACCGGCACGCATTGCGCTCGTCCACGTGCTGCCCAACCTCGCGGCACCGATCATCGTCGCCACCACGCTGTCGATCGGCCACATCATCCTGACCGAATCGGTACTCAGCTTCCTCGGTCTCGGCATCCAGCCGCCACTCGCCAGTTGGGGCGGCATGCTCACCGGAGCTCAGGAACTGATCTGGCAGGCCCCGCATCTGGCCTGGTATCCCGGCCTCGCCATCTTCCTCGTCGTCATCGCCTTCAACCTGCTGGGCGACGGGCTTCAGGAAGCACTCGATCCCAGAGGCGGGGAGCGGCGGCGCATTTGAGGCCGGGACGGAACCCGGAGCCTGATCAGCGCACGAAGAAGAGCGGCATGTGGGCGGTCGTGCCGCCCGAGGCCGCCGCCCGCAGCCATCCACCGATCAGACGCACCGCGGCGAACTGCTCCGCCAGCAGATCGAAAGCCGCCTGCCACGGCGGCTCGGGCTCGGGATACAGCCGCACGACGACCGGCGCGCCGGCATCGATACCGATCGCCGTGCTCGCCTCCTCGAGCGCCTCGGCGATGCCGCCCAGTCGGTCGACGAGACCCAGAGCGAGAGCACTCTCGCCGGTCCAGACGCGCCCCTTGGCGATCTCGCGCACGCGCGCCTCGTCGAGCCCCCGGCCGCGAGCGACACCGCTCACGAACCGGTCGTAGACGTCGTCGAGCAACGCGTCGAGCCGGGCCTGACCCGAGGCGTCGTAGGGTTCGGAGATGTTCCACATGTCGGCGTTGGCGCCGCGCTCGAGATGCTCCCAGTTGACACCCAGCCGGGCCGAGAGCTCGGCCACCATCGGCTTGACGGCGATGACGCCGATTGAGCCGGTGAAGGTGCCGGGCTGGGCGACGATGCGGCTGGCGTCCATGGCGATCCAGTAGCCGCCCGACGCCGCGGCATTGCCCATCGACAGGACGACCGGCGTGCCCTCCTCGATCACCTGCCTGAGCGCGTGCGCGATGGTCTCGGACGCCACCGCCGAGCCGCCGCCGGTATCGAGCCGCAGGACGATCGCGTCCACCGAAGGATCCCGCCCCAGCTCGTAGAGACGCGCCGCCAGATCGTCGGCCGCGACCGTGTCGTTGATGCCGTCGGAGCCTCGCGTCACCATGCCCTCCGCACGCAGCAGGGCGATGACGGTCTCTTCGGCGTCGCCCTCGGGCGCGGCTCCGATGCCGAAGCCTCGAGGGCCGGCCTGCAAGGCGACATAGGCGGCGAGATCCATGGCAGCCACCGGCCCCAGCCGCTGCCGGAAGTTCTCACGCACTTCCTCGAGATAACCCTGGCCGTCGATCAGACCGAAGCCCTGGGCCTCGTCGGCGGTGAACGGCCCCTGATCGACGATCGCGCGCAACCGGTCCGGTGCTATGCCGCGATCATCGCCGATACCGCGCAGAAGTTGGCCCTCGAGCGAATCGAGCATGGCATCGAGCATTTCCCGATTGGCCGGCGTGAGCCGCGGCTCGAGCGCGTTGTCGGCCATCGTCTTGTATTCCAGGCGGCGATCGACCAGCGGCTCGATGCCGATCTTGTCGAGCAGCGGACGGACGAACGGGATCTCGACACCGATACCGGCGAGCCCCACCGTTCCGCCCGGCTGCAGGTGGAACTCGCCCATGGCGGCGGCGATCATCGCACCCTCGCGGCCGCGCCCGAGCTCACCGAGGCTGTCCGCCCAGCCGACGACCTCCTTGCCTGCCGCGCGCAGCCGGTGGATCGCATCGCGCAGCTCCTGCGCCTTGGCGAAGCCGTGGTCGGTCTCCGCCAGCCGGACGAAGAGACCGCGCACGCGGGGATCGGCCGCCGCGGCGTCCAGCCCCAGCACGATCTCGCTCATGGTGGGATTGGCGCCCTCTTCGAAGAGGGCGAAGGGCGAGAGGCCGGGCGCCTCGGGAATGGGGTGGCGCAGATCGAGTGTGAGCATGATCGCCAAAGGCGGCTCGTCACGCGCCTCCATGTGGCGGACCGCCCACCAGCCGGCGAACGCCGCGATCACCACCACCAGCAGCACCAGAGCGCCGATCACGGCCAGAAACCCTATGAGGAACCGCTTCACGGGCCGCTTGCGCTCAGAGCGCCGTCACGGACATCGGAGCGCACCCGGCCGGGCCGGCGGCTGCGTCCCCGGGCGTGCGTCGACGGCGAATGCTCGAGGTCTTGAGCTGACCGCAGGCGGCGTCGATGTCGCGGCCGCGGGGCGTGCGCACCGGCGAGGCGTGGCCGCCGGCCTCGACGATCGCGGCGAAGGCCCGGATGCGGTTGTTCGAGGAACAGGCGTAGGGCGCCCCCGGCCAGGGGTTGAAGGGAATGAGGTTGACCTTGGCCGGCACGTCCGCCAGCAGCCGCACCAGCGCGCGTGCGTCGTCGTCACTGTCGTTGACGCCGGCCAGCATCACATATTCGAAGGTGATCGGCCGCCGGTTCGGATAGCGGCGGCAGGCGTCGAGCAGAGCCTCGATGTTCCACTTTCTGTTGATCGGCACGATCTCGTCGCGCAACTCGTCACGCACCGCATGCAGCGAGATCGCAAGGCCGACGCCGAGCTCGCGCCCGCACTGCTCGATCCTGGGCACGACACCCGAGGTCGAGAGCGTGATCCGCCGGCGTGAGAAGGCGAGACCCGCATCGTCCATGGCGAGGCGCAGCGCGGCGGCGATATTGTCGTAATTGAACAAGGGCTCTCCCATGCCCATCACCACGATATTGGTGAGCAGGCGCCGGACCGCGCCGCCGCCTTCACCCGGCACCGGCCATTCACCGAGTGCATCCCGGGCGACCAGAATCTGTGCCAGGATTTCCGCCGGCCCGAGATTGCGCACCAGCGGCATGGTTCCGGTGTGACAGAAGGTGCAGGCGAGCGTGCATCCGACCTGGGTGGAGATGCACAAGGCGCCGCGATCCTCTTCGGGAATGAAGACGCTCTCGACCTGCTGACCGTCGGCGAAGCGGAGCAGCCATTTACGCGTGCCGTCGGCCGAGACCTGGGCCGCGACGATCTCCGGGCGCGCCACCGAGAAGCCGTTTGCCAGCGAGCGGCGGAGCTTCTCCGGCAGCGTCGACATCGAGCCGAAATCGGCCGCACCGCGATGATGGATCCAGTGGAACAGTTGCCGGGCGCGCAGGCGCACGCGCTTCGCGTCACCCCCGTCGAGGGGTCTGACGATATCCGACAGCGCGTCGACGTCGAGACCGATCAGACTGGGCCGGCCGTCCGCCGCCAGTGGTCGTGCGGACCCCGGAACCACGGGCGGCGAGGCGAGCGGCTCAGCCGCAGGCATCCCGCATCGCCTGGTAGGCCGCGGTGAAGCCGAGCAGCGAATAGGTGTCGACCGAATAGGTCTCCTTGGTCGAGGTGCCGCGCACGCTCATCTCGGTGCCCTTCTTCATCTCCTCCACCAGCTTGGAATCGTCCTCGGCGGTCATCGCCCAGGCATGCTCGCCGCGGGTGAACAGTGCATAGGTGTTGGAGCCCAGCGTCACCTCGACATTGCTGCCGTCGAGATAGGCGTAGCCCGGCTGCACACTGACCTGCTCGTTGGGCGGGTCCATCGGCAGCTTGGCGACCAGCACGGCGGCCGGTCCGCGCCGCGAATAATTGCCTTCCTCCTTGGTCGGCTCGCTGGCGATGTAACAGACCTTGCCGTCACCATTGTCGTACGTGTAGAGATTCCAGTCTCGATAGGTTTGAACGAATTGCGGCGAGGTCGACGACTGGGCCCGGCCCTGCAGAGGCACCGAAGCGACAGACGCGCCCACGAAAAAAGACACTACCATCAAGCTTGCGCGCATGGTCTCCCTTGCACCGGATAGGGGGCGGCGTCCCGCCCGTGGTCCCGACAGCCTGAGCGCGAACGCAAAGCGTCCGGCCATGCCGGTGATCGATCTACCTGAGGTTCGGCCGCACGTCACCTACCGCAAGTGTCGGCCGGGGCACAATCTCCCGAAGATGCGTTTCTGCGCAACGGTTGAACTGATGCCGTCCCGATCGGCCGATCCGCGAACTGCCGGCTCGAGACGAGCCGATCGTACATCACGATGGCGCCGGCGACGGCCAGATTGATGCAGAAGCGCGTGGGGATCCGCACCACATGGTCGCAGCGCGCCAGCATCGCCGGGGACAAGGAGCCCCGCTCCGGACCGAACACGTAGGCCGCCGTACGCGGATGGCGAAAGCTCGGCAGAGGCACCGCCTCGTCGACCAGCTCGACCCCGACCAGCGCACAATTGCGCGGAAGATGCAGCGCGCCCACGTCGGCGACGTCGTACACCGGAAGTTGAGCGGCCGCGTCGGAGGTGTCGGAGCGGCTGGCCCGCGCGGTGTAGTGGGCGTCGATCAGGAATACGAAAGCGGCGCCGAAGGCGTGCGCCGAGCGCACCAGATTGCCGAGGTTCATCGGCTTGGAGATGTTCTCCGCGCCGATCGCGAACCAGCCGCGGCGTCCGTCGAGCGTGGCCTTGCCGTCCATGCCGCGCCTTGTAGCCGCAACCGCGACGGCTTTCCAGCCGTGCCGCGGGCTGCGACACTTCGGGACGTGCGTCGAGGTGGCGCCGTCGAGCGAACGGAGGGCGTGAATGAAGGCGATGATCTGCGAGCGCATCGGCGCGGATGCGACGCTGGTGTTCGGCGAGCGGCCGGATCCCGCACCCGAAGCCGGTCGGGTGACCATCGCCGTCGCCGCGGCCGGCGTCAATTTCGCCGATCTGCTGATGCTCGCCGGGCGCTACCAGGAAAAGCCGCCCGTGCCGTTCGTGCCGGGCCTCGAGGTCGCCGGCACGATCAACGCCCTGGGCGCCGGCGTCGAGGGTCTCGCCGTCGGCCAGCGAGTGCTGGCGCTGCTCGATCACGGCGGTTACGCCGACTACGCGTCGGCGCGTGCCGACGACGTGGTGGCCCTGCCGGACGACGTCGACGACGCCGAAGCCGCCGGCTTCGCGATCGCCTACGGCACCGCTCTTTCGGCGCTCGAGTGGCGGGCCGGTCTGCAAGCGGGCGAAACGCTGCTGGTGCACGGCGCCGCCGGCGGTGTGGGTCTCTGCGCCCTCGAGGTCGGCAAGGCGATGGGTGCCCGGGTGATCGCCACCGCCCGCGGCGCCGAGCGGCTCGAGGTCGCACGCCGCGCCGGCGCCGACCTCGTGCTCGACAGCGAGCGCGCGGATCTCGTCGGAGCGATCGGGGAGGCGACCGGAGGCCGCGGCGTCGACGTGGTGTTCGACCCGATCGGCGGCCGTCCCTTCGAGGTGGCGATGAAAACCATCGCCTGGCAGGGCCGCATCGTCATCGTCGGCTTCGCCTCGGGCGACGTGCCCTCGATCCGCGCCAACGTGCTGCTGGTCAAGAACGTGGCGGTGAGCGGCCTCTATTGGGGCAGCTATCGGCGCCACGACCCGGCGCGCCTGCGCGACGGGCTGCGCCGGCTTCTCGAATGGCGGGTGCGAGGATCGCTGCGCCCCGTCGTCTCTGCCCGACTGCCGCTCGAACGGGCGAACGACGCCCTCGATCTGCTGCGCCACCGGCGGGCCACAGGCAAGGTCGTGCTGCTCACCGGCGCACCCCCGGCCTGATCGCGGCACCACACCGGCAGGCGCTGCGGCCCACCGACTCTCTCAACTAATACGCAAGCAGCCGCAGGTTGACTGAACTATCGAGCGATCTCAACGAAAGAGAATCGCGTGCGTACAACCATGCGTAGATTCTTTCTTCGGCATGCCCCTATCGCTTTACTTGCCGACACATTTGGTTAATGGGAGACGCTCGCGACCAGACATCCGGGGCTGGACCCCGACATCTCGACCTCGAGGAGGCCGCGCGCCGAACGGCAGGCCCGCAGGGGATCGAGGACCCGCAAAGGATCGAGGAGAAGTGCCGGTGCGTCGAACTGCCCAGCGATTGCGAGCCCTGCTCCCTTCCCTCTCGGCTCTCACGGGTGCCGGCCTGCTCGCGGCGTGCGGCGGCGGCGGCTCCGGCGGCGGCAGCGGCTCCGTCTCACCCGCCGAGCCCGTTCCGCCCACCAATCCGATGCCGTCCGCGGCGGAGAGCGGCGCCAATTACGGCATCGCCCAGATCGGCGCGCGCGCGGCCTATTCCGCCGGTGCCCGCGGCCAGAAGGTGACGATCGCGCTGGTCGATTCCGGCATCGACGTCGATCATCCCGAATTCGCCGGACGCATCGATCCCGACAGCATCGACATCGTGCTCGACCGCAAGGACACGATCGACGACCGCTCGGGCCACGGCACGCACGTCATCGGCATCGCCGCCGCCGCGGCCGACGGCAAGGGCATGCACGGTGTGGCGCCCAGGGCCAATATCCTCGCGATCCGCACCGATCTGCGCGACAAATCCATCTGCAGCGAGCCGGGCTGCGGTTATTTCGACAGCGACGTCGCCAAGGCGATCAACTACGCGATCGATCACGGCGCCAAGGTCGTCAATCTGAGTCTGGGCAAGGACACGCCGATCAACGGCGCCTACCGGTCCGCCCTCGAGCGGGCCGCGGCCAGGGACGTGCTCGTGGTCAACGCCGCCGGCAATTACGCCGTGTCGCCGCCCCTGCAGCCGGGCGCACTCGCCACCGAGAAGGGCATCGAGGGTCACCTGCTGATCGTCGGCGCCGTCGGCGCCGACAACCAGCTCTGGCGCGACAGCAACAGACCCGGCGCCTCGCCGCTCAAGGAGAAGTTCCTCGTGGCGCCGGGGGTGCGGGTGTTCAGCACGGCGCCGGGCGGCGGCTATACGCGCCTGACCGGCACCTCGATGGCCACACCCCACGTGACCGGTGCCGCCGCCCTGCTCAAATCGCGCTTCCCGTCGCTGTCGATGCGGGAGATCGGCGACATCCTGCTGGCCTCGGCCGTCGATCTCGGTCCCGCCGGCGCCGACGCCACCTACGGGCGCGGCCTCGTCAGCGTCGAGCGGGCGCTGCAGCCGAGCGGCCGCCTGTCGCTGCCCGAAGGTGCCACCGTGGCCGAGGGCGGCGCCGCCATGGATCGTGCGGGCGTATCGCTCGGCGCGGCTTTCGGCGATGCGATGGAGGGCCGTGACGCCCTCGACGGCGTGCTCGCACTCGACGCCTACGGCCGGCCCTACGCCATCGACCTCGGCGCCAATGTGCGCCGGCGCGATGCCGGGTTCGATTGGGAGAACGCGCTGGTCGAGCGAACCACCGCGCAATCGTTCGACACCGCGATCGGCGAGACCGGCTGGACCGCCCGATCGCGCTTCGAGGGCGATCGCGACCGTCCGCTCGACCATTCGCTTGCGGCACGTCTGGGCGATGCCGACGCCCTCGAGGCGACGCGGCTGAGCTTCACTAGCGACGCCGCCCTGCCGCAGCGGATCACCATCGGCACCGGCCTGGACCAGATCGCCACCGCCGGACCGGGCCGGTTGCGCGGCGAGGAGGCCGGGCTGTTCCTGAACGCCCAGCGGACGCTGCTGTCCGATCGGGTCGGCGTGGAGCGCGGTCTCGGCTTCGGCTACGCCTTCGACGTCGCCCGAGGCACCACCTTCGAGGTGGGCGCGCTCGCCGACGAGGACGACACCGACACCCGCATGCTGGGCGCACGGCTGATACAGCGGCTTGGCACGGTGGAACTGTCGCTCGGTCTCGGCCGGCTCGACGAAAGCGACGGCCAGCTCGGCAGCGAGAGCAGCGGCGTGTTGTCCCTCGCCCCGGGTGCACGCAGCCGTTTCGTCGAGCTGGGCGCCCGCTGGAATGCGACCGGCGATACCGCGCTCTTCGCCCAGGCGATGGTCGGCGAGACCGAGATGGACGGCGAAGGCGCCCTCTTCAGGGACTGGAGCACCGTGCGTTCGTCGGCCGTGGCGGTCGGCGCCTCGACCCGCGACCTCGTCCACGAAGGCGATCGCTGGGGCCTGATGCTCAGCCAGCCGCTCCGCGTGGATCGGGCCTCCTCGCGTCTGGACGTGCCCGTCTCCCGAGACCTCGAAGGCAACATCCAGCGTCGCAGCGAGCGCCTCGACCTCGCCCCCCGCGGCCGCGAGATCGACCTGCAACTGGCCTATGCCCGCCCGCTCGACGCCGACTGGCACATGGCCTCCTGGCTGCTGCTGCAGCACGAAGCCGGCCACGACGCCGAACGCGGCCTCGACACCGGCATCGGCCTGCGCCTCACCCGAACCTTCGACACCCCCCGCTGACCCGCCGCCCTTAAGGCCACCCGCGGCGGCGCGCGGCTGGACGAAGCGATCCCAGAGCAGGAGATCGGCGCCGACCGGACCACTCGCTTGCGAATGGCAGCGGCTCCGGCGCCGTTGTGCACCGTTGCCGGCCCGCCCCAAGTGTTCGGCGATGCCGCGGAACGACCGGGTATAGGACGAGGCGGGCCGCTCGACCGGCGCCCGGTCCTTCGACGCTCGAATGAACCACCCCAAGGATGGGCCTCGACGACATGTCGGTGCAGGACGAGAGAGCCGCACGAGGCATCACGGAGATCGACGCCGCGCTCATCCGCTCGGCGCATCCCGCCGACGCGGCCGCGCGACTGGAAGGTCTGCCGGCCGCTCGGTCGTGGAGATATCTGGCGGCCCTGCCGGCAGCCCGGCGGGCACGAATATTCGCCCATCTCCCCGCGAGCACACAAGCCGCATTGGCCCGCTTCATCCCGCCGCCGGCACTGGCCGGCATCATGAGCCACATGGACGCCGACGACCGCGCCGACCTCTTCAACCTGCTCTCGCCCGACGAGCAGCGGCGGCTGATGCACCACCTCGCGGCCGAAGACCGCGACGACATTTCGAGGCTCGAGGCTTACGCCGAAGAGACCGCCGCCGCGATCATGACCTCGGACTATGCCACGCTCGGGTCCGCCATGACGGCCCGGGAGGCGATCCCCGAGCTCCGCCGCACGGCACCGGACAAGGAGACGATCTACCGGTCCTGCATTCTCGACGAAGACGGCCGTCTCGTCGGCAGCGTGCGCCTGCACACGCTGGTCCTGGCCGACGACGAGACACCGATCGCGCACCTGATGGAGCCCGCACCGGTTTCGGTGACGACCGCCACCGATCGGGAGGAGGTGGCGCGATTGATCGCCCGCTACGACATCCCCGCCATCGCGGTGGTCGACGAGAAGGGCCGGCTCTGCGGCATCGTGACCCACGACGACGCGACCGATGCGATGCAGGCGGAAACGACCGGGGATTTCCAGAAGATATCGACCGTGCTGCCCTTCGCGCAGACCGTTCGCGAGGCGGGCATCGGCGTGCTCTATGCGAGACGGATCGTCTGGCTGGCACTCCTCGTCTTCGGCAATCTCTTCTCGGGAGCCGGTATCGCCTATTTCGAGGAGATCATCCTGGCCTGTGTCTCGCTCGTCTTCTTTCTGCCGCTCCTGATCGACAGCAGCGGCAATGCCGGATCGCAATCGGCAACTTTGATGGTTCGCGCGCTGGCGGTGGGCGACGTGACGCTCGCCGACTGGCGCAGCCTGATCCTGCGCGAGCTCGCGGTCGCCGCGCCCCTCGGGGCGACCATGGCCGTCGTCGTCTTTCCCCTGGGCGCGGCACGCGGAGGGCTCGACGTCGCTCTCGCGGCCGGCACGACCATGTTCCTCGTGGTGGCCGTCGGCAGTCTCGTGGGCATGTCGCTGCCGTTCCTGCTCAGCCGCCTGAAGCTCGACCCCGCCACCGCCAGCGGCCCGCTGGTGACGACCATCTCCGATGCCGTGGGCGTCCTGGTCCATTTCTCGATCGCCTCCCTGTTCCTTGCGCTCTGACCCCACTCTCCGGACTTCCATGGAATCGAAGGGACGCCGGATCCGATCGTGGGCGCATCGTGCCGCCAGCGACCGAACCGGCACCGCCCCATAATCCCCTGCGCGCTGCACCACCTGCGAGCAGCCGCACCGACAGCCCGGCTGCGATCAGTTCGGGCAAGGCGCACCGACCGTCCCGCCGGCTCCCGCCGTCGGGCGGGAGTCGCAAGAAAGCCCGATGGTCCCGAGGGTGCCCCCCTGCGACGTCGGCTCCGCCGGCGCGAGGCGATCACCGGTGGATCGAACGAGAGCGCTCGCGCCGGACCGGGTCATGCCGGAGGCCGCGTCACCTGTTTCCTCCATCACCCCTTGCGCTTGGCGGCCGATCGGGGGCCGGATTTGCGTGTGTGGATCGTTCTGCCGAGGGCGGCTTCGAGGCGGTCGATGAAGCGGACGTCGCCGAGCGGGCGACCGGTGCGTTCGCCGGCGCGCAGAGCTTCGGGCATCGCCGCCGGCGGATCTTCGGCGAGAAAGGCGCGCCAGTCGGGCGCGCGATCGCGCAGCGGGCGTCGCTCACAGAGGTGGTCGGGGCGGTCTTCGAGATGGCTGCGGGCGCTCGACCGGAGCCATCCGTCGGATCGGCTGCAAGGGCCTGGTCGGGAAAGGCTCACAAGGGAGCGGGTACGCGATCGGAGGTATCGGTGGCGCAACGCTCGGGCAGGTGGCCCGGAAAGGTGAAGCGGACGACGGCGCCGGCTCCGGCGTCGGTTTGCACGAGGGCTATCCTACCGCCCCGGGCCTCGACCAGGCGCTTGACCCCCGCGAGGCCGAAACCGCGGCAATATTGACGCTCCGTCAGCCGGCCGAAGGCGCCCGCGGAGTCGGCGAAGCCTTGCCCGTCGTCGGCGACGGTGAAGGTGAGCCACCCCGGTGACGATGCGACGAGGTCGATCGTGCAGTGCAGATGTGCACGCCCGGCGTGCTTGAAGCTGTTGTCGAGCAGGTTGCGCAAGATGATCTGCAGAGCAAGCGGGTCGCTCCTCAACTCGCCCTCGGGAAAGACGACGTCGTGCCGCCCGTCCGGGTCGAGGATGGCGACGAGATCGGCGAGCAGGTGGCCGACGTCGAATGCATCGTCGTTCTCGGTCGCGCGGCTGCACTGTGCATAGGACAGAACGTCGTCGATCAGGAGTGATGCCTTCTCGCTGAGTGCCGCGAGCTTTTCCAGCAGCTCGACCTTGCCGTTACCCAGATCGGTGAAATCCTCCCGCAGACGACGGACCAGATTCGAGACGTGCCACATCGGTGTGCGCAGATCGTGGGCCGCCAGCGAGGTCATGCGCTCGATCTCGAGGAGGGCGTTTTCCTGCTCCGCAACCCGCTGGATCGCGTCGATCTCGTTGCGCTTGTGTTCGGTGATGTTGATCGCCGTGCCGATCAGCCGGCAGACACTTCCATTCACGTCGAGCACCGGTGTCAGCGTGGTCTTCCACCACTCTTCGCCGGTGGGCAGCGCGAGGCATTCCTCGTAGGTGTATGGTTGCGCGCCCTCGGCGGCACGCCGGTAGTTCGCCACGATCGTGTCCGCGAAACGGCAGGGCAACACCTCGTGCGGCGTCCTCCCGCAGAAATCGTCCGGTCGCAGTCCGGTGCTGCGCTCATGAGCCCGGTTCAGCTTGACGAAGCGAAAATGCCCGTCCGCAGCGACATCGATCACGAAAACCGGCACCGCGACGAAGTCCAGAGCCGCAAGCGTATCGTTGCACATCCAACCTTCCGCGCGATTTCGGCCGATCGACCCCAAGGTAGCGCATCGAAGTTGATCGAACGTTAACAAAGTACCCCCACCTCCCCACCCCAACGGACAGAATCAAAAGGAAAAAGCCGGTGGTCCGGAGCAACTGT
>JAGREO010000349.1:6462-6729 GCA_020446525.1 Geminicoccaceae bacterium | reverse complement strand
GCAGCCGGTCATCAGCGCCACCCGCTTGCGCCGGGTGCCCCTGGCGGCATGGGTCTGCGGCCGGTCGAACGGCGAGCGCGGCGCCGGCAGGCCGGCCGGTGCCAGGGTCAGCATCGCCTTGAGCCGTGCCGGCATCACCGGTGCCGCGAAACGCCCGAGCGAGGCTCCCGTCAGCGCAAGCCGGAAGAGACCGGGACGCGGCAGCACCAGCGCCAGCAGGCCCCGCAGCCAGCGGTCGGCCGGCGGGCGCCGGTAGGTCTTCTCGAT
>JAGREO010000349.1:0-6444 GCA_020446525.1 Geminicoccaceae bacterium | reverse complement strand
CCAGGTGCATGTAATGCACGCCCGAAGGACAGGTCGTCATGCAGGCGAGGCAGGAGAGGCAGCGGTCGATGTGCTTGACCACCTCGGGCGTGGCCGGTTTCTCCTGCTCGAACATCTGCTTCATCAGGTAGATGCGGCCGCGCGGACTGTCGAGTTCGTCGCCGAGCAGCAGGTAGGTCGGACAGGTGGCGAGGCAAAAGCCGCAATGCACGCAGGTGCGCAGGATCCTGTTGGCTTCCGCCCGGTCCGGATCGGCCAGTTGCGCCAGCGAGAAATGGGTCTGCACGGCTGGGCTGCCTCTTCTTCGGTTGTGCGCGTCTCAGATGCCCGCATACATGCGGCCGGGGTTGAGCACCGCCTTGGGATCGAAGCTGCGTTTGACCCGTCCGGTGAGAGCGCGCAGCGCCGGCGGCTGCGGCTGGAACGGCGCCGCGCGTCGCGCATCGGCGTCGCCGCGTACCAGCGTCGCGTGCCCGCCGACCTGCGCCACCGCGGACCTGACGTCCTGCTCGCCGGCACCGGCATCGGTCGAGGGGCGCAACCAGACGAGCCCGCCCGACCAGTCATAGAGCCGCTCGCTCGCGAACTCCGCCAGGCGGTCCACCATGCCCGCCGCCGCGGTCGGTGCCACCGAGAGCCGCCAGAGCGGGCCCTTCGCCTCGCCGAGCAGGGAGAGATCGCGGATCTCGCGCCAGATAAGGCGCGACGCGTCGCCCTCGAGGCTCGAACATTCGACCGCCTCCGCCTCGCCCAGCGCCGCGCGCAGTGCTCGAAGCCGATAGGCGACCGAGGGGGCCGGCCCCTCGAGCCGCAAGGCCGCGAGCGTCCGGCCGGCACCGCGCACGGCCTCGACCGTCGAGCGCGCGGCCGCTTCGGGCGGCAGCACCGCGGCGGCAGAGACGTCGAAGGCGGTGCCCATCGCCCGGCACGCCACCTCGATCGCCGAAGCCTCGTCGGCGCGGGCCACCAGCAGCGTGCCGCTGGTCTCGGGCGCCGGCAGCACCTTGAACGTCAGATGACTCATCACCGCCAGTGTGCCGAACGAGCCGGTGAGCAGCTTGCAGAGATCGTAGCCGGTGACGTTCTTGACCACCCGGCCGCCGGTCTTGACGATCTGGCCGTGGCCGGTGACGAGCTGCAGGCCGAGGAGATGGTCGCGGGCGGCGCCGGCGGCGATCCGTCGCGGCCCGGAGACGTTGGCGGCGAAGACGCCGCCGATCGTCTGGCGTGCCGCCTCGCCACCGGTGATGGCGCCGTAATCCGCCGGCTCGAAGGCGAGCATCTGGTTCTTCCCGGCCAGCGCCGCCTCGATCTCCGCGAGCGGCGTGCCGGCGCCGGCCGACATGACGAGCTCGGCCGGCTCGTACATGTCGATTCCGGCGAGCTCACTGGTGACGAGCTCGAGGTCGGCATCGACCGGGCGGCCGAAGCCGCGCTTGCTCCCCGCACCGAGCACCTCGAGCGGCTTTTCCTCGGCCACGGCCCAGGCCACCACCTGCTCCAGTTCGGCGATGCTGCGCGGCGTCACACGTCGCATGCTCGAGCTCGCGTGCTCAAGACCGTCTCCCTTCGAGGCGGTGTCTCTTCCGCCGCCGGCCCGAGCCCGTGCTGGCTCGAGCCCGTGCTTGTGTGTACCTGTCGCCGGGCGGGCGGAAGCCGGGGTAGCGGCATTTCGGGCGGTGCCCCCGCCCAGAACAGTTCGATCACAGCCCGCGGCCTCGCACAAGACGTGATGCGGCGGGCGGTGCCGCGACGACGACGGAGCGATGGTGGCTAGAAAAGAGAACGACGGGAATGGCACGATTGCCCGGCTGCGATCCGGCTTCCTGCGCTGGCTGGACAAGGTGCCGCTGGCGAAGAGGGTGGTCGCCGCGTCGCGCCGCTACATCCTCCACCAGAGCGCCAACAACAGCGGCCACGTCGCGTTCTCGGCGGTGGTCGCCGTGTTTCCGCTGCTGCTGTTCATCTCGGCCACCGCCAGTTTCGTCGGCGAGCCCGGCGCCACCATGGAGCTGGCGCGCAACCTGCTCGACTATGTGCCGGGCGCGGTGGCCCAGACCCTCGAGCCGGTGGTCGAGGAGGTGCTGGGCTCGCGCCATCCGGGCATCCTCACCGTCGGCATCGTCGGCACGCTCTGGGCCGGATCCTCGGGCCTGCAGGCGACGCGCATGGCGCTCAACCGCGCCTACGGTGTCGGTCGCGGCCTGTCTTTCTGGCAGGCGCGGCTGAAGGTGACGGTGCTCACCATCGTCGGCACGGTGCTGGCGGTGACCGCCTTCAGCAGCGCCGTCGTCTGGCCCTCTGTCGACCGGATCGCCGATGCCCTGTCCGATGAGCCGACCACCTTCTCCTGGACGCTCTGGGCGCTGCGCTACGGCATCGCCTTCACCGTGCTGGTGATCCTCTATGCCGTGCTCTACGCCTTCCTGCCCGACCGCCGGCAGACCTGGAAGAGCGTGCTTCCGGGCGCCTTCTACGGTGCGGTCGCCTGGCTCGCCGCCGCCTCGGTGCTCTCCTACACGCTGAGCAACGTCGGCAAGCTGCAGCCGGTCTATGGCGGCTTCGCCGGCGTGGTGGCGACCCTCGTCTTCTTCTACATTTCCGCCGCCACCCTGATCCTGGGCGCGGAATTCAACGCCGACATCGCCGGCGTACCCGAACCCTATCCCGACGACGACGACAATCCGAACCGGAAGAGCTGAGCCGCCCTCCCCGATGCGCGCCGGGCACGCGGGCCCCTCACGGCGCGCGTGAGCCGCCTTGTCGCCGGCGTCTCTCCATGGACGCGACCGGTTGTGCGCTCATTGCGCGGCACGCTCGGCTTCGATCATCTGCGCCAGTTGCGGCAGCGGCGCGGCGCCGGGAATGATCCGCTCGCCGAGAATGAAGCTCGGCGTGCCGGTGATGCCGAGCGCCTGGCCGAGCTCGAGCGTGTCGTCGATCTGCTGCCCGATGGCCGGGCTCGCCATGTCGGCCTCGAGCCTGGCGACGTCGAGACCGTGCCGTTCGGCGAGGCGGCGGATCCCGTCCATCGACATGTCGGCTGCACCCATCAGCGCGTCGTGGAACGGCGCATAGGCGCCCTGCTCCTTGGCGGCCAGTGCGGCTCTGGCGGCGCGCAGGCTGTCCTCGCCCAGGATCGGAAACTCCTTGAGCACCAGACGGAGGCCCGGATCCTCCTCCACCATCTTCTGCAGCCCGGCCGCCATGCCGCGGCAATAACCGCAGCGATAATCGAAGAACTCGACCAGCGTGACGTCGCCCTCGGGATTGATCACGCCGTCGCGCGGGTCGTCCACGATCGCATCGGCATGAGCCTCGAGCATCGCCTGCGCCTGCGCCGCCTCGGCCTCCGCCTGACGTTCCTGCAGCCGTTGCAGCGCCTGCATGATCACCTCGGGCTCGCGCAGCAGATAGTCCTTCACGATCTGCTCGATCGCTTCCGCGGGCAGATCGGTGGCGACCGAAGCGCCCGACGACGACCCGCCCGCCCGCTCCTGCGCACCGCTCTCCAATGCTGCCGCCGCGAACAGCAGGATGACGAGAGCGACGAAGGCGAACCGGCGCATGAAAGTTCCTTTCGGCGAGAGAGGGCCTCGTGCAGCAAGAGCGAAACCAGATCGACAAGGCCGCGAAACGCGGCTCCTCCCACGCTTCGGCCCGATGCGGCAGCAAACGGCCGCGGCGCCCCGCGCGGTCACGGTTCCCGATCGATCCGGCAGCTTCACCCGATCGGCAAGGGCTCTAGCCCATCGCCGCCGTCGCCGCCACCGTCAACGACCGCATCGCGCAATGGTGACCGGCTCGCTCTCATGCGGCGGGCCCCGCCTTCACCCGTGCGGATCCGTCGCTCAGCCGGTCTCGAGTTCGTCGGCGGCGCGCTGGAGGTCCTGCAGGTGCAGCCATTCGGGGTCGCCGGGCTCGATGCGCCGGCGCGCCTTGGCGAGGAAGAGTGCCGCATCCTCGCGGTTGCGCGTCAGGACGGCGTGTTCGGCCAAGGCGAGCGACGCCGCGACTTCCCGACCGTCGCGACCGAGGGCGAGACCCAGAAACCGCCACATAGCCGGACTGGTGGGCTCGATCGTCACTGCCTCGTCGAGCAGGCCGATCGCTTCGGGAAGCCCCGCGCCGCCGCCCTCCATCAGCGCCCGGGCGAGCCCGAGACGCAGCAGGGCTGAGCGGGGTGCGCCGGTCAGGGCGCGCCGATAGGGTTCGACGGCCGCCTCGATCCGGCCGCTCTCGAACAGGATCTGCCCCTCCAGCTCCAGCAGCCATGGATCGTCCGGTGCCGATGCGCGCAGGTCGCGCAGCAGATCGAGCGCCTGGTCGATCTGGCCCACACGGTAGCGGGCGATCGCCCGGGCGTAGCGATCGGCGAAACCATCGCCGGCATAGCGCTGCAACACCTGTGCTTCCGGCGCCAGAAATCCCTCGAGCTTGGCCACCATCCGCGCGTGACGCACCGCTTCCTCGGCTTCGAGCGCCGCGGGCCGGATCACCGCCGGCGCGCGCGCGACCTGTGCCTCGAGAAACTGGATGCGGCTGCGGGTCAAGGGGTGGGTGCGCAAGAACACCGATCCGTCGACGTCGATGCGCAGGTTCTGCGTCTCCAGGATGCGGAAGAATTCGAGCATGCCCTCGGGCGAACGGCCGGCGCGCTCGAGGAACGAGACACCCGCCTGGTCGGCCGCCTGCTCCTGACCTCGGGAGAATTTCAGCAGTCCGCGCTCGGCCATGGTCGCCCCGCCGGCGATGATCGCCGTGCCCACCTGCGGGGCACCGGCGACCGCCGCCGCGGCACCGAGCACGGCACCGATCAGCGCTTCCGCCGAGGCCCGCCGGCTGGCGTCACCCAGGCGTGAGAGATGACCGGCGGCGATGTGGCCGGTCTCGTGGGCGATCACGCCCGCGACCTGATCGAGACTTCGGCTGCGCACCAGCAGGCCCGTGTGGATGAAGAGATTCTGCCCGCCGGCGACGAAGGCGTTGATCTGCGGATCGTTGACCAGATAGATCGACACCGACTGCGGATCGAGACCGGCGGCTTCGAACAGCGGCTGCGCCACGTCGCGCAAGGTCCGCTCGATCTCCTCGTCGCGGATCAGCGAAACCGCACCGGCCACACCCGGCAGCAGCAACAGCGCCGCCAGGAGAGCCAGGCCGATCCGCCGCAGCGAACGGCCGATCCGGCACACTCCGACGGTCATACGCGTCCTGCGGTCCGTCGCCGCGATCACGATCCTCGTCGGCTGGCTCAACAGCTCGATCCCCGGCGACGGAGCCCCACCCCTGCGGTGAGCCCACGAACGCCGTTGTACCACATGATCTCTCAAACTTCCGTTAACATGGTGCGCCGGATCGGCCGCGTCATCGCTCCCGCCGCGTCGCACCCCGACGATCCAAGGGCGACACGGCGCCGCCGGATCGGCCGGGATACGACCGAAACGGAGAGCCGGCGCAGGTCGCGCGTCGTCAGCGCACCCAGCGGCTCCACCAGCCCTGCCGCACCGGCCGGTCGTCCTCCTCGACGGTCGCGGGTTCGTGCTCCGAATCGTCGCGCCCGCTCTCGGCTCGGGGGCTGCGCCCCGCCGGTTCGTAGCCGTTCTCGTCGTCCGCGGTCGCCGCCGCACCCGAGCCGGCCCTTGACGACGACGCCTCCACGCGCGGCGCCTCGCCGCTCGACGCTTCTTGCGCCATCACCGACTGCCCGGCCACCGGCTGCTCGACATGGTCCGCCTCCGCAGGCGCCGGGGCGAGACGCTCCTCCGACGGCGGCAACAGCGCTTCGAGAGCGGCATCGTCCGGCTGCGGTGCATCGTCGGCAACGGGCGCGCCGCCAGCGGCCTTGCCCAAGATCTCGTCGGCCGTCTCGCCGCCCTTGTCATCGCCCGTCTCGTCCGTGGTGCGGCGACGCCGGCGACGCACCGGCTTGACGGGCTCCGCGGCCGCAGCTTCGAGCACGTCCGCCGGCCGGTCATCGCTCGACGCAGCGGCGGGCGCCTCGGGGCCGGCATCGCTCCGGTCGCCGGTGTCGAATGTCGTGGCGTCCTCGGCGGCCGGGCCAGCCTCCCCGCGCGCACCGCCGCGGCGTCCGCGCCTGCGGCGGCGGCGCGTCTCGCCGGCGGCACCATTCTCCGCGCGTGCGTCCTGTGCCGTGTCGTCCGACGCCGTGTGTTCCCGGCCGTCCGCACCGCCACGATCCGCAGCGTCGTCGCCGTCCGCGTCTGCGGCGACGGCATACTGATCGTCGGCGGAGACCGCACCCAAATGGTCCTCGCCGGGGTCGGAGCCGTTCGCCTCGTGGCGCCCCTGGTCTTCCGATCGGCGGTCGCGCGCAGCCCGATCGCGGTTGGTCTCCCGGCCGTTGCTCTCACGGCCGGTCGCCTCCGCCTCGCCGTTGCTCTCGCCGCGACGGCCGCGACGGCGACGGCGGCGACGGCGGCG
>JAGREO010000049.1 GCA_020446525.1 Geminicoccaceae bacterium | reverse complement strand
GACTGGACCATCGGCCACGTCCACTCCGGCGCGCTGGGCTGGAACGGCATGATCACCTTCGGCTGCCTCTACTTCCTGGTGCCTGCCCTGTGGAAGCGCGACCGGCTCTACTCGCTGAGCCTCGTCTCCTGGCACTTCTGGCTCGCCACCATCGGCATCGTGCTCTACGCCGCCTCGATGTGGGTGACCGGCATCCTCGAAGGGCTGATGTGGCGCGAGGTCGATGCCAACGGGTTCCTTGTGAACTCCTTCGCCGACACCGTCGCCGCCAAGTTCCCGATGTATGTGGTCCGCGCCCTGGGCGGAACGCTGTTCCTCAGCGGCGCCCTGCTCATGTGCTACAACCTCTGGATGACTGTGAAGGGGGTGCCCGCCAGGGAGCAATCCCTCGCCGCAGCCGTCCCGGCCGAATAAGGAGGGCCGACAGATGGCAATTCTCGACCGTCACAAGATCCTCGAAACCAACGCGACGCTCTTGCTGGTCTTCAGCTTCCTTGTCGTGACCATCGGCGGCATCGTGCAGATCGCGCCGCTCTTCTACCTCGAGAACACCATCGAGAAGGTGGAAGGCATGCGCCCCTACGCGCCGCTGGAGCTGGCGGGGCGCGAGATCTACGTCCGCGAGGGCTGCTACGTCTGCCATAGCCAGATGATCCGGCCCATGCGGGACGAGGTCGAACGCTACGGCCACTACAGCCTCGCCGCCGAGAGCATGTATGACCACCCCTTCCAATGGGGCTCCAAACGCACCGGCCCGGATCTCGCCCGGGTCGGCGGCAAATATTCCAACGAATGGCACGTCGCGCACATGATCGACCCGCGCGCCGTGGTGCCGCAGAGCATCATGCCGGGCTATCCGCACCTGCTGACCACCCCGCTCGAGTTCACCGACGTGCGCGCCCACCTCGAAGCCAACGTCGCGGTCGGCGTGCCCTATTCCGAGGAGATGCTCGAGAACGCCGCCGCCGATCTTCGCACCCAGGCCGATCCCGCGGCCGATTCCGAAGCCCTGCTCGCGCGCTACCCCAAGGCGGCGGTGGACGATTTCGACGACCGGCCGGACGAACTGACCGAAATGGACGCACTGGTGGCCTATCTGCAGATCCTGGGACGGATGATCGACTTCGCCGACGTTCGCGCGGAAGATCTGGTGCAGTAACGCCGGGCATGTACGAGACCATCCGGCCGCATCTGCAGGCCCTCTGGGAGCTCTGGCTCTTTCTCCTCTTCATCGGCATCGTCGCCTGGGTGTTCTGGCCCGGCCGCCGCAAGAAGATGGAAGAGCACGGACGGATCCCGTTCGAGACGGATGAAAAATCGCCGACGACGCCACCGCGGCGCGAGGAGAGGAACTGATGGCCGACAAGGCGGAACGCGACCCCGTCACCGGAGTCGAGACCACCGGGCACGAATGGGACGGCATCAAGGAACTCGACAATCCGATGCCGAAATGGTGGCTCTACGTCTTCTACGCCTCGATCGTCTTCTCGGTGATCTGGTGGGCGCTCTATCCCTCCTGGCCCGCCATGTCCGGCTATTTCGGCGGCATCGTCGGCTACAGCCAGCGCGGCGATCTCGACGAACGCATGGCCCGGGCCGAGGCCGCACAGGCGGTGTGGCGCGACAAGATCGCCGCCCTCGAGCCCGAGGAGATCGCCGCCGATCAGGAACTGCTGTTCTTCGCCGTCGCCGGCGGCGAGGTGGCGTTCAAGGAGAATTGCGCGCCCTGTCACGGCCTGGGCGGCGCCGGCCAGCTCTATTATCCCACGCTGGCCGACGACGACTGGATCTGGGGCGGCACCATGGAGGACATCGCCTATACGATCCGCCACGGCATCCGCAACGCCGACGACGAGGACGCGCGCCTCTCCGAAATGCCGGCCTATCGCCGCGACGAACTGCTCGAGCCGCAGCAGATCGAAGACGTCGCCAATTATGTCCTCACCCTCTATCCGGGCACCAATCCCGGCGCCTACGACGCCGAGGCGGCGGCCCGCGGCCAGGAAGTCTTCGCCGACAACTGTGCCGCCTGCCACGGCGAAGACGGCGGCGGTGACCATTTCGTCGGCGCACCGGCGCTGAACGACGCCATCTGGCTCTATGGCGGCGACCGCGACGATATCGTGGCCCAGGTCGGCACACCCAATCACGGCGTGATGCCAGCCTGGCAGGGCCGCCTGAGCGAAGACGACATCAAGATGCTGACGGTCTACGTCCACAGCCTCGGTGGCGGCCGCTAGGGCCTCGCCGCGCGGCGGATCGTTCTCTCGCTCAGGAGGCGCGGTCGAGCTCGTCGAGTGCCCGGCGCAGATGCCTCTCGTCATAAGGCTTGGCGAGGTGGCCCCGATACGGACCGAGCTGCTCGATCTCGACGGCGCCGTAGCCCGAGGTGACGAGGAAGGGGATGCGCCGGTCGCGCAACGCGTCGGCCACCCTGCGCGAAGACCGGCCGCCGAATTTGGCGTCGAGGAGCACGGCATCGAGCCCGTCGCCGTGCTCGTCGAGACGCGCCAGCGCCCGCTCGACGGTGCCGCAGATGGCGACCACGCGATGGCCCAGATCCTCGAGCATCATCTGAAGCTCCATCGCGATCAGAGCCTCGTCTTCGACGACCAGTATCCGGAGCTCCGTCGTGCCGTCCTCACACGTCATCGGCTTCCATTCGGTTCCCGGGTGCGGCCGCGCAACGGAAACTCGATCCGCCAGCGCAGCCCCCTCTCGTCGAAGGCAACGTCCGAGCGGCCGTCGAGTTGCATCGCCAGGCCCTGCTGGAGCAGGCGCGAGCCGAAGCCGCTGCGCGCCGGCGCCTCGACCTTCGGGCCGCCGCTTTCGATCCACTCGAAGATCACCCGCTCGTCCGCATCGATGCTCCAGGAAATGTCGACCCGGCCCGCGGACGCCGAAAGGGAACCGTATTTGAGCGCGTTGGTGCCGAGCTCGCCCAGCGCCATGGCGAAGGAAACCGTGGCGTCGGGCGACAGGCGCACGGCCGGCCCGCTGATCCGCATGCGCCCGTGGTCGCCGATCGCCAGCGAGAAGAGCACGTCGCGCACCAGCCCCTCGAGATCGGCGCCGTGCCAGTTGCGCTCGGTGAGGATGTTGTGAGCCTTGGCCAGGGCGCCGATCCGGGTCTCGAACTTGTCGACGAACTCGTCCATGTCGGCGCTGCCGCGCAAGGTCTGACGGGCGATCGACTGCACCACCGCGAGCATGTTCTTGACCCGGTGGTTGAGCTCCCCCACCAGCAGCCGCTGTGATTCTTCCCATTTGCGCTGATCGGTCACGTCGCGCACGAGGCCGGCACCACGGGCCGAGGCGCCGTCCCGACCGGCCTCGAAGGCACCGGAGCCGTGCACGTGGCGGATGCGGCCGTCACCGGATACGACGCGGAACTCGAGATCGAAGCTGCTCGATTCCCGCATGCTGCGCTCGATCTCCGCCCGAAGCGGCCCGCGATCCTCGACATGGACGCGGGCGAGCCAGTCGCGGGCCTCCTCGGTCTCGCCGATACCGATGATCTCGCGCCCGCGCGCGTCCCAGACGATCTCGCCGGTCTCGAGGCTCCAGGTGACCCAGCCCAGCCGCGAGGCCGAGGTCGCCATCGCCAGTGCGTCCCGTGCCTGTCGCAACCGCCTCTCGTCGTGACGCCGCTGGGTGACGTCGATGAAGGTCACGACCACGCCGTCGATCCGTTGATCCACGGTCTTGTAGGGCCGCATGCGCAACATCAGCCAGCGGTCGCCCTGGGCCTCGACCTCGCGCTCGACCGGCGCGAGATCCCTGAGCACGCCGGCGGCGTCTTCGGCGAGCGATTTGTAGCGGAGCTGATGGGTGAAGTCGGTGATCACCCGGCCGACGTCGGATTCGGTGATGCTGAAAATTTCGGCGACCCGCGGCGTGAACATGCGGATACGCAGCTTGGGATCGAGAAAGAGCGTACCGATGTCGGTGGCGGCGACGATGTTCTCGAGGTCGCTGTGGGCGGCACCGACACTCTCGAGCTTGTTCCTGAGCTCGGCGTTGACCGTCTGCAGCTCCTCGTTCATCGACTGCAGCTCTTCCTTGGAGGTCTCGAGCTCCTCGGAAGTCGAGCGGTACTCCTCGTTGATCGACTGCAGCTCCTCGTTCGCGACCCTGAGATCCTGCACCGCGTTCTCGTGCTCGACCCGGGCGGCGGTCAGCCGTGTCTCGGCGAGGTTCAGTTCTTCACGCAGGCGCTGGATCTCGTCCGCGGAATCGACGGCGGTGGATGCCGGGTCGGTATCGGATACGACGGCACCGATCAGGAAGACGACCAGAGCCTGCCCCGGCGGCACGTCGTCGGCGTCGCTGAGCGGCACCACCTGCATCGCCACCCGCCGCCGCGTGCCGTTGAACGCGACCGGCACCGGCGGCGTCAGCGACGGCTCGCCTTCGTCGATGGCGCGCCGCAGGGCGGTGCGCAGATCGAGCCTGAGCTCGGGCCGGACCAGCGTGGTGACGTCGCTGCTGAGCGGTCCGCCCGAGGGCAGGAGGAAGCGTCCGGCCTGGGCCGAGAGATGTTGTACGGCATAGCTGCGGTCGACCAGCACGCTCGGCGGCGCCACCCGCTCGAGTGCGTCGAGATGAATGGCGCCGAGGGTGCGCTCGCGCGGCTGCTGGAAGTCGCGATGAGACCGATCGAGCCCGGGCGGCCGATGCTCGGCGGGCATGCGCGAGACCACCGGCAGCTTGCGCGACGCCTTGCTGCGCGCGCGGTAGAGCCGCGCCTCGCGGCTGATCGGTGCGAAGAGGTCGGGGGTGACGTCGGTGGTCTCGGCCGAGCCCAGGAAGAGCAGGCCGTGTGGCCTGAGGCCATAGGCGAAGAGGGCGCAGACCTCGCGCTGCAACTGGCGCTCGAGATAGATCAGAAGGTTGCGGCAGGAGACCATGTCGATCCGCATGAAGGGCGGATCCTTGAGCACGCTGTGGGAGGCGAAGAGCAGCGTGTCTCGGACCTCCTTCTTGACCCGGTAGTGCAGGCTCTCGCGGGTGAAGAACCGTGCCAGACGCTCCTCGGAGACGTCGGCCTCGATGCTGGCCGGATAGCGTCCCTCCCGCGCGGTGGCGAGCGCCCCCTCGTCGAGATCGGTGGCGAAGATCTGGATCGGCACCGTCGTCTGGCGCCGTGCCGCCTCCTCGAGCAGCACGATCGCCAGGCTGTAGGCTTCCTCGCCGGTGGCGCAGCCGACCACCCAGAGGCGCAGGCCCTCCTCGCCCGCCTCCTCGAAGAGCCGGCCCAGTCCCTCCTCGACGAGCACCTTGTAGGCCTCCGGGTCGCGGAAGAAGGACGTCACCGAGATCAGCATGTCGCCGAAGAGTTCCTGCGCCTCTTCGGGATTGGCCACCAGATAGTCGGCATAGACCGGCAGGCTCTGGCTGCGGGTGACCTGCATGCGCCGCTTGATCCGGCGCAGCACCGTGGCCCGCTTGTAGCTCGAGAAATCGTGTCCGGTGCGCGCGCGCAGGAAGGCGACGATCCGCTGGACGATCTGCTCGGCCTCGTTGGTCGGCAGCGAACGCACGGCTTCCTTGCTGCGCACCACCTCGACGATCCGCTCGACCAGCCGCGGGATGGGGGCGACGAAATCGGCCACGCCCGCCGACAGTGCGCTGCGCGGCATCATCGCATATTCGGCGTCCTTGGGCTCCTGGACGAAGATCACGCCGCCCGCTTCCTTGATCGCCCGGACACCGATCGCCCCGTCCGAGCCGGCGCCCGAGAGGATCACCGCCAGCCCGTCGCCGCGGGCGTGCGCGACCGAACGGAAGAACATGTCGATCGGCGCCCGCTTGCCGCGCGGATCGCTGAAGGGCCGCGAGGTGATGTTGCTCTCGTCGATCACCAGCTCGCTGTCGGGAGCGATGACGTAGACGCGGTTGGGCTCGAGCGCGGGTGCGTCCGAAACCTGTTCGACCGGCATCCTGGTGTGGCCGGCGAGGATCTCGCTCAGCGAGCTCGGGTGATCCGGGCGCAGATGGATGATCACCACGAAGGCCAGCCCCAGATCGTCGGGGATGTGCCGGAAGAACTCCTTGAGCGCATTGACGCCGCCGGCCGAGGCGCCGATGGCGCAGACCGGCACGCGCGGTTGCGGGTTCTCACCCCGCTTGGCGTTCATGATCCCCTGCGTTTCCTCGCGTCACCGCCGGGCCCGGGCGGGCGCCATGGCGCATCGGCGACGACGAGGACCATTCTGCGCCCGCACCGCGCCGTCACACAAGGGAAAAGGCCTCCCGCACACCGTCGATGACGAACTGGATCGCCAGGGCCGCCAGCAGCACGCCGAGCAGCCGCGAGAGGACGTTGACGAGCGTTCGGCCGAGCAGATGGGCGATACGCGAGGCCAGCAGCAGCAGCGACAGCAGGAGTGCGAGCACCGTCACCAGGGCGCCGACGACCGCGAGCTGATCGAGCACCAGGCCCTCGTGCCGGCCGAGCTGCAGGATCACCGCGGTAATCGCACCGGGTCCGGCGATCAGCGGGATGGCCAGCGGAAAGACCGCCACGTGCTCCTCGCCGCCGGCACCCGGGCCGGCTGCCGCGGCCGGATCGGGCTGGCGCTCGTCGCGGACGTGCTCGACCGTCTGGCTGCGCCGCTCGGCCCGCTTCTCGAACACCATCTCGAAGGCGATCACCAGCAGCATCAGCCCGCCGGCGATGCGGAAGGCCGAGATCGAGATGCCGAGCGCACCCAGCAGCCCGTCGCCGGCCAGCGCGAAGGCGCCCAGGATCAGCGCGCCGACCAGCACCCCGCGAAAGGCGGTACGGCTGCGGGCGGCGGCACTCATGCCCGCGGTCAGCGCCAGAAAGAGCGGCACCATGCCGAGCGGGTCGATGGTGACGAGAAAGGCGATCAGCGCGGCCGTGAAACTCTCGATCATGCCCTTCGCCATAGCCGAGGTCGACGGCGGTTGCTACCAGGACGTGCCGGTCGCCGATGCAGCCTTGAAGTGTACACACGAGCGATCCTTTTTCTTACTGGTTTGCATCGCGGAGATCGCCAACTAGAGTGGCCGACAACCAGAGCGGGTCGCGACGCGTCGGTCGGGTGGGGTGGAATGCTTCGACGAAAGGAAAACGATACCGGGACGGACTTTGCCTCCCATCGTCGGGACCAACCGCCGGGTACCGGCTTGCGCGAAAAAGCCGAAGAGCCGTATGCTGAGGCTTCAACGACTTCGGAACAGGATGTGGTGGTCGATCCCGGTGTTCAGCTCGAGATCGAGAAGATTCGGTTCGAGACCTACAAGGAGTTCTCCAGACACGATCTGGCTCTGACGGGCCTGTTGCACGCGGTCGAAAAACTCCATGCGCGTATCGATTCCGAGATCGCCTCGACCAAACATTCGGTGGAGATGGCCAAGGGTGCCTTGGCGGCCGATATCCAGTCGGCGAAGAACGACATGATCCGCTGGACCCTGGGGACCGTGCTGACCGTCGGTGGTATCGTCGCGGCCTTCATCTACGTCCTCCTGCGCATGATGGGACCGGCCGTCGGGGGTTCCTGATCCTCGGCGAAGCGATGCTCCGGCGAGCCTTCGCCATAGCCGAGACCGGCCGCGGTTGCTACTAACGTCGCATCGCGATCCAAGGGAGGACTGGGATGCCGCGCCGTTCGCTTCTCCTCGCCACCGCCGCGTTCTGCGGTCTCACGGGCGGCTTCGTCGCCGCTCCGGCTCTGGCCGAGCCGGTCACCATCACCTTCCTGCACACCAACGACGTCTACGAGATCGCGCCGCGCCGGGGGCGGGGCGGGCTGGCCGAGCTGGCGACGCTGTTGAAGGCCGAGCGGGAGGCGGCGGCACACAGCATCACCACCTTCGGCGGCGACCTGCTCTCGCCTTCGGTGATGTCCGGCCTGACCAAGGGCGCGCAGATGATCGAGCTGATGAACGCGCTCGACACCGACGTCGCCGTGGCCGGCAATCACGAGTTCGATTTCGGCCCGGAGATCGCCACCGAGCGCTTCGCCGCTTCGGACTTCCCCTGGCTCGCGGCCAACATGCTCGACGGGAGCGGCGCGCCGGCGATGGGCACCGCCGCCACCTGGACGACCGAAGCCGGCGACTACACCATCGGCTTTCTGGGCGTGATCACGCCCGAGACCGACACGCTCTCCTCGCCCGGTCCCGCCGTCACCTTCGCCGATCCGATGGAGACGGCCCGCAGCCTGGCGGCGAAGCTCGAGGAGGAGGGCGCCGATCTGATCGTCGCCCTGACCCATCAGAACACCGCCGACGACCGCAGGCTGATGGCCGAGATCGAGCAGGTCGACATCGTTCTGGGCGGTCACGACCACGACCCCTTCACCTGGCTCGAGAACGGCAAGCTGCTGATCAAGGCCGGCTACGACGCGCATTATCTGGCGGCGATCGACGTCGTCGTCGACCGGGTCGAGCAGCGCGGCGAGCAGGTCGTCGAATGGCGGCCCGAATGGCGCTTCGTCTCGACCGCCGGCGTCGAGCCCGAGCCCGGGATCGCCGAGCTGGTGGCGAAGTGGCAGAGCAGGCTCGACGAGGAACTGAGCATCGAGGTGGGCGAGGCGAAGACCCTGCTCGACACCCGTCGCAGTACGGTGCGCAGCGAGGAGAGCGCCTTCGCATCGCTGATCGCCGAGGCGATGCGCAACGCGACGGATGCCGAGATCGGCTTCACCAACGGCGGCGGCATCCGCGGCGACCGGACCTACGAGCCCGGCACCGTGCTCACCCGTCGCGACATCCTCACCGAGCTGCCCTTCGGCAACGTCACCGTGCTGATGGAGATCGAAGGGGCCGACGTGCTGGCGGCGCTCGAGAACGGCGTCAGCCAGGTCGAGGAGGGTGCCGGCCGCTTTCCGCAGCTCGCCAACATGTCCTTCACCTACGATCCGACGAAGCCGCCGGGCGAGCGGGTGGTCGAGGCCGAGGTCGCCGGCGAGCCGCTCGATCCGAAGAAGACCTACACCCTCGCCACCAACGACTACATCGCCACGGGCGGCGACGGCTACGAGGCGCTCACCCGCGGACGCATGCTGATCGACCCCTCGGGCGCCACGCTGATGGCGACCACGGTGATGAACTACATCACCGCCCAGGGCGGCCGGATCGCGCCCGAGAAAGAGGGGCGGATCACCCGGGTGGAGTAGGTCGCCCGACCGGCGATGCCGCCCGACGAGCGGGCGAAACCGGCACATGCGGGCGCCGGCAGCCGGGCCGTCCGCACGGTTCCGGACCCTGCCGGCTTTCCCGAACGACGGAAAGACCGTCCTCGTGGGTCGGGCGCGCCCGGACGCACGGTTGACACACGAAGCACCTGCCGCCACGTTGCGGCCCCAATAGACGCCGGGCGGTGAACAAATCGGGTGAGGCATCCATCGGTCTCGTCCGATGTCCGGCAGCTTTCGGGCGTGTCGATTCATCCTCCCGGGCAATCGTGGTGTGAAGGCGGGCGGCGCGTGTCGTCGATTCCCGATGCGGGGTCTTGCCGGCTGCTTGCCCGGATACCGGATCGTCACGCCAATTCCGTCGAACAGGAGCAAGATCATGCGTACGATCCTCAAGAGTCTCGTGCTGGGCTCGGTCGCCACGGTGGCGCTCGCCGCCTCGGCCCGTGCCGATTGCGGCGAGGTGACCATCACCGAGATGAACTGGGCCTCGTCCTCCGTGGTGACCGCCGTCGCCAAATTCCTGATGGAGGAAGGCTATGGCTGCGACGTCACGGCCGTGCCCTCGGACACCGTGCCGGCGGTGACCTCGGTCGCCGAGACCGGCCGTCCCGACATCGTCACCGAGCTCTGGATCAACTCGGCGCCGCAATATGTCGAGCTCGAGAAGGAGGGCAAGGTCGAGACCTTGGGTGCCGTGCTCTCCGACGGCGGCGAGGAAGGCTGGTTCGTGCCCGCCTATCTGGTCGAGGAGCATCCCGAGCTCGCCACCATCGACGGTGTGCTGGCGAACCCGGCGCTGGTCGGCGGCCGTTTCCACAATTGCCCCGAAGGCTGGGGCTGTCGCACCAAGAACGACAACCTCAAGGTCGCCTACGGTTTCGAGGAGGCCGGCATGGAGGTCTTCGACCACGGTTCCGGCGAGACGCTGGCGACCTCGATGGCCTCGGCCTACGAGGACCGTCAGCCCTGGTTCGGCTATTACTGGAAGCCGACCTCGCTGCTGGGCCGCTACGACATGGTCAAGGTCGACATGGGCGAATACGACGCCGAACGGCACGCCTGCATCGCCCGCGAGGATTGCCGGAACCCGCAGAAGACCGATTTCCAGACCGCCGAAGTGCTCACCGGGGTGACCACCGATTTCGCCGAGCGCGAGCCGGAGATCGCCTCGATGATGAGCAAGCTCAGCTTCACCAACGACCAGATGGGCGGGCTTCTGGCCTGGCAGGAAGCCAACAAGGCCTCGGCCGAGGAGGTCGCGGTCAAGTTCCTGAGCGAGAACCCCGACGTGTGGGGCGCCTGGCTGAACGACGAAGCCAGGGAGAAGCTGGCGCCGCTGCTCAATCGGTAGTGGTGACGGCCGCCGGCACCCCGGGCGGACGACATGCGGGAGAGGAGGGATCGGCCGGGGTGACGGCACCGGCCGCCCCTCCCCGCCTCCCGCCAAGAACCCGAGAACGAACATGGCGGAAGATGCATGGCCTATTATGACGGGCTGTTCGACGCGCTGGGCCTGCGGGACTGGTGTGGCGGCGGCGGGGCGGCGGCGCAGGCGGGGGCCGGCGACGGGCCGATGACCATGGCCGAGCTGCTGGCACGCAGCCGCGGCGAGGCGGTCGGCGTCGAGCGCGCCTGGTGGGACATTCCCTTTCCCTCGCTCGACACGCTCAACGCCTCGTGCGGGACCATCTGGCGCTCGCGCGACCTGACGGCCTGGGTGGCCGACGGATTCCTGAGCATCAAGAACGGCCTCAAGCTGGTGCTCGATCCGCTCACCCAGCCGCTCTCCTGGCTGCTCGACGGGGCACTCTGGGCCTTTCTCGCCGTGCCCTGGTGGGTGCTCACGCTGATCCTGGCGGCCGTCGTCCTCGTCTTCACCCGCTCGCTGGCCATGACGATCTCCGTCACCCTGGCCCTCTGCTTCTTCGCCTTCATCGACTATTTCGACTACGCCATGCAGACCCTTTCGGTCATCTTCGTCTGTACCCTCATCTGCGTGCTCCTGGGCGTGCCCATCGGCATCGCCATGTCGAAGCGCGACGGCCTGCAGCGGGCGGTGATCCCGATCCTCGACATGCTGCAGACGCTGCCGACCTTCGTCTATCTGATCCCGCTGATCTTCCTCTTCAGCGTCACCGAATCGAAGCTCTACGGCATCGCCATCATCCTCTACGCCATCGTCCCGGTGATCCGGCTGACCAATCTCGGCATCCGCCTCGTCGACAAGGACGTGCTCGAGGCCTCGGACGCCTTCGGCATGACCGCGCGGCAGCGGCTCTTCGGGGTCGAGATGCCGCTGGCGATGCCGACCATCATGGCCGGCGTCAACCAGACGATCATGATGGCGCTGGCGATGGTGGTGATCGCCTCGCTGGTCTCGGCACCCGGGCTCGGCGTGCTGGTGCTGCGCGGGATCCGCAACCTCGAGCTCGGCGTCGGGCTGATCGCCGGCTTCTGCATCGTCATCCTGGCGGTGATCCTCGATCGCACCAGCAAGGCGGCGCTCAGCCGTGTCGCCAAGACCTCGAACGGATGAGGACCTCGAACGGATGAGGACGGGCGATGAGTGACCGGCCGATCAAGGTTTCGATCCAGAACCTCTACAAGATCTTCGGCGACGACCCAGCCTCGGTGCTGGAGCTGGCGCAGAACGGCACGAGCAAGGCCGACCTCCTGGCGGAGCACGATCACGTGCTCGGCCTGCGCGACATCAATGTCGACATGCGCTCGGGCCACATCACCGTCATCATGGGCCTCTCGGGCTCCGGCAAGTCGACGCTGATCCGCCACCTCAACCGGCTGATCGAGCCGACCGCCGGCCGGATCATGATCGACGGCGAGGACGCGCTGGCCTTCGACGAGGCGCGGCTGCGCGAGCTCCGGCAGACCCGCATGTCGATGGTCTTCCAGAAATTCGCCCTGCTGCCGC
>JAGREO010000048.1 GCA_020446525.1 Geminicoccaceae bacterium | reverse complement strand
GCCTTCGGCATCGGCATGCTGATCAGCCAGTTCTTCGGTCGCGGCCGCTAGCGGGCTTCCCTCCCGATGCTCGATCCGGAAGCGATGCGGGCCCGCGCGGGGACCGTGGTGCCGCGTCTCATCGGCGGTGTTCTGGCCCTCGTCCTCTTGCTCTATGCCCTGGCCGCGCTGGCGGATGCGGTCCTGGTCGGCTGGCTTCGCGTGCTCGGGCCGGGCTGGGCGTCTCTTGCCGCCGCCATCACCTATCTCGTGCTGGCCGTGCTGGTGCTGGCCGGCAGCCGTCACATCGCTCTGCGCCGGCGAACGGTGAGGGCGGCCCGTCCGGTCGTTCCGCTGTCGGCTTACGGGCTGCTCGCCGATGTCGTGCGCGACAGGCCGGCCGTGACGCTGCTGGTGGCGCTGGCCGCCGGCGCCCTGCTGGAACGGCGCGAAAGGCGGCCTTGAGCGGTTGCCACCCGATCAGGGCCCGTCGTTCATCACGCCCTCGAGCAGATCCTCGTCGAGCGCCAGCCGGAAGCGCAGATAGGGCCCCTGTGCGGCATAGCCGGCATCGGCGAAATCCCGGTCCTCGTAGCCCTGGAAATTATAGCCCAGGCCGAGCCATGCGCGTTCGCCGAACTTGAACCCCAGGGTGGGGCCGAAGGCATAGACGAGCTGGTCGTGATCGAGGCCGGTGACCAGGCTCGCGCGCACGCCCAGATCGAGCCGGTCGGTGAGATCGAAGCGAAGATCCCCGCCGAAGAGCGCACTGCTGCTCGTATAGCGCTTGTCGCCGATGCGCTCGGCGACGAACTTCAGGCCCTGATGCAGGGCGACTTCGACACCCTCGACCGGCGTGACGACGGCGGTTGCATTGTTGACGATCTTGAAGCGCCGGCCGATGCGCAGCCCGTCTGTCGCACCGCCGCTGGAACCGCCGGTCGATCCGCTGCCGCCGCTGCCGGTACCGCCACGCCTGTCGTCGCCATAGGCCACGTCGAGGCGATCGAGCAGCACCGGACCGTCCTCGGGCCGGTAGGCGAGACCGCTGCGCAACTCGACATAGGTGCGATCCTCGTCGTCCTCTCGGGTCTCGTCGATCAGGCGAAGCCGTTGTGAGGCTTGCACGTGCTCGGCCACATCGGCCCGGTGGCCGATGCTGAAGATATATTTGCGGCCGCTGTCGGCGAAGCGGCTTTCCGCCCGGGTCGTGAGATCGCCCCATCCCTCCAGCCCCCAAGCATCCAGCGAGGCACCGGCGCCGAGCGAGAGGGCGGTGAAATCCTCGGTCGGACCGGTGCGGCCGAGACCGGCCAGATCGTCGTCGCCGGCGATCGACTGCTGCCGGTCCACGCCGGCGGAAAGGCTCAGCGCCTCGTCGACCTGCCAGGTCTGTGCGAGGCCCACGGTCGCCAGCACCCGCTCGCCGTCCTCCACCCGGCGATGCTCGCCCGAAGCCCGCAACTGCGCGCCCTGCCACAGGCCGCCGGTGACCCCGAGACGGGAGCGCTGCTCGGTGCCGTCCTCGGTCTCGGCCAGTTCGTGCGCCACCGTCAGCTTGGCCTCCGACAGGACAGGCGTGGTGCCGAGGGCGTAATCGAGGCCGACGATGGTGCGCGTCGGAAAGGCGCTCTCGGCGTCCACCTTCTTCAGGTTCTGCTCGCGCCGGGCGAACACGCCGAGCCGCCCGTCGAGCAGCTCGTGGCGGCTGCCCAGGAGGAGCTGATCGACCGTCTCGCTCTCGCCGGCCGCGTCGCCGCTGTCCCGGCTTTCCACAACATGGCGTCCGCCGACCTGCCAGCGCGTGCGGCCGTTGCGCACGTCGAGCGTGACTTCGGCCGCGTCACGCCGCGCATCGCTCATTTCCCGCTCGCGGCGATAGATCTCCATCGCCAGGCGGCCGTCGTCGCCGATGGGCACCTGCACCGACGCTTCGGCGCCGACCTCGAAGGTGCCGGCGAGGCCGTCATTTTCCTGGCCCAGTCCGAATTGTGCGTCGCGCCTCTCGGCATAGAGCCGGCCCGCCGCATCGGCACCCTGATGCTCGAGCTCGACCAGATAGGCCGGTCCGCCGGCTTCGCCTTCGAGCGGCCGGTCCCGGCGGGCGTGGGCGATCTCGCCGCGCAGGGTGGTGCCGGGCGCCAGCGCCACCTCGGCGTCGGCGCCGAAGAGACGCCCGCCTTCGGCATCGTCGCCTTCCTGGACGAAGCTCGCGCCCAGGGTCACGAGGCCGTCGCCGAGGGCGATCTCGCCGCGTCCGCCGAAGGTCGCCGCACGATCGCCGCCGCCGTCGGTTTCATAGGTCGCGACGATGACGACGGGATCGAAACCGAAGTCCCGGCTCGGCACCGGCTCCTTGAAGAAGAGCGTGCCGTCGTCATAGTCGATCTCGTAGTCGAGATGACGGACCAGCCGCCGCTCCTCGAGCACCACGCCGGCGCGCACGCGATCGCGCGTCTCCAGCACGATCTGCTCGGAGTTGATCACGATCGGTGCGCGGGTCAGCCGATAGAGGCCCGAGGTGCCGTCGCCCGGGATTTCGTTGCGCACGAAGCGCTGGCGGGTGTCCGACAGGAACGCGGTGTAGGCCACCTGCTCGCCCCGATAGGCCGATTGCAGGCCGTGCAGCGGCCGATCGTAGCGGGCCAGCCGCGTGGCTTCGAGATCGGTCGTGAAATCGCCGATCAGGGCGAAGAACTGCCGGCGCTCCAGGCGGACATAGAGCGGCCCGCTGGTGGGCGCCTCGTGTTCGGTGCGGCTGGCGTCGCCATAGACGGGGTAATAGGCATCCGGATCGATCGCCTGGAACAGCCGGTCGGTATCGTCGCGCTCTCGGGCGCTGTCGTAGGCGACGGTCAGCAGCCATTCGCCTTTGATCGAGCCCTTGGCGAAGAAGGCCACCCGCCCCTCCTCGTAGAAGCCGTCTTCGGCGTCGAGGGCGCGGGCGGTGTCCATGTTGCCGCCGACCACGCCGTGGCCGAGCGTACCCTCGGCGAAACCGACCATGAACCAGTCCCGGGCCGGCTGCTCGAGCCACGCCTCGACGGTGCGGCGGCGACCGGCCAGATCGAGGTCGATCCGCACCACACCCGAACGCAGGGTCGGCGCCAGCTCGACGACGATCACGCCGTCCTCGCCGATCACCGCCTGTTGCGGCCGCAGCGAAGCCTCGAGCGGCGATCGCGCGATGGCGGCCGCGCGTGCGGCACTCTCGTGCGGGGCCTGGACGGAATAGCGCACGAGCCCTCCGGCACGAGCCGCGATCCCTCGCGCATCGGTCAGGCGCAGGGCGATGCGCGGGGCCGCCCGTCCGTCGGCAACCGGTTGCGACGCGGCCTCCAGGACATGTGCCTCGACCGGCTCGCCCGGCATCCGCACGATCCGCTCGAGGCGATCGACCACGGCGCCCCGGGCGTCGAGCAGCAGGACCTCGAACCGGTTCTCGCCTTCCTGAAGGTCGATGCCGCGCCAGCGTTGGAGGATGCGCGTTCCGTCCGCGCTGCGCTCGACATGGCCGCGATTGCGCTCGGGCACCGGTTCGCCGCCGAGGCGCAGCGCGACGCTCTGACCCGCGGCATGTGCGACAGCGAAGTGGACGCTCGGCGTGCGCGGCCGGTGATCGATCAGCGGCTCGACGATCCGAAAGGGTGCGAGGCCCGGATCGCGCCAGTCTTCGGCCACGGGTTCCGCTTCGGCGAACCCGGGCGGATCGTCGTCGACGGGCTCCGCCCGGCCATCCCCGGCCGATCCCGTGCTCGACGGAATGGCCGGCTCCTCCGTCCGCATCAGCAGAAAATCGGCACGCTGCACCATGCCCGGCGGCAGATCGACGAACTGGGCACCGCCGTCGGCGATTTGCCGCGTGTTCGATCGGCACGAGCCGGGCACCGTTCCCGGCGGCAGGCTGGCGGGGTCGAGGCGCAGCACGTGGATGCCCGGCGCCAGCCCTTCGAGATGATAGCGGCCGGTGGCGTCGGTGGTGACCACGGTGCCGTCCTGGGTCTGGATGCGGACGCCGGCGGCGCCGATGGTCCCGCGCCCCGGGTCGGCGTCGCATCGGCCGATCCGCACCCGGCCGACCACGAAGCCGGCATCCCTGAAGAAATCGTCGCGCACCCGAAGCGCGGCCGAGGCCGGATTGGACGCGAAGTCGCGTGCGTCGAAGGCGCGCGCACGATTGATGGCCCTTCCCAACGGCGTCGCCGCACCGACCTCCACCACGTAGTCGATCACGGTCTCGGCCGAGAGGCCCAGGCCGGGTGTGGCGAAGGAGAGGGTGCGGCCGTCGTCCCCGACCGCCGGATCGGCGACCGCACGGCCGTCCCGGCGCGCCGATCCGGCCACATAGCGAAAGCCGATGGGCAGCGCGTCCTCGATGCGAAATGGTGCCACCACGTCCGTCCCGGTCCGAAGGGTGAGCCGGTAGGGCACGAAATCACCGGCCGCCACGAGATCCTTGCCGGCCGTCTTGTTCAAGAAAAGATCGCCCGGTACGTCCACCGGCAGATCGATCCGCACGGCGGGCCCGGCGGCGACGGTGAAGGCCTGGCCGCGGGCTCCGGGACCGAGCGCGAAGGGCGCACCGGGCAGCGCCTGCAGCGACCCGTCCGAGGCGGCGGACGGAAAGCGGGCACCGGGCGGCGGCACGACGACCAGACGGTAGTCGCCCGGGGCCAGCAGCGGAAAGCGATAGCCGCCGGCGGCGAAATCGTAGCGGCTGCCGGACGAATCGAACGCCTCGTCGCCCGAGATCACCGTCGATGGATAGAGGCTCACTCCGTCGTCGCCATAGACTGTGGCCGGCGCGCCCGAAGCATCCTCGACGATCGACACGCGCACGCCGTCGATCGGCGCGCCGGTCAGGCTGTCGAAGACGATGCCGAAGGGGTCGACAAGCACCGAGATCGAGGCGACGTCGTTCACCGCATAGGGATCGACATAGGTGATCTGGACGGGCTCGTTGGCGGCCGTCGTGAGGCTGCCGTCGAAGGAGGAGCCCGCCGCCTGTCGCGCATAGCCGACGAACACACCGCTCGAGAGCTCCGTCTCGCTCAGCACGAAGCGTTCCTCGTCGAGCGAGCCGCCGACCGCCATCGCGATCTCGACGGTGTCGATCGAGGCCGGATCGAAATTGCGCCCGATGTCGGTCAGGCGCACGAAGATCGTGTCGTTGCCGTTGAAGGCCGAGGCGGCGATCAGTGGCACCGGCTGCGCCAGCGTGAGGGGTGCGCCGTCGAGCCCGTTGGGCGGCGCCTGGGGCATCAGTGGCCCGCCGTCACCACCGCTGCGGTAGGCGCCCTGGCGGACGACCACCGGCGCGCCCCAGGCGGGCGCGTGGCGCAGGATTTCGATCGACGACGGGCTCGGGCGCTCCTCGACGACGAAGGAATGGGTGACGCTGGTCCGATAGACGTGTCCCGTCTGCGCGCCGACGTAATCGACCACCGTCACACTGTCGATCACCTGGCCGGGGAAGGTCCGTGCCTGGGCTTGGCCGGCGCCGCTCGCAAGGAGGACGACGAACAGCACCGCGCGCAGGACGTTCCGGTAGAGCGCGAAGCGGCCGGTCATGCGGGGGATCGCCATCGGCGCGAGCGGCAGCGACGCGCCGCCCGACGTCCGATGATCAGTCCAGCGTCACGTCGAAGCGGACCGAAGCGGTGCCGCCCGAGGCGGCCAGGGTGGCCAGCCGGGCCGTCAGGGTGGTCCCGACGATCTCCGCCTCGTCGGCATCGGCGGCGTCGGTCTTGGCGACGTAGCCGCCGGTGATGTCGACTTCGATCGTTCCGGCGACATAGGTGGTGTCGGTCGGAATGGTGTCGGTCAGCACGACGCTGTCGGCATCGTCCGAGCCGCTGTTGGCGATGTCGATGGTGTAGCGGATGCGGGCACCCGGAATGCGCAGCGGGTTGGTCGTGCCGTTGAAGGGATCGCTCACCACGGCCGAGCTCTTGGTCAAAGCGAGCGTCGCCGCGGCGACCGTGTAGCTGGCGGTGCTGGAGAAGAGGCCGTCCTCGACCGCGTCGGTCGCGCCGGCGCCGTCGCCGAAGACGTTCTCGACCAGCGACGGATCGTCGCCGTCGGCGTCCTCGGTCGAAACCGTCGTCGTCGCGGCATCGAGCGTCGTCGCCGTCAGCGTCACGACATTGGCCTGACCGTCGGTGGCGCCCGCGGCGATGTCGGCTTCGACCAGGATCTGGATCGTGCCGTCGGCGGCGACGTCGGCGATGTTCTGACCCGGTGTGTAGGCCGTCTCGCCGTCGTCGAGATCGCCGTCGTCGTTGATGTCGAGATAGATCGTCACGTTCGACAGGGCGAAGGGGCCACTGTCGGAAACGGCGATCGAATAGCCCTGGGTGGCGTTGCCTTCGTTGGTCAGGGTGTAGGAGAGCAGCCGCCCGGTCGCACCGGGCGCCACGGTGGCACCGCTCGAGGCGATCGAAAGGTCGATGCGGTTGTCCACCTTGAAGGTCACGGTGTCGGTGACCGGCGTCTGGGCGACGCTGTCGACCTCGTAGTTCAGGGTCACCGTGTTGCTGATGGTGGTGTCGGCGGCCGTGCCCGCCGCATCGGCGCTCTCGGTGGCGAACATCACCGTGGCGAACAATGCGATCGCCGTGCCGAGAAACCTCGAGAGTGGAGCATAGTGCATGCCGAATATCCCGCTGCCGCGGGTCGCCCGACGGTCGACCCTGTTCGACAGCGGAGGCTAGGCGGTCAAGGTTAACCCCCGGTTAAGGCGCGGGAGCCATCATCGATCCGATTCTCTTTTCAGTTGAAAAAATCGCTTGAAATCGCGTAGGACACGAAGTCCCGGACGTCATCCCGCCCCAGGAGATGAAGAACATGATCGTGCCGCTTCGATGGGCCGCTCTCGCCTTCACCGTCTCGCTCATCTTGCAGCCGATCGCCGCCGCGGCGGGGCCGGTGAGCGTCCGCACCGAGGTTCTGCGGCTTTTGCCGGCGAGCGGGCCGGCCGGCGAGCAGCGCCTCGAGCCGCTGGAGACGGCGCTGCCGGGAGACCAGGTGGTCTATCGCTATCACTTCGACAATGCGGGCACGAAGCCGGCGGAGAACGTCGTGGTCACCACGCCGATTCCCGAGCAGACGCACTATGTCGAAGGCACGGCGCTCGGCTCGGATGCGACCGCTTTCTTTTCGGTCGACGGAACGTCGTTCGCCCGGCCCGACGCTCTCTGGATCACCCAAGCCAACGGAAAACGCCGGCTGGCGCGGCCGGAAGAATACACCCATGTCCGCTGGCGGCTCGCCGGCGCCATTCCGCCCGAGAGCACCCGCCGGGCACAGCTCATGGTGACCCTGCGCTGAAGCGGTGGCGACTTGCTCGAAAAAAAGGGGACCGAAGTCCCCATCCAAGTATGCCAGTCCAAAATTCGGGGTCGAATCCGACCCCCTCGTGCGTCGAACGTGGCGCCGGAGACGAAGGCTCCCTGCGCCGCGCGAGATCCGGGTTGGTAGCGCGCGTTCCCCCCGACGTCAGCTTCCGGCCGAGACCATGGAACCCGAGATGATCTGCCGAAGCCCGGTCGTGGCCATTCCCGCTTCCGGCTTGCCGGCCCCGGCCCCCGGAAGGTCCGCGTCGATCCGATCCGCGTAATCCTGCAACAGGCGCCGGACATCGAGCGTCCGTACGTCCACCGCCTCCAGTTCGTCGAGCGCACGATGAAGTGCTGCGGCGAGATCGGCATGGGCGGCCTCGACCAAGCGCTCCGCCTCCCGGTCGTCGATCGCCGGTGCCGCGGCATCCTCGGCGTGGAACAGCTCCTTGAGCGCGCCCGGTGCGACACCCCAGCCGATCATGCAGCGGAACAGCGATTCGATGACCGCGACGTGCAACTTGTAGAGGGCGCTCTGGTCGTGCGTCGCAGGGCGTGCGCCGGTGTCCGATGCCGTCTCGGCGACGAAGGGGGCGAGCGTCTTGCAGCAATGCTGCGCCGCCCGGACCACGGGCTTGACGATCTCGATATGGGCGACGTCTCTCATGCGATCGATCTCCATGAATGCTGCACTGCGATTGCGCTTGGACGTGGAACGGGCGGAATTGCGAAAGGGTTCCCACCGCGACACCGAACGAGACGAAGGCGCGAACCCGGCCCCGCCCCGATTTCGAGGAACGGTTTCGTGTGCGGCTTCGCTTCGATGTAGAAAACGTCGCGGTCGCTTCACCTGCTCGAGAAGCCCGCCACGATTTCGCCCGTTCGGTCCGTGTCCATCCCGGAGAGCGCCGATGCGCGACGACGCCCACCCCGCCGCCGACCGCCTCGGGAGAGACGGCGACGGTGAAGGAAACGAAGCGGACGCGGCGGAACCCCGCCACACCCGGACGCCTCGGGACGACGTCCTTTTCGAGGCTCTTCTCCCGCAGGTCGAGGGCAATCCCAAAGGGCGCGTACCCCGCGGCCTCTATCGTTATGTATGGCGGGTCAGCGGTCGGCAGCAGTTGCGTCTCTGTGCGCTGGCGATCCTCGTCTTTCCCCTGTCGATGGTGCCTCTCGAGCTGCAGCGCCGGATCGTCGACGACGCGATCAGCCGCGCCGACGGCCGCCTCCTGATCCTGCTGGCCGCGCTCTACGCGCTGGTGCTCGTGACGCACGCGGCGCTCAAATATCTCCTGTCGATCTATCGCGGACGGGTGGCCGAAGGCGTAATCCGCCACCTGCGACGGCGCATCCTCGAGCGCGAGCGGCAAGGGCTGGAGACGGGCGGATCGACCGTCTCGATGATGAGTGCGGAGACCGAGGTTCTGGGCGGATTCATCGGCGAGGCGGTGGCCGAGCCCGTGCTGCAGAGCGGCATCCTGCTCGCGCTGATCGGCTATTTCTTCTGGCTGGAGCCGCTGGTGGCCGCCGCCGGTCTCGCCGCCTTCCTGCCGGCCCTGATCCTGGCGCCCATCCTGCAGCGCAAGATCAACCGCCGCGCCGAGCGCCGCACGCGCACGCTGCGCACGATCGGCGAGGAACTGAGCGCCGATGACGCCGACGAGCGCGATCTGGATGGCCAGGTGGAGCGGGCCTACAAGCTGCGTCTGGGGATCTACAAGCTGAAGTTCCTCTTGAAGGGACTGAACAATTTCGTCGGCCATGCCGGCACGCTGACCGTCTTCGCCGTCGGCGGCTGGATGGTGGTGCAGGGCGAACTGGCCCTGGGCGCGGTGGTGGCGTTCGCCTCCGGCTTCGAGCGCCTCATCGATCCGGCCCGCGAACTGCTCGGGTTCTACAGGCGGTGGTCACAGATGCGCGTGCAACACCGCCTCATTCACAAGGCACTCGAACAACAGGCCGACGGACAGGCGCGTGAGACGCATTGATTCTGCTCGCTCGCGTCTCCCGGCACGGCAAAGCGTGGCCGGCGGCGTGCGACGGCCACGCCATGCCGAGGCCGCCCTCAGCGCAGCCCGATGAGCGAGAGCACGGCGAGGACGACGACGATGACGCCGATCAGCCAGAAGATGCTATTCATGGTGTCTCTCCCTTGGTTCGCCGTTATCGGCGAGTGACTGGCCGGCCACATGGTCGGCCATGTAGGCACCGCGCCGGCCCATGGGTTTGCTCGGGCCCGTCGTGGTGTCGATGGACGTCTGGTGCTCGAGCTCGCCGTTGATTTCGGCGCCGAGCAACACGGCGAAAGCGGTGATGTAGAACCACATCAGCAAGACCACCGGCGCGCCGAGCGAGCCGTAGGTCGCGTTGTAGGACGCGAAGCTGGCGACGTAGATGGCGAAGCCGATCGACGCCGCGAGCCAGATCAGCGTGGCGATGGTCGAGCCCCAGGTCAGCCATTCCCAGCGCGCCGTGGCCCGGCTCGGACCGTAGCGGTAGAGCACCGCCAGACCCAGCGCCACGATCACCGCGAGAAGAGGCCACCGGGCGATCCGCAACGACCATTCGAACACCCCGCCCAGGCCGACGAAGGCCAAGACCGCCGGGACCACCACGATGGCCACCAGACCCACGATCACCGCCAGGATGGCCATCACCGTGAACAGCAGCCCGAGCAGGTTGAAGACGAGGATGTTGCGTTTCTCCCGCTCCTTGTAGGCGATGTTGAGGGCCGTGAAGATTGCCTTCATGCCGGCCGAAGCGCTCCAGAAGGCGAAGCCCACGGCCACGACGAGCCCCCAACCGAGCGCACTTTCATTCTGTCCCGCCACACGGGTCATCTGGTCCTTGATCATCGTCAACACGTCGGCCGGCAGGATGCCCTCGAGCTGTGCCAGTTGCGCGCTCACCTGCGCCGGATCGGCCACCAGACCATAGATCAGCACCAAGGCCGTGATGCCCGGAAAGAGCGCGAGCACACTGTAGAAGGCGCAGCCGGCGGCGATCAGCGAGATATTGTCCTCGCCGATGCAGGTCCACACCCGCATCATGACGGCTTTCCAGTCTCTGCCGGAGAAGTCCGCCGGCCGTTCCAGCGTCGGGCCTCCCATGTTGGTTCCGGCCATCACCGTGTCGGCGCGCGCCACCGCGTATCCCCTCACCTGCGGAAATCCCGAAATCGAACCGTATAACGGATAACGCCCCTGTCCGTTCCGTCGCGACGCAAGCGGGAACGGAGCGGAAGCTGGATGGTTGCGCAAGGGTCCGTCAATTCGGACCGCGAATCGGTGAGGCACGAACGAAGAGGAAACCGGCGATGAACGAAGCCGAAAGAATGACGCGGCAGGCCGCTGAGAAAGCCCAACCGAGTGCCGCCGTCGTCGGTCTCGCCCGCTTCGGCTATGCCGCACGCGGCGTCGTCTACGTCATCGTCGGCGGCCTCGCGACCCTGGCGGCGTTCGGCAGTGGCGGATCGACCACGGACAGTCGCGGCGCCTTGCGCACCCTGCTGGGACAGCCCTTCGGTGAGGTGCTGCTGGGCATCGTCGCGGCGGGCCTCCTCGCCTATGCCCTCTGGCGCGCCATCCAGGCGACGCTCGACGTGGACGATCACGGTACCGACGCCAAGGGTCTCGCGGTACGTGCCGGCTTGGCGGTGAGTGCCGTGACCCATGTGGCCTTGGCGGTGTTCGCCGCGAGCCTGATTTTCACCCTCGCGCACTCCGGGGGTGGGGCGCAATCCGGGGGCGGGGGCGGAGGCGGCGACTGGACGGCTACGGTCATGCGCCAGCCGTTCGGCCGTTGGGCCGTGGGTTTCGCCGGCCTCTGTGTCATCGGCGCCGGTATCGCCATGATCGTCAAGGGAATCCGCAAGGGCTACGAAAAGCGGTTCGCCGTGGACTGGGGCCATGCGCCGGTGCTGGGGCCCGTCTGTCGTTTCGGGTTGATCGCGCGCGGCGGCGTGTTCCTCATCACCGGAAGCTTCTTCATCACAGCCGCCTGGCAGGCCGATCCGGACGAAGCCCAGGGGTTGGCCGGCGCCATGCGGGTGGTGCAGGATCAGCCGTTTGGCTGGGCTCTCTTCTCGCTCCTGGCATTGGGGCTGTTGGCCTTCGGCCTCTACAGCATGATCGAAGCCTATTACCGCACCTTCGACATCGGTGACCGAGCGGGCGAGGGTGATTGAGCGGGCTTGCCCGGGCGAGGCGATTCGGTCGGCCCGGGGAAGGAGGCACGAAAATGGCGCCTCGCGGCGCCATTTTGCTCTAACTTGTGCGCGGCTGGTTCAGTTGAGCACGCCGCGATGAACCGAAGGCCCATCCTGAGGCACGTAGCTGGCGCGGACCCGACGGCGATGCTCGGCGTCCGCTTCCATGCGCCGGTCGACGAAACGGGCGATCGGCGTCTTCTGCGCCGCCACGGGCAGTGCCTCGTCCAGCAGCATCTTCTTGAGCGCGACACGTGCGCGATTCACACGGCTCTTCACCGTGCCGACCTCGCAACCGCAGATGCGCGCGACCTCGTCATAGGGCAACCCGTGGATCACGGTCAGCACCAGAACCTCCCGCTGCGCCGCATTGAGTGCCGCGAACGCCCGCTTGAAGGCGGTAACCTCGATCCGGCTTTCCTGCTCCGGTCGGATCCAGGCCAGACTCTCGAGTTCGTCGCTGGCGATCTCGCTGGAGACATGCTTGCGCGTGCGCAAGCTGAAGAACCGGTTGCGGAGAATGGTGAACATCCAGGCCTTGAGGTTGGTGCCCGGCGTGAACTGACGCTCCGCCTGCATCGCGTTCAGCACGGCATCTTGGACCAGATCGTCGGCCAAGGCCCCGTCGCCGCTGGTCAGGCTGCGGGCGAACGCTCTCAGTTGCGGCATGAGCTCTGCGACATCTTCACGGAAAACCGACATGTCGTGCCTTTCCCTCGAGAGATTCTGGTTAATGACTCAACAACTGAAGAGACTCCCCGGTTCCCGAAATCGTGTTCTTTTCTGCAGGCGCGGCTGCGGGCCGTTCATCCCGGGTAGCGGCGGTCGCGACAGCCGGAGCGGTCTGCAGGTGCAGTGCGATCTGCGCCCGGGGCGACGCTCCGGGCACGCTCGACGTTTCGTTCCACCCCTGCAGCGTGCCGCCGCATTGGGCCGCGAGAAGTCTGAGCCGCAGGTTCGAGACGATGCGATCGACCACCCGTTCACACGCGTCCTCACGGGTGAACAGGACGCTGGACCCGGTACCGTCCCGGAGCAGACGCACCTCGATCGGGCGACCTTCGTCGGCATCCACGAGCTCGTCGAGCAGTTCGACCAGCAGCAGGGCCAGACCTCCTCCTCCATCGACGTCGACCACGACACCCGGCGCCAGCTCGGCCACCTCGATCTGCAGATCGTCCCAACCATGATGGGCCGAGACCAGTTCGACGACCCGTGGCAGCAGGACGTCGACGGCGACGCTGGCGATCGGCTCTTCCAGAAAGAGATCGCGATGCGCCAGCGCCAGCGCGCGAATGCGCAGCACCGCATGAGAAATCGCGACTTTGGCCGCCTCGTCCGGCGCGGCGCGGCCTTCCAGACTCAAGAGACTGGTCACCACCTGAAGATTGTTGCGGACGCGATGGTGGACCTCGCGCAACAGTCGCTCGCGTACCTCCAACAGGTGCAGGAGGTCCTGCTCACGAGTCTCGAGCGAGCGGGCCATGTCCTCGAAGGCACCTGCCAGTTCGCGCAGCTCCCTCGGTGCGCCCGCCATGTTTACCTGCGGGACCGTGCCGCCACGGCGGTGTTCGCGCATCACCGCCGCCAGCGCCTCGACATGGCGCGTGAGTAGATGGTCGGTGGCGATCCACACGGTGACGACGGCGATCACGAGCATCAAGGTGGGCATCAGCACGGCGACCATCAGGCCCTGGCTCAACCAGCGCCAGGGTTGCAGGGGCAGGCCGACCTGCAAATCGATGTCCAGATCGGGAAGATGACGACGCACGATGCGGCTGTCGGCCCGCGGCAGGCTCGACGGATCGATCACACCGCTCGAGGCGAAGGCGAACTGGCGTCCGTGGCGCTCCACCATGATCGCGGCTTGTGCGGGCAGCCGCCTGGCGTCCCGCAGCTGCGTCCACGTCTCCGCCACCGCGTCCGCCAGACTCGCTTGGGACGCCGCATGGTGGCGGAGCGCCGTTTCGACGTCGTCGGTCAGGCCTTCGATGTTGGCGATCGAGGTGCGCCGGTCTTCGAGAAAGGCGTCGATCGACTGATAAACGCTGTAGAGTACCGGCAGGACGATCAGCGCCGCGGTGATCAAGGTCATCCGCGACCGCAAGCTACCGGACCGGTCCATCGCGTCTCGTGCGGTCATCAGCGATGATCCTCTCACGCCGGCAGCGGATGGCGGCGCGGCTGCGACGCCGATCGTTCAGCGAGGTTCGCCGACGGCACCGCCCGCTCGGGTCCCGATCGGGCCCTGTCGCTCCGACGGCCCGTGAAGAGACGGTTGCGATCCGTCCAGCCGCTGCGCGAGCCTCACCAGATCGAACGTGTCGGTTCGACGGTCGGTCGAACGCGATCCATCGTACAACTCGAACATCCGACTGGCGAGCCAGCGTTCGAACCGTTTGTCCTGTATCGTCGAATCCACGTAACGAGCTCCAGGAGATGCGAGCGTCGCGCGCCCCGAGACCGAAAGCGGCTCTCCTGCGCGCCGTGACCGACTTCCCGTCACACCGGTCCGCCGGATGAGGCGAGGCTGTGACGCAGGGCCGGTATCGTCGCTTGAAAGCCTTGCTCGACCGCAAGGTTCCCGGCAATGGTCGCGCGCTCACATACTCGGGAGCAAGACGCTGGCTCGGGAGCGAGACGCTGGGGCGATCGGGGCGGGTAGCGATGCGATGACGGCGGACGGGACGACGGGTCGAAAATTCGGCCCTGCTCGACCCGCGGCTGCCGAAGTGCGCGTCGTCACCTACAACATCCACCGCGGCGCGGGTCTCTGGCGGCGGCGCAACCTCGATCGCGTGGCGGCGGTGGTCCGTACACTCGACGCCGATATCGTCGCGTTGCAGGAGATCGAAGTGCGACCCGGCACGCCTTCCGGCGACCAGGTGCGGCATCTGGCCGACACGCTCGGCATGCACGCGGTCGAGGGCCCGGCGATGCGGGACGAGCACGGCACCTATGGCAACGCCGTCCTCAGCCGTCTGCCGGTCGAGAACAGCCGCTCGTCCCTGTTCATCATAGAAGGCGGCGAGCCACGCAGCATCGTCGAGATGGACGTCGGCTGGGGAAGCGGTCCGCCGCTGCGCGTGCTGGCGACACATCTCGACCTCCAGCGCGCCGCGCGTGCGAGGCAACTCGAGGAGGTGATCGATTTCATCGGGGCGTGCGACGAGGCGCCGCTCGTTCTGATGGGCGACCTCAACGAATGGTGGCCCTGGAGCGGTGGCATGGCTCGGTTGGGCGAGTGCCTCGAGCTCCTGGCACCCGCGGCGACCTTTCCGAGCTTCCTGCCCTGTCTGGCGCTGGATCGCATCGCGTTGCGGGGGTGTCGCGCCGTCTCACCTCCCAGAGCCTACCGGGAAGGAGCGGCGCGACACGCTTCGGACCATCTGCCGCTCTATGTCGACATCGTGGCCGGACCCCCCGTCACTTGACCTTGTCGGCCGCGTCGTCGACCGCGTCGGCCGCATCGGACGCGGCGTCGTCGATCGCCTCGCCTGCCTCTTCCGCCGGCCCGTCGTCACACGCGGCGAGACCCAGCATCATGGCCACCGCCAAGGGTGCGAAGGCCTTAAAGCCCAAGCGCCGCATCACAGGTTCCTCTCTTTGGCCCAGGCGTCCACCTGACGCTCCGCCTCGTCCTTGGCGATGCCGTAGCGCTCCTGCACACGGCCGACGAGCTGATCGCGCTTGCCTGCGGCCACGTCGACGTCGTCGTCGGTCAGCTTGCCCCACTTCTCGCGCGCATTGCCCTTGAGCTGCTTCCAGTTTCCCTCGATTCGATCCCAGTTCATCGTTTGCTCCTTTCACAGTGATTGTGCCGTGATCCGCCCGCTGGTCGAACGCCTCTTCCGCTCCGGGGTTCCTTCACGCCGGAGCGTGGACCAAAAAAGACCCCGCTTCGAAAAGCGGGGTTCAAGGCGGGGGAAGTGAAAGATCCGACGGTCCGACGATATCAAGCCCGCAGGGGACCAAACTCCGGGCTGTTCAAACCCGGGTCAGACCCGGGCGGACGAAGAACGCGGTCCGGCGATCAGCCAGATGATCAGGCCGACCACGGGCAACACCAGAATGACGACGGTCCAGATCACCTTGGCCGCGGTCGAAGCCCGCGAGCCGAACACGTTGATGATCGCCCATACATCCGCCACGAGAATGACGAGACCGAGAAGACCGCCGACTTCGATACCCATTGGCTCGCTCCTTTGGTAGGCCGGCTCGCGGCGTCCGCTGAGTGGCGCATGCTGTCCTTCGAGCGGACAACCAGCGGCCCCGCCGGAGGTTCCGCTCAGGTCGACGACGGCGGCGGCAGGTGAACAAGAACCTCGACCAACCGGCCGAAACGCTCGAGGACGGCGACGGCACCCTGCGCATCCAAAGCGGCGCTCTCGTACCCGTAGGAGACGAGGATCAGCCGCATCGACGCACGCCGCGCCGTCTCGGCGTCGGTCAGGCTGTCGCCGACATAGATGCATCGTCCCGGCTCGACGTCGAGCGCCCGGGCGCAGGCGAAGAGCGGCTCGGGGTCGGGCTTGCGGGCGGCACAGGTGTCGCCGCCGACGACGGCTCCGAAGTAGCGGCTCAGATCGAGCGCCGCCAAGACGTCGCGGCTGATGGCCTCGGGCTTGTTGGTGCAGACGGCCATGCGACAATGCAATCTCGCCAGCTCGGCGAGCGTCTCGGCAACCTCGGGATAGGGCCTCGTCTTCACCGCACAATGCCGCGCGTAATCGGCTTCGAACTCGGCCTGTCGGCGGTCGAGTTCTCGCGCGTCGAGCGGGCGGCCGCGATGGGCGAAGGCGCGCTCGACCAGGCGGCGCGTGCCCTGCCCGACGAACGAGGCGGTGCGCTCGATCGGGAGAGGCTCGAGACCCGCCGCCCGCAAGCGGCGTCCGATCGCAGCGGCGATATCCGGAACGCTGTCGATCAACGTCCCGTCGAGATCGAAGATCAACGCGTCGAAAGAACGAAACGGCATGTCGGGCTCCGGTCTCGCGGATTGCGACGGCGAGACGTGCGCAGTGCTCAGGAGAGCGATTTCAGGAGATGACCGATGATATAGGCGATCGACGCCGCCGCCATGCCGATACTGGCGGTGCCGAGACCCGAGCGCCACCAGGCCACCGGCGACCAGTAGCTCTTGATCGAGCCGATGGCGAAAAAGACGATCCCGGTCAGCAGCACCGCGGTCTCGAATGCGAACGGCGTGCCGAAGAGATAGGGCAGCAGCGGCGCCGAGCCACAGACCACGAACGCGGCGAAGGTCGCCAGGGCGGCGACGAGCGGCGAGCGGATGGCGCCGGCGAGACCGTGACCCTCGCGCACGATGGTCTCCACCCAGCGACCGTGATCCGCGGTGATGACCGCGACCGCTCGCTCGAGATCCGCGCCGGCGAAACCCTTGCCCGCATAGATAGTCTGGACTTCCCCGCGGGCGGCGGTCGGATCGGAGTGGACCCGGGCCCCTTCGATAGCGCGCAGCCGGGCCTCCTCCTCTTCTTCCGTCCGCGTTCCGCTGTAATTGCTGGCCGCCATGGAAAACCCGTCGGCCAATAGATTCGCCAGGCCCAGCACCAGAACGATGCGCGGCGCCAGCTCGGCGCCGACCACGCCCGCCACCACGGCGAACGTCGTGACCGCGCCGTCGATGCCGCCATAGACGAAATCGCGCAGATAACTCACCCGCGGTGCCGCACCGAAACGCGACACCCCGTCGACCGACGCTGCCCTTAGGTTGAGCAACTTTGTTTTTTCTCGCACTTGTCCGCAACCGGATCGGATGGTACCTCGTTCATAAGGTCGACGATACACGTCGTCCCAAGAGAGGGAGTATCCCGATGGGTCTGTTCAAGAGTGCGCTCGCTTTCATGGCCGCGGGGCTCCTGTTCTCGGCTTCCGCCATCGCCGGACCGATCGAATATACGACGGACGAGGCGCGTCCGGCCTTTCAGGCGCCGGTCAACCCGCCGGGCGTAAAGGACTGGGTGGCCATCCGGAACGGGACCGCGAAGAAGATCCAATTGAGCGTCAACGCCTTGTTGCGCAACGACAACGGCTTCGAGTGCTTCTCTGCCGGTTGCAGTCCGGAGGGCAAGCGTGGTCTGTCGATCATCGACGTGACCGGCAAGAACAACGTCAAGAACGTCAAGCTGAAGCGGAACGGCAAGATCGTCGTCGTTCGCGACGATAATTCGCAGGACCGGACGGTCATCACCTACACCGTGCGTGATCGTCGCACCGGTCAGACCTCGAACGTTGACGTCGTGATGTATTTCGGCAACCGGGTGCCGAAGCCGATGCGGCCCGGCCATCCCAACGCGGTGTTCGTCGGCTTCCAGAACCAGCCGACCACGCTCGACGGCGATCTGATCCTCAACAACTCGCATGATCCCGACGGTGATCCGTTGCGGCTCGTGCGGGTTTACGGCGGCGAGCACGGCACGGTGCAGCTGGTCAACGGCGACGTGGTCTACACGCCCGATCCGGACTTCGTCGGTGTCGACGTGTTCAGCTACACCATCGCCGATCTCGACTCGCAAGGTCGTGTGAAGAGCTATGCGCACGGCAACCATGCGGTGCAGATCATCCGCAACCCGGCCAGCGTGAGCTGATCGGAACGTCGAAGCACGGATATCGCGTCATCGGCATCACCGCTCCTGCCGCGAGCGTCCCATGACGGGGCCGGCATCACTGCCCGGAGTCCGCCGCTACCGCGGCATCTTCCGGGCGGTGGTCGCCGGCCTCTTCGCTTCGGCGGTCGTGGTCATGGGGTTGCCGCGCCTGCTGGGGGCGGTGGCGTTGCTGCCCGGGGACGCGGGTTACACGCTGTTGCGCGAAGGCGGTCTGCCGGCGCCGCAGGCGATGGAGCGGATGCTCGACAGTCGCCAGGAGGCGGCGGCGTGGCTGCCGGACGAAGGCACCATTCCCTTCGATCTCGGTTTTCTCGATCTCTCGCTGGCGGCACTCGTCGACCGTCGCTCGCCGGATTCCATCCGACTGCTGGAATCGGCATCCGATCACATGCGCCGATCCATCGCGTTGCGCCCGGGCTGGCCCTATGCCTGGAGCTATCTGTGTGCGGCCGAGTTGGCCCGCGGCCGGCCGGAGGAAGCCCGCCTCGCTCTGCACGGCAGTTGGCGGACCGGCCCCTACGTGCCCGAACTGGCCTCGACCCGCGCCGAGATGGCGTACTCGCTCTGGCCGCGACTGGACGAGCAGGAACGTGACGCGGCCGGCGCCGATCTGGCGGTGGTGATGAATGAGCAGGGGCCGCTCTTCTACGAGCTTGCCGTGGATCGGCCCGCGGTACATCCTCTGGTCCGCAGCGCGTTCGCGGCGCGGCCCGAGGTCTCGGCGCGCTACGAGGACCTGCTCGCGTTCCGGCGCGCCGCGCGAAGCTGGGGCATACCCCCCCGCCCGCCGGTGGTTCGCCTGCTCCCCTATCTGCAATGAGGACAACGAACCACATGCGCCGGACGACCCTCCCCCGAACGATGGGGACCGCCGCACTGCTGCTGCTGGCACCGGCCACGACCTTCTGGCCGGGCGCTGGCCGGGCGGCGATGAGCCTCGAGAATTATCTGCTCATCGAGAACGAGATCGTGACCGTCGATCCGGATTACAATCTGGTCTATGTGGCCGGCGTGCTGGATACGCTGGTGGCGACCAACCAGGCCGTGGCGTCGGCCGGGGTCAACCTCTTTTGCCTGCCGAACGACGTGATCCTGCAGATCGAGGGCTTCAAGGGCCTGATCGACCAGCACATCGATCAGGAGCAGAAGCGTCGCAGCGATTTCCGCTCCTATGCCCAAGCGGCGACGGTCGGCATCGTCGGCCTGCAGGTGCTCAACGAGACCTTCCCCTGCGCCGATCTCGACGTGGGTTTTCAGAACGAGGGGGCGGGCACGCTGCAGGCGGAAGGCGGCGAGCGGCCCGAAGACGCTGCGGACGGGGCGGGTGAGACGAGCGAGACGTCGTCATCCTCGTCGAGCGGCAGCGCCGCACGCGATCTGATCAAGGGCCTGCTGGGGCGCTAGCCTCGAGCCGCCGCGGACGCCGCCGCCTGCGCCCGGCGCGGGAATAGGCCTGGGCACAGGCGAGACCCATCAGCGCCGCATAGAGGGTGGCGATCGCCGGGATCTGCAGGCTGAAGTCGGTGATCGCGTGGGCCGCGGTCACGACGGTGACGCCGACGCCGACGAGCGGCAGGGCCATGTCCTCGCGCCGGCGGAAGGCGCCGACGAGGCAGGTCGCGAACAGGAGCGTTCCGCCCGCATAGAGCGCCGCGGCCGCCGGCACGCCCACGTCGCTCGCCACCTCGAGATAGGTGTTGTGCGCATAGTCGAAGATCGCACCGAAGCGCGGCTCGCGCACGCTCTCGAACGCCAGCTCGTACGAGCCGTAGCCGTGACCGAGCCAGGGTCGCCGCTCGATCAGATCGATCGTCTTGAGCCAGACGGCGACGCGGCCTGTGGCGGTCTCGTCGGTCGAGGTTTCGTTGACGATGTTCGGCCGGTTGTCGAGCCGGTCGAGCACCTGCTCGCCGAACAGGGCCACCATCAGCCCCAGGATCGCCACGACCGCCACGGCGCTGCCGGCGACCACCTTGAAGCCCGGGCGACGCTTGACGAGCACGAAGCCCGCGAGCGCCAGCACGCCCAGCACGAGGCTCAGAAAGCCGCCGCGCGAGGCGGTCAGCAGCGAGGTGACGAGCAGCAGCATCGCCACGGCGACATAGCGGCCCTGCCGCTCGAGGATTTCCTCCGCCCCTTCGACGATCATCCGCTTCCACGAGATGCGCGTGCGGTGCAGGAAGGCCGGCACGAGACAGGTCAGGGCCAGCATCACGCCCATGTTCATCATGGTGGCGAAATGGTTGCGGTTGGGAAAGGTCGAGGTGACGACGCTGGCGGTACCCTCGACGTGCCAGAAGATCATGTCGATGCCGAAGCCGCGCCGGATCAGCCCCCAGACGGCGTAGACCATCATGATGCCGAGCACGATGTCGACGAACAGCCGGGCACGGGCGCGATCGCGCAGGAGCTCGAAGGCCAGCCAGCCGACGGCGAGATAGCCCAGAAAGCGCATGACGGAGGTCAGGGCGGCCGCGCGCTCCATCGCCAGGATCGGCGTCACCTCGAGACCGGCCTCGCGCGCCGTCGCCCAGAGCGGATGGGCATGTCGCGCGATCAGATCATGCCACGCTCCGGCCACCTCGTCACCGACGATCGCCGACACCCATCCGGCGTCCAGCAGATCGGCCGGCAGCGTCTGGATCCATCCCCAGACAGGCACCACCAGCAGCAGCGGTGCCGCCAGTGCTACGGGCCAGCGCCAGCGGACGCTGTCGTCGCTCGCCGGCAGCAGCAGCCGGCGAAGGGCATAGACGAGTGCGAGGGTCGCCGAGAGCAGCGCCAGAAGCGACCAGGCCCACGGCCGGTTGCTGCCGAGCGGCAGAGGCGCCCAGGCCAGCAGCACGATCAGCGCCCCATAGCAGCCCAGGTCGATCGCCCGGCCGATCCGCTCGACCAGCGGCGGCGCGGTCCGTTTCACCGTACTGCGGCGACGCCGTTTCTTTTCATCGCCGGACGGCCGGTCCTCCGCGGTACCCGTGGTGATGGCGGCTCCGGTCGCGTCCGACGCGGCTGGTCGCTTCCCGGAACCGACGCGCGACGAGGTATCGGCCTCGACCGAGACATCGGCCGTGCTCATCTCAGCCGCCCCGGGCGCGGTCGCGTGCAAGACGATGCACCATGAGTTCGCACACTCCGAATTCCGCCCGCACCCGTGGCCCGAGCACGTTCGGCTCGTGAGGCGCGACGGGCCGACACGCGGCGTTTCTCTTCCCAAGGCGAACCTATCAGCATCGCCCCGCGCCGTCTGCACGCGTCGAGTCCGTATTTCTACGGTCGCCGCGACGGCGCTCGGTCGGTTCGACGAAGACAGGGAAGCACGGGGTCGCAAATTTGGCGGATGGTGCCCAGGGGCGGATTTGAACCACCGACACGCGGATTTTCAGTCCGCTGCTCTACCAACTGAGCTACCTGGGC
>JAGREO010000348.1 GCA_020446525.1 Geminicoccaceae bacterium | reverse complement strand
ACGGCAAGCGCATCGGCATCCTCGGCATGGGCCGGATCGGCACGGCCCTGGCGCGACGGGCGCGCGGCTTCGGCCTGGCGGTCCACTACCACAACCGGAGGCGGCTTCACGAGACCCTGGAGGCCGAGCTCGAGGCGACCTACTGGGAGAGCCTCGATCTGATGCTGGCCCGGGTCGACATCGTCTCCGTCAACTGTCCCCACACGCCGGCCACCTTCCACCTGCTGAACGCCCGCCGCCTCAAGCTGCTGCGGCCGCACGCGACCATCGTCAACACGAGCCGCGGCGAGGTGATCGACGAGGCGGCCCTGACCCGGATGCTGCGCTCGAAGGAAATCGCCGGCGCCGGCCTCGACGTGTTCGAGCACGAGCCGGCGATCAATCCCAAGCTGCGCGATCTCGACAATGTGGTGCTGCTGCCGCACATGGGCTCGGCGACGATCGAGGGCCGGCTCGACATGGGCGAGAAGGTGATCATCAACATCAAGACCTTCGTCGACGGTCACCGTCCGCCGGACCGGGTCCTGCCGAGCATGGTGTGATCGGGTGGCGCACCCCGTACGACCGCCGGTCCGGCTGATCGTCTTCGACTGCGACGGCACCTTGGTCGACAGTCAGGCGACCATCGTCACCTGTGCCCAGGCGGCGTTCGTCGCCTGCGGGCTGGTGCCGCCGCACGCCGACGCGATCCGCCGCATCGTCGGCCTGTCGCTGGAGCCGGCGATGGGCGTGCTGCTGGGCGACGCCGACGACCTCGACCTGAGCCGCCGGATCGCCGCCGAATACCGCACCGCCTTTTTCGCCTATCGCGCCAGGCCGGACTTCGACGAGCCGCTGTTCGACGGCGTCGTCGCCCTGCTCGATCGCCTCAGTGCGGAAAACTACGTGCTGGGTGTCGCCACCGGCAAGGCGATGGCGGGGCTGGTGCGGGTTCTCGAGCATCACGATCTCGCCCGCTACTTCGTCACGCTGCAGACGGCCGATCTGCATCCCTCCAAGCCGCATCCGGCGATGCTCGAAGCGGCCATGCGCGAAACCGGCTGCGCGGCCGACGAGACGGTCATCGTCGGCGACACCACCTTCGACATCGAGATGGGGGTGCGCGCCGGCTGCCGTGCGATCGGGGTCGCCTACGGCAATCATCCGTCGGCGGAGCTGTACGAGGCGGGTGCGGAGCACGTCATGCACCATATCGGCGAGCTGACGGGATTTCTGGCGCCGCTTCCGGCCCGATGAGGCGCTTCTGGAAGGAGGTGACGGTCGGTCCGGGGCACGCGGTGCTGCTCGACGGCCGGGCGATGAAGACACCGGCGCGCAAGCCGCTCTCGCTGCCGACGGCGCCGCTCGCCGAAGCCGTGGCGCTGGAATGGCGGGCCGCGGGCGAGCAGGTCGACGCCGATGCCATGCCGGTGACGCGGCTGGCCACCACCGTCGTCGATCTCATGCCCGAGCGGCGCGACGACGCTCTGAGCGAGGCGGCCGGCTATGCCCGTACCGACCTGCTCTGTTACCATGCCGCGGGACCGGCGGATCTTCGAGCGCGCCAGTTCCGAGAGTGGCAACCCTGGCTCGACTGGTCGGACCGGCACCTTGCGGCGCCGCTGGTGGTGACCCACGACCTCGACCCGATTCCGCAGCCGGCGGCGTCGCTCGAAGCACTCGAGGCGGTGCTGCGGCGGCTCGACGACTGGCGGCTCGTCGCGACGCATGGTGCCACCAAGCTCACCGGCTCGCTGGTGCTGGGTCTGGCGATGGAGGCCGGCGCGCTGGACGCCGCGAAAGCGTTCGACCTCTCGCTGCTCGACGAACTCTACGAGATCGAGCGATGGGGTCTCGAGGAGGAGCAGGCGCGTCGTCAGGCGGTGCTGCGTCGTGACCTCGATGCGGTGGAGCGGTTTTTTGCTGCGCTGCGGTGAACGCCTTGCCGCGGGCCGCTTGGCGGCGATATGAGCGGCGTGCTAACCGCCTCGAACGTCATTTTCGGCCGGAGCGCTTCATGCAGGACATACTCGACGAACTCGACCATCGCCGGGAGGGGGCGCGCGTCGGTGGCGGTGAGCGGCGGATCGAGGCGCAGCACGCAAGGGGCAAGCTGACCGCCCGCGAGCGGCTGGAGCTGCTGCTCGACCCGGGCTCGTTCGAAGAGACCGACATGTTCGTCGAGCATCGCTGCATCGATTTCGGCATGGAGCAGCAGCGCATTCCGGGCGACGGCGTGGTGACGGGGCAGGGCACCGTCAACGGGCGCCTCGTCTTCGTGTTCTCCCAGGATTTCACCGTCTTCGGCGGTTCGCTGTCCGAGACCCACGCCCAGAAGA
>JAGREO010000007.1 GCA_020446525.1 Geminicoccaceae bacterium | reverse complement strand
CGAAGCCGATGCGGTCGCGCGGCGGATAGACGTGCAGCTTGCCGACCGCGAAGGTCTGGTAGCCGGCATCGCCGAAGGTGCCGGCCATGGTCGGCAGATCGGGCATCGGGTTGGTCGTGCCGAAGACCCGGTCGCCGTGGCGTTCGGTCGTCGTGCCGGTCATCAGCGTCCGCCGGGCGGGGATGCAGATCGGGCATTCGGTGTAGGCATTGGTGTAACGGGTGCCGTTGCGGGCGAGCTGATCGAGGGTGGGCGTCTGCACGAAGGGATGGCCGCTGCAGCCCATCGCCCGTGCCGGCCACTGATCGGCCATGATCAGCATCACGTTCTTTCTCGTCACCCTCGCCCCTCCCCGTTGCGCGCTGCCGCCGGTGCGGCCCCACATGGCCCGATCTTACATGGCCCCAATCTTACATGGCAGGCCGGCGCGCGACCAGATCGATCAGGGCGGACATGCCGGCATGGCCCGTGCCCTCCTCGATCACCCGGTTGTAGGCCTCGAGCGTGACGACCTCGAAATCGGCGAAGGCGCGCTCGAGCAGGTCCGTCGTGTACATGTTCTCTCGGTGCGGCGGCCCGCCGGTGGCGAGATCGACCTGCTCGGGGCGATAACCGTGCAGCAGCAGGAGACCGCCCGGCACGAGCGCCTCCTTCATCTGCGCGAACATGGTCGTGCGCAGCGCCGGATCGGCGAACTGGATGAAGATCGCGACGACGACGTCGAAGGCCTGCTGCGGCCATGTCCAGCGGCTCAGATCGGCCTGGATCACCGTCATGGCGACGCCGTTGCGGCCGGCGAGCTCGCGCGCCTTGGCCAGGGCCACCGCCGAGCCGTCGACGGCGGTGACCTCGAGCCCGCGTCGCGCCAGCCAGACGCCGTTGCGTCCCTCGCCGTCGGCCACGGCCAGCACGCGCTGGCCCGGCCGCAGCAGGTCCGCATGGCGGCGCAGGAACTGCGAGGGCTCGCGGCCGAAGAGATAGTCCGGGGCGGCGTAGCGTTCGTCCCAGCGGGCGATGCCGTCGTCGCTCATCGTCGTGCCCTTTCGGGAAGGATTCCGCCGGCGAAGCGCTGCAGAACGACCTGCAGCAGGAGGCCGATCAGCAGCACCCGCAGATAGGCGAGGTTGGCCGCCCAGTCGGCCGGCAGCCGGCCGGTCACCAGCTCGGTCGAGGACCAGAGCGTCCAGACCAGAAAGGCGCCCAGGATGGCCCCTCGATTGTTGCCGCTGCCGCCGGCGATCAGCATCACCCAGACGAGGAAGGTGGTGAGCAGCGGCTCGGTCGCGTCGGGCGAGAGGAAGCGGAAATAGTAGGCGGTCAGCGCACCCGCACCGCCCATGATCCCCGAGCCCAGCGCGAAGGCCTGCAGGCGGAAGGCGTCGACGTCCTTGCCCAGCGCCGCCGCCGCCCGTTCGTCGTCGCGGATGGCGCGCATGGTGCGGCCCCAGGGCGACCGCCCCGCGCGCTCGACGAAGATGTAGACCAGAACCAGGCAACCGAGGACGACGGCGAGATAGCCGATGTCGGCGCGCGGCGGCCCGAGGCCGTCGAACGGCCGGACGATACCGGAGATGCCGAGCGAGCCGCCGGTCAGCCACCCCTCGTTGCGCACGATCAGACGCAGGATTTCGGCGATGCCGATGGTGGCGATGGCGAGATAGTCGGTGCGCAGGCGGATGCACAGGCGCCCGACCGCCCAGCCGATCGCCGCCGAGAACAGGGCCGCCGCGGCCACCGTCACCGGCATGGGCAGGTCGAACCCGCCGAGTCGGCCTGCAACCGGCGGCGTGCCGAGGATGGCCGCGGTATAGGCGCCGCTGGCGAAGAAGCCGGCGATCCCGGCATTGAAGAGGCCGGCCATGCCCCATTGCAGGTTCAGCCCCAGCGCCAGGATGGCGTAGATGCCTCCCAGCGACAGAAGGCTGAGCGCATAGAGCAGATAGCCCTGCATCTCCCCGGTCATGTGCCCTCCCGACCGCGCAGGAGGCCCTGCGGCCGCCAGAGCAGGAGCCCGACCATCAGGGCGAAGGCGACGGCCGACTTGTAGCCCGGCGAGAGCAGCGGTTCGGCGCCGATCCAGGGATATGTCGCCAGTTCCTGCGCCAGGCCGATGACGTAGCCGCCGGCGATCGCACCATAGGGCCGGCCGATGCCGCCCAAGAGCGCCGCGGCGAAGACCGGCAGCAGGAGGTCCCAGCCCATGTTCGGATCGAGCTCGCCGTCGATGCCGAGGAACACGCCGGCCATCGCGGCCAGACCGCCGCCGATGACCCAGACCTGCCGCACCACGGCCTTGCGGTCGATGCCCGAGAGCTCGGCCAGCTCGGGCTGGTCGGCCACGGCCCGCATGGCCTTGCCGGCGCGCGTGGCGGTCAGAAAGACGTGCAGGGCGACGATCGCCACGACGGTCGCAAGCACGATGTAGATGTGCCGCTCGGCGATCCTCAGATCGTCGAAGAACACCAGCGGCCGCTGGATGCCCTGGACATAGGTCTCGACCTGCACGCCCCAGAGGAGCTGGATCGCCGAGCGCAGCATCAGAGCCACGCCGAACGAGGCGATCAGGAGGACGATGGTCGGTCGATTCGCCAGCGGTGCATAAAAGAGGCGATGCACGACCAGTGCGACGACGATCGCCCCGGCCATGGCGAAGGGCAGCGCCAGGAAGGGGGCGAGCCCGGCCGCCGCGACGAGGCTCAAGGCGAGATAGGCGCCGAGCGTCATCAGATCGCCGTGGGCGAAATGGGCGAACCGCAGGATGGCGAAGATCAGCGACACGCCGACCGCACCCAGAGCATAGATGCTGCCGACGATGACGCCCGGGATGAGGTAGAAGTTGACGAAGGCGAGCACGTCAGCCGCCCAGGAATGCCGCGCGGACGTCGGGATCGGCCACCAGTTCGGCTCCGCTGCCGGTAAAGCGATTGGCACCGGCGGCGAGCACGAAACCGGTATCGGCGATCGCCAGCGCCTCCCGCGCATTCTGCTCGACCATCAACACGGCCACGCCCTCCTCCGTGATCGTCCTGATGCGGGCGAAGATGTCGGCGCGAAAGGCGGGGGAGAGACCGGCCGTCGGCTCGTCGAGCAGCAGCAGCCGCGGCTCGGCCATCAGGGCACGCGCCATCGCCACCATCTGCCGCTGACCGCCCGAGAGCTCGCCCGCCGGCTGCCGCCGCTTTTCGGCGAGCGGCGGAAAGATAGCGAACATGCGCTCGATGCGGGGTGCGAGCGGGCTTTCGACCAGATAGCCGCCCATCTCCAGATTCTCGAGCACGGTCATGCCCTGGAAGATGTTGTCATTCTGCGGCACGGCGCCGATGCCGCGGGCGATCCGGGCGCTGGTCGAAAGCCCGCCGAGCGATTCGCCCTCGAAGGTGATCGAGCCGGCGCGCAGCTCGAGCATGCCGAGCACCGCCTTGAGCGCCGTCGACTTGCCGGCGCCGTTGGGGCCGACGACGACGCCGAGCCGGCCCGCTTCGGCGAAGAGATCGACGCCCTTGAGGATGTCCATCGCGCCGTAACCGCCGATCAGACCCTGTGCCTCCAGGATCCTCATGCGGCGGAGCCGAAATAGGCCTCGACCACCGCGCGGTCGGCCCGCACTTCGGCCATCGGGCCCTGCACGAGCACCCGCCCCTCGGCCATGACGATCACCGGGTCGCAGAGCCCGGCGATGAAATCCATGTCGTGCTCGATCACCGCGAACGTCATGCCCTCCTCGTTGAGCATGCGGATATGGCCGGCGATCTGCGCGAGCAGGGTCGGATTGACGCCCGCACCGATCTCGTCGAGCAGGATGATCCGGGCCGGGCTCATCAGCGCGCGGCCCAATTCGAGCAGCTTCTTCTGGCCGCCCGAGAGCGTGCCCGCAGGCGCATCGGCGAGCGGCGTGAGGGCCAGAAAATCCATCACCTCGCACGCGCGTTCGCGATGCGCCCGCTCCTCCTCGCGCACATGGCCGGGTTTGAAGAGTGCGGCGGCCAGCGCTTCGCCCGACTGGCCGCGCGCCGCCACCATGAGGTTCTCTCGAACCGTCAGACGGGCGAACTCGCGGGCGATCTGAAAGGTGCGGTGCAGGCCGCGGCGATAGCGCGCGAAGGCCGGCAGGCGGGTCACGTCCTCGCCTTCGAGCCGCACGGTTCCGGCCGTCGGAACGAGACCGCCGGCGACCACGTCGAAGAGCGTCGACTTGCCCGCCCCGTTCGGCCCGATCAGCCCGGTGATCCGGCCGGCGGCAAAATTCAGGCTGCAATCGTCGATCGCCCTGATGCCGCCGAAGCGCATGGTGAGGTTGTCGACCCGGATCAAACGCGTCCCGCCCAGACGTTACGCTGCCGGCCGGAGATTGCACGTGCGAAGCGGGGCTGGCAATCGAGCGATTTGATCCGCATCAATGCGCCGCCCGATCGGAGCTCCGATCGTCCTCCCGGTAATGGAGGACGCCATGAACATCCTGGTGATCGACGGTCATCCCGATCCCGCCGCGGAGCGCTTGTGCCACGTTCTGGCGACCCGCTACGCCGAGGCCGCGACGGACGCCGGGCACGCGGTGCGGCGGATCGACGTGCATACGCTGGCCATCGATTTTCTGCGCAGCCAGAAGGAATACGAAAAGACCGCGGCGCCCGCTTGGGCGGCGGCGGCACAGGAGGACCTGCTCTGGTCGGAGCACGTCCTGCTCGTCTATCCTCTCTGGCTCGGCACCATGCCGGCCCTGCTCAAGGCTTTTCTCGAGCAGGTGCTGCGCCCCGATTTCGCCTTCGACTACAAAGCGTCGGACAAGGCCGAGGCGCGCCTGAAAGGACGATCTGCCAGGATCGTCGTCACCATGGGCATGCCGGCCGTGGCCTATCGCTGGTGGTTCTTCGCCCACAGTCTCAAGAGCCTCGAGCGCAACATCCTCAAATTCACCGGCATGGGTCCGGTGCGCCACACCCTTCTGGGCGGCGTCGCCGCGGCTGACGAGGCCAAGCGGCGAAGCTGGTTCGATGCGATGGCGGCACTCGGCCGCCAGGCGCGTTGAAGGCAGGGCACCTGGCATGCCAAAAAGGCATCAGTAGACGCCGACCTCCTTGAAGCTGTTGTTCTCGACGACGTATTTGCCGATGAAGCCGGCCACGTCGCCGTTCTCGTCGAAGTCCTGCGGCCCACCGGCGCCTTCATAGTCGACGTCCTGGCCGTCGGCGATCAGCTTTTTGGCCTTCTCCCACTCACCGGGCAGGATTTTCTCGCCGGGTGCGTTGGCCACATCGCGCAGCGCGTCGCGGATGGCGTCGCGATCGGTCGAACCGGCCTTTTCGATCGCCAGTGCGAGGACCATCAGGGCGTCGTAGGCCTGCTGGATGAAGAGCTTGTCCTGCGTCGTCTCGAAGGCCGCGGCATAGGCCTTGGCGAAGGTCGCCTGGGCCTCGCTCTCGGGCGGAGAGGCCGGAGCGGTGAAGAAGGTCGAGGCCAGATTGTCGCCGCCGATCTGCTGGATGAGCAGCGCATCGCGCATGCCGTCGGTGCCGATGAACCTGTCGAAGAAGCCGTTTTCCAGTGCCTGGCGGATGATGGTCACGCCCGAGCCGCCGGCATAGCCGACCACGACCAGCGCCCGTGCGTCGCCGCCCGCCAGCGTGGCGAGCTCGGAGCGGTACGAGCTCTTGTTCTCCTCGTGCGCCTGAAAGCCCGTGACGGTGCCGCCGGCTTGCTCGAATTCGCGCTTGAAGGCCGAGGCGATGCCGACACCGTAATCATTGTTCACATAGGTCACGGCGACCTTGTCGAGCCCGTCCTCCTTGACGATCCGGGCCAGCACCTTGCCCTGATAATCGTCGCCCGGCACGACGCGGAAGAGATAGTCCTTGTCGTCCAGCGTCGTCAGCTCGGGGCTGGTGGCGGTGGGCGAGACCATCGGCACGCCGTTGGGCACCGCGACCGAGCTCGCCGCCGCCAGCGTGCCGCCCGAGGAAAGCCCGCCCAGGATGGCGGCGACATTCTCCACACCGACCAGCTTGTTGGCCGCGTCCACGGCACCCTGAGCCGTCGTCTGGGTGTCGGCCGTCACCAGATCCAAGGTTCGCTTGTCGAGCAGCCCGCCCTGCTTGTTGATCTGGTCGCGCGCGAGACGGATCGAATCGAGGATCGGCGGGACGAAGCTCGCAAGGGGACCGGTAATGCCGAGCAGGACGCCGATCTTGACCGGCTCGGCGTTCTGCGCCGCCGCGGAGCCGGCGAGCAGGGCGACCGTCGAAGCCGCGAGCAGCGCTGAACGCAGACGACGAGGCATGAGCATGGGGATCCTCCCGGAGATTGGTGTGGCGGACGATCGCTACCACAAGCTCTGGCGACGGCACAGATGGTGTCGTAGTATGAGCGTTCGCCCGCCGACGCCTCGCCTATCCAGGATCCGACGATGACCGGTGACCAACGGCCGAATGCCCGCGCGCTGCTCTTCATCAACCTCGCGCACTTCATCGACCATTATTTCATGCTGATCTTCCCGACCGCGGTGTTGCTGCTCACGCACGCCTGGGGGCTGAGCTATGCGGAGGCGCTGGCGCTGGGCACGCCGGCCTTCGTGATGTTCGCCGCCGCCACCATGCCCTCGGGCTGGCTGGGCGACCGTTTCGGCGGGGTGGTGATGCTGCGCCTCTTTCTCTTCGGCATGGGCGGCTCGGCGATCATGGCGGGGCTGGCGCAGGGCCCGGCGAGCCTGATGGTGGCGATGGGCCTGCTCGGCACCTTCGCCGCCATCTATCATCCGGTGGCGACCGCGATGATCGTCAATCTGGCGCAGGAACCGGGCCGCGAGCTCGGCCTGAACGGGGTCTACGGCAATCTCGGCGTGGCGCTGGCGGCAGCGATCACCGGCGGGCTCGCCGCCTGGCTCGGCTGGCGCGCCGCCTTCATCGTGCCGGGGCTCGCCAGCCTCGTCGTCGGTCTGCTCTATCTGCGGGCCTCGGGCGATCGGGGAGAAGGGGCTGGCCGCCCGGTCGTGCGCGCCGATCCGGCCTTCGGGCGGAGCGAGCAGCTTCGCGTGTTCGCCGTGGTCGGCACGACGGCGCTGATGGGCGGTCTGGTCTTCGCCGCCGTCACCATCGCCCTGCCAAAGCTGTTCGAGGAACGTCTCGACGTCGCGGTCTGGGGCATCGCCGGCGTCGGTGCGGTGACCACGGCCGTCCTCTTCGCCGCCTCGTTCACGCAATTGTTCACCGGGCGGATGGTCGACCGGCTCGGCCCCAAGCCGATCCTTCTGACCGCCGCGGGCCTGCAGGTGCCTCTGCTGCTGGCACTGGGCACGCTGCCCGGCATCGTCGTGGTGCCGCTGGCGATCCCGCTGATGCTCGTGGTGTTCGGCGCCATTCCGGTATCGAGCTGGCTGCTCGGCCATTATGTGAGCAAGGCGTGGCGCAGCCGGGCCTACGGCATGCAATACATGCTGGCGCTGGGCGTCAACGCGCTGATCATTCCGCTGATCGCCGGTCTCTATCGCCAGTCGGGCGATTCGACGGCGCTTTTCCTGCTGCTGGCGGGGGCCGCCTCGATGGTGTTCGCCGCCTCCTTCCTGCTGCCCGGCGGCAAGCCGGGAGCCGCCCGCCGACCGGTCATGGAAACCAGCGCCGCGGCGAGCTAGTTGGACGTCCGAACGCCCTTTTTCAATGAACCGGAGGAACCATGCGCTATCTGCACACGATGGTCCGCGTCAGCGATCTCGACCAGTCGCTCGACTTCTACTGCAACAAGATGGGCATGAAGGAGGTCCGCCGGCTCGAGAACGACAAGGGCCGCTTCACCCTGGTCTTTCTCGCCGCCGACGAGGACGAGAAGAGCGGCCGTGAGACCAAGGCGCCGCTGCTCGAGCTGACCTACAACTGGGATCCCGAGGAATATAAGGGCGGCCGCAATTTCGGCCATCTGGCGGTCGAGGTCGACGACATCCATGCCTTCTGCAAAAAGCTGATGGATGCCGGCGTGACCATCAACCGCCCGCCGCGCGACGGACACATGGCCTTCGTCAAGTCACCCGACGGCATCTCCTTCGAGCTGCTGCAGAAGGGCGGCGCGCTCGAGCCCGTCGAGCCCTGGAAGTCGATGGAGAACACCGGAAGCTGGTAGGACGCGACCGCGGTCGGGGGCTTCGAGCTCCCGACCGGTACGGGACTTGAAGCCGCGCCTTCAGGAGTGTATATATAGAGCTGTATATACGAGATTAGGAGCGGTGCCGGTGAAAACGGCCAAGGTATTCATGTCGGGCAATTCGCAGGCGGTGCGGCTGCCCAAGGAGTTCCGGGTCGACGCCGGGGAGATGCAGATTCTCCGCGACGGCGACACGATCCTGCTCAAGCCGCTGCCACGAGATGGGGCGTGGCTCGACGCGTTCGTCGAGAAGTTCGGCGCAAGCTTCGACGATTCGGCGATCGGGGCGGCACTCGATCGTCCCGGTGCCGAAGAAGAGGGCGATTACCAGAGCCCCTTCGATTGATCTTCCTGCTCGATACCAACATCATCATAGGTTTGGGCCGCGCGGATCCGACGATCACACGCCGTTTGTCGGGACATGCATCGAACGATTGTGCCGTCTCCGCCATTTCCATTGCCGAGCTCTGTTACGGCGCCTTCCGCAGCCGTGATCCCGCCGGTGCGTCTGCCGCCATTCGCCTGTTGCCGTTTCGCCGTCTGCCGCTCGACGAGACGGATGCGGAGCAGGCCGGCATGATCCGCGCCGCGCTGGGCAAGACCGGCACACCCATCGGTCCGCACGACTGCCTGATCGCCGGTCAGGCCCGGGCGCGCAACCTGACGCTGGTCACGCGCAACCTCCGCGAATTTCGCCGCATCGACCATCTCGATGTCGAGGAATGGTGAGGCGCTGGGAGCCGATGTGCCGGGTCAGCCGGCCTTTTCCAGCATCTGCGCCTTGGCGATGAGCGCTTCGGCCTGGCGGATCGAGGCGAGGTCGATGAGCTTGCCGTCGAGCGCCACCGCACCCTTGCCCTCGCGTTTCGCCTGCTCCATCGCGTCGAGGATGCGCCGGGCCTTGTCGATCTCGCGGGCGTTGGGGCCCATGACCTCGTTGGCGAGCGCTATCTGCTTGGGGTGGATGGCCCATTTGCCTTCGCAGCCGAGCACCGCCGCACGGTTGGCGTGCGCCTTGAAGCCGGGCTCGTCGGAGAAGTCGCCGAAGGGGCCGTCGATCGGCCTGAGGCCGTTGGCCCGGGCCACCACGACCATGCGGGCGATGGCGTAGTGCCACATGTCGCCCCAGTGAAAGGCGCGCTCGGCGTCGTCGGGGCCGCCGGTGAGCACGCCGTAATCGGGGTTGGGGCCGCCGATCATGGTCGTGCGCGCCTTGATCGAGGCCGCATAGTCGGCGACGCCGAAATGCAGGGATTCGTTGCGCGGGCTGGCGGCGGCGATCTCCTCCATGTTCTGCATGCCGAGAGCGGTCTCGATGATGTGCTCGAAGCCGATCCGCCGCTTGCGGCCTTTGGCGGTCTCGATCTGGGTGACCAGCATGTCGAGCGCGTAGACGTCGGCGCCGGTGCCGACCTTGGGGATCATGATCAGATCGAGGCGGTCGCTGCACTGCTCGAGCAGGTCGACGACGTCGCGGTACATGTAGGGCGTATCGAGCCCGTTGATCCGCACCGAGAGCGTCTTCGCCCCCCAGTCGACGTCGCCGATCGCCTGGATGACGTTGCGCCGGGCCTCGTCCTTCCTGTCGAGGGCGACCGCGTCCTCGAGGTCGAGAAAGACCACGTCGGCCGCGGACCTCGCGGCTTTTTCGAACATTTGCGGACTCGAGCCCGGCACCGCCAGTTCGGAGCGGTTGAGGCGCGGTGCGACCTGCTGGACGATCTTGAAGCTCATGTCTTCTCCGGTTCTCTCTTCGATGGAGACGCGTTCGGGCGCTCCTTCACGCGCGGCGCGTCCTTCCTGGCCAAAGGATGATGCGCGGCCACGACCGTGGCGAGCCGTGCCGACTGGACATGCGTATAGATCTGCGTCGTCGCGATGTCGGCGTGACCGAGCATCACCTGCACCACCCGCAGATCGGCGCCGCGGTCGATCATGTGCGTCGCGAAGGCGTGGCGCAGGACGTGCGGCGAGAGACGGTCCGCATCGATGCCGGCTTCCCGGGCCAGATCCTGCAGCATCTGCGCGAAACGCTGGCGGGTCAGATGCCCCTTGCGGCCGCGCGAGGGAAAGAGCCAGCGGCCCTGCGCCGCGTTCGTGATCTTCGTGGCGCGCACCGCGAGCCACGCCTCGAGTGCGGCCGCCGCCGCACGGCCGATGGGCACGACGCGTTCCTTCGAGCCCTTGCCGCGAATGCGCAGGCCGCTGCGATCGGCCGCCAGCGCGGAGAGCGGCATCGAAACGAGCTCGCTGACCCGCAGACCTCCGGCATAGAGTAGCTCGAGAAGCGCCTGAAGACGCAGGCCGTCCGGCCCCTGGTGGCCCTGCGCCGTCTCGATCAGCCGCAGGACCTCCGCCTCGCTCAGCACCCGCGGCAGGCGACGCGCCTGCTTTGGCCTGTCGATGTGGGTGGTCGGATCGTCCGCCCGCCGGCCCTCGAGGAAGAGGAAGCGGTAGAGCTGGCGCAGGCTGGCGAGCCTGCGCGCGGCGGTCGCGGCGGATCGGCCCTCGTCGTGCAGGTGCGCCATGTAAGCCCGCAGCTGCGCGCCGTCGGCGGCCGCCAGATCGACGCCCCGGTGGGCCAGAAAGCCGGCCAGGTCGCGAAGGTCGCGGCCATAGGCGTCGAGGGTGTTGCGCGAGGCGCCGCGCTCGACGGCCATCATCTCGAGGAAGGTGTCGATGGTGGAGGCGGAGCCGGGCATCGCGGGTGCGTGACGTCAGCGCGGCAGACGCTCGGCGGGCACGTCGATCTCGATCGCCTGCTGCGGAGGCGGCTCGTTCCAGGTCATCAGGAACACCACGCCGCCGAGCAGCAGGACGAGCACGAGGAGGAAGACGATACGGCGGACCATGGCCATGAGAGGATCTCCTGCAACGGGCCCCGCATCGTGCGGCACGGACCTCGCGGGCGGGGACGCAGCGAAAGAAGGGCCGATGCGGGCTTGCCGCGACCCCGCACCATCGCCTAGCTTCCGGACACGTGCTCGTCCGGCTACGGGCGACGTCTTATAGTCAGCGGCCGCCGGAGTTTCAACGTCACGTCATGACGACGACAGGGCAAGAACGCGCGTCGAGCGAAAAGCCCCGTGTCGATGGCAAGGCGGCCACAGGGCGGCTGCGACGCACGATCGTCCTGGTCGGCCTGATGGGCGCCGGCAAGACCGCGGTGGGCAAGCGGCTGGCAGCGCTGGAGAAGGTTCCCTTCGTCGATGCCGACGCGGCAATCGTGGAAGCTGCCGGCATGAGCATACCCGACATCTTCGAGGGCTATGGCGAGCCGGCGTTCCGCGATCTCGAGCGGCGCGTGGTCACGCGCCTGCTGCTCGAGCCGCCCCTGGTACTGGCCCTGGGCGGCGGTGCCTTCGTCGACGACGAGATCAGGGCACGGGTCGCGGAGCACGGCTATTCGCTCTGGCTCAAGGTCGATCTCGACACGCTGGTGGCGCGCACCGCCCGCAAGAAGAACAGCCGTCCGCTGCTGCGCGCCGGCGATCCGAAGGCCATCCTTGACGGCCTGATGCAGAAGAGACACCCGATTTACGCCCGGGCCGACATCACCTTCGAGAGCGGCGATCAGACGGTCGACGAACTGGTCGAGCGCGTGCGCGAGAAGCTCAGGCAGGAGAACATCCTGGATGCCGTCTGAGCCCCGCCCCCTCCCCGACCCGGACACGGCTTGCGAGCCGCGCAGGATCGACGTCGCGCTGGGGAAGCGATCCTACCCGATCTGGGTCGGTGCCGGTCTGCTCGATCGGGCGGGCGAGCGGCTCGGGCCCTTGCTGGCCTTGCCGCGCGTCCTGCTCGTCACCGACGAGACGCTGATCGCGACCGGCCACGTCGAGAGGCTCGAGCGCTCGCTGACCGCGGCCGGGATCGCCCTGCACCGGCTGGTCGTGCCGGCCGGCGAGCGGAGCAAGAGCATGACCGTGCTGGGCGACCTGCTCGAGCGGATGCTGGCGCTGGGGGTCGAGCGCAAGATGACGGTGATCGCCTTGGGTGGCGGTGTTATCGGCGATCTCGCCGGCTTCGCCGCGGCGGTGCTGCTGCGCGGCGTCGATTTCGTGCAGATCCCGACGACGCTCCTGGCCCAGGTCGACAGTGCGGTCGGCGGCAAGACCGGCATCAACGCGCGCGCCGGCAAGAACCTGATCGGCGCCTTCCATCAGCCGCGCGCCGTGCTGATCGACACCTCCGTGCTCGACACCCTGCCCCGCCGGGAGCTCGGGGCCGGCTACGCCGAGGTTGTCAAATATGGCTGCATCCTGGATCTCTCCTTCTTCGAGTGGCTGCAGACCGGCGCCGCGGGTCTTCTCGCCGGCGACGAGGAAGCGCGCGTGCGGGCGATCTGCCGCTCGCTGGAGATCAAGGCGGAGGTCGTGGCGCAGGACGAGCACGAGACCACCGGCCACCGTGCCCTGCTCAATTTCGGCCACACCTTCGCCCACGCGTACGAGAACATCGCCGGCTATGGCGGCACGCTGCTGCACGGCGAAGCGGTGAGTGTCGGCACGGTCCAGGCGGCACGCCTATCGGCGGCACTGGGCCACGCGCCCGAGGGCGACGCCGAGCGGCTTCGCGCGCATCTGGATTCGTTGGGCATGCCGACCGAGCCGCGTCATCTGCGCGAAGAGGGCTTCAAGGCGGACGCCGTTCTCGAGGCGATGAGCCGGGACAAGAAGGTCGAGGGCGGACGGCTGACCTTCGTGCTCTGGCGCGGCATCGGTCGCGCCTTCGTCGACCGGACGGTGCCGATCGACGCTCTCGAGGCCCTGTTGATCGAGCATGACCGGGTAGGCTGATGTACGCTTCGATCCTCTGGGTCGTGTTGCTGCTGGCGGCCAACGCCTTTTTCGTCGCCGCCGAGTTCGCGCTGGTCAAGGCGCGCGGCCTGCGCATCGCCGCCCTGGCCGAAAAGGGCGACCTGCGCGCCCGCCTGACGGTGCAGATCCTCACCCATCTCGAGGCCTATCTGGCGGCCTGCCAGCTGGGCATCACCATGGCGTCGCTGGGCCTGGGCTGGGTCGGCGAGCCGGCCGTGGCGGCGCTGCTCGAGCCGCTCTTCCACGCCATCGGCCTGAGCGACGCGGTGCTGCACACCGTCTCCTTCGTCGCCGGCTTTCTGATCTTCTCCTCGCTGCACATCGTCGTCGGCGAGCAGGTGCCCAAGACGCTGGCGATCCGCAAGCCGGAGCCCGTGTCGCTCTGGACCGCCTACCCGCTGCAAGCCTTCTTTTTGCTGTTCTATCCGCTCAACTGGCTGCTCAACCGCGCCGCCCGCGGCATGCTGACGATGCTGGGCGTCGGCGAGACCGGCCATGTCGAGGTCTTCACCGGCGCCGAGCTCAAGAACCTCATCGGCGCCAGCCACCAGCACGGCAGCCTGCGCAAGCAGACCCACGACATGCTGGGCGGCATCCTCGATCTGGCCGAGGTCGAGGTCGAGGAGATCATGACCCACCGCAAGAACATGGCGACGCTCGACGCCGACATGCCGTTCACCGAGCTGGTCGAGACGGTGCGCCACAGCCCGCACACGCGCTTTCCGCTCTGGCGCGGCAATCCCGACACCATCATCGGGGTGCTGCACGCCAAGGACGTGCTCGGCCGCGCGCTCGGCAGCGACGAGGCACCCAGCGGCGAGGACATCGCCGAGGTCGCCGCACCGCCCTGGTTCATCCCCGAGACGACGTCCCTGCAGCACCAGCTGCTCGCCTTCCGCCAGCGCCGCGAGCATCTGGCGATCGTCGTCGACGAATATGGTGACATCCAGGGGCTGGTGACGCTCGAGGACATTCTCGAGGAGATCGTCGGCG
>JAGREO010000047.1 GCA_020446525.1 Geminicoccaceae bacterium | reverse complement strand
TCTCGTCTGCCACCACCAACATGACAGGCTCGCAAGAGACAAGGGTGCGACCCTCCGGCGTCGGCACCGGCCCCAGCGGACTGTCCCGCCCGGCCGGAACGCGGCGGGCGACGCGGCTTGACGGGTGGCGCTTCTTCGTGGTCGGCTTCGACGGGTGGCGGCTTGCGGGGAGCGGGCGGGATGGCGCGTCGGCGGTTCTGGAAGACACGCAAGCGGGAGAAGCCGGGCAGTGCGCCCGGGACGCTGGTGGGCGATCCGGCCGCGCTGGCCTCGCAGGTCCATCTCTTCGTCTTCGATGCCGACACGCCGGACAAGCCGCTCGGCCATGTCCGCGAGGTGCCCACCCCCTCGCTCGAGCGGATCCGCGCCATCTTCACCGAAGGCCGGCGGCTCTGGCTCAATGTCGACGGGCTCAAGGACGTGGCGCTGATCGAGGCGCTGGGCGGCGTCTTCGGGCTGCACCGCCTGGCGCTGGAAGACGTGGTCAGCGGCCACCAGCGGCCCAAGATCGAGGATTACGAGGACCATCTCTTCATCGTCCTGCGCATGGCGGTGGCGGAGCATCCGGGCGAGAGCGAGCAGGTCGGCATCTTTCTGGGGCCGCGCTTCGTGCTGACCTTCCAGGAAAGGCCGGGCGATTCCTTCGAGCCGGTGCGCGAGCGGCTGCGCCGCGGCCAGGGCCGGCTGCGCGCCGCCGACATGGATTATCTGGCCTATGCCCTGATCGACGCCGCGGTCGACGGCTTCTTTCCGGTGCTCGAGCGCATGGGCGACCGGCTCGAGCAGCTCGAGGATGCGGTGGTGGACGACGCCACGCCGGAGCTGGTCGGCCGGATTCACGATCTCAAGCGGGAGCTTCTGGCCCTGCGCCGGGCGATCTGGCCGCAGCGCGAGATGCTCTCGAGCCTGATCCGCGACGAGGCCCCGCACTTCTCGTCGCAGACACGGGTCTATCTGCGCGACTGCTACGACCACACGATCCAGTTGATGGATCTTCTCGAGACCTACCGGGAGATCGCCTCGGGCCTGATGGACATCTATCTCTCGAGCATGAGCGCCCGGCTCAACGAGGTGATGAAGGTGCTCACGGTGATCAGCACCATCTTCATCCCGCTCGGCTTCATAGCCTCGCTCTACGGCATGAATTTCGACCGCGACGTCTCACCCTACAACATGCCCGAGCTCGGCTGGTATTTCGGCTACCCCCTGGCCCTGCTCGTCATGGGCTCGTGCGCCGGCCTGCTGCTCTACTGGTTCTACCGCCGCGGCTGGCTGCGCAGCGGCGGCAAGTGAACGACGGTGCCCGGTATCCCGAACCCCCGGGCGCGGCCCGAGACGCGCCCGGAACATGGCCCCGAGGTTCAGGTGCGGGGGCTCTCGGCCGCTTCGACGCGGGCTTCGGCGATGGCGACGAGGCGCTCGAGGCGGGTACGGGCGATGGAATCCACGCCGTTCTCCGTCAGGTCCTCGCGCGCGTTCTGGAGCCGTCGGCGGGCTTCCTCGGCGTCGAGCTCGCCCAGCGGCACGGCGGCTTCGGCGAGCACGATCAGGCCCTCGGGATTGACCTCGGCGAACCCGCCCTCGACGAAGATCCTCTCGGTGATGCGGCCGCCGTCGTGCACGTCGATGACGCCCGGCCGCACGGTGGACATGAAGGGTGCGTGCTCGGGCTGCACGCCGAAATGGCCCTCGCCGCCCGGCACCACCACCATGTCCGCCTCGAGGCTGGCCAGCACGCGCTCGGGCGAGACCAGCTCGAATTTCAGCTTGTCCGCCATTTCAGGGGCTCCTCGTCCCGTTCGGCACGCTCAGGCCGCTTCGGCGGCGAGCTTCTTGGCCTTCTCGACCGCCTCGTCGATGCCGCCGACCATGTAGAAGGCCGCCTCGGGCAGATCGTCATAGTCGCCCGAGACGATGCCCTTGAAGCCCTTGATGGTCTCCTCGACCGGAACCAGCTTGCCGGGCGAGCCGGTGAACAC
>JAGREO010000347.1 GCA_020446525.1 Geminicoccaceae bacterium | reverse complement strand
TCGCCGATCAGCACGGGATTGTTCTTGGTGCGCCGCGACAGCACCTGGATGGTGTGGCGGATCTCCTCGTCGCGGCCGATCACGGGATCGAGCTTGCCCTCCCGCGCCGCCGCGGTCAGGTCACGGGTATATTTCTTGAGCGCGTCATAGCCCTCCTCGGCGCTCGCCGACTGTGCCGTGCGGCCCTTGCGGATCGCCTCGACCGCGGCATTCAGCGTCTGCGGCGTGACGCCCGCATCCTGGAGGATGGTGGCGGTGGTGCCGGCGACGATCGCCGCGGCCAGCAGCAGGCGCTCGGCCGTGACGTAGGAATCGCCGGCCTTGTCCGCCAGTTGCTGGGCCTGATCGAAGAGCTTGAGGGTCTCGGGCGCCAGATAGAGCTGCCCGGCACCCGATCCTTCGACTCTGGGCTGCTTGGACAGGGCCAGCTCGACGGCCTGTAGCGCCCTTCCCGGGTCGCCGCCGGCAGCCTTGATCAGGCTCGCGGCCAAGCCTTGCGAATCGTCGAGCAGCGCCTTGAGGACGTGCTCGGGCAGGAAACGCTGATGACCCTCGCGTACCGCGATCGCCTGTGCGGCCTGCACGAACCCGCGGGCACGCTCGGTATACTTCTCGAAATCCATGTGACCTTCCTCCATCCCTCGTGCGAGCGGACATACGTCTATGCGACCCGCATCGCGGCGTCGCCCGATCCGTCGCCACCCGCATGGCGGCGTCTGCGACGGCACGCTCGATATGTAAGCAGCCGCCGACCCCGCTCAAGTCCGCCCCGGCTCGACCGTGGCGACCGGTTATAGGTTTCACTCCCCGGAAAATTCAGCTATGAGTTGATGCATCGCCGACGGGTGGTCCCGTCGCGCGATCAACCGACGGTCCGCTGCTGCGCGGCCCTCCGGAGAGACGAGCCGATTGTGTCTTCGCCCTATTCCAGCGCGGATCGCGCATCGACCGCCGCGCCGGACACCGCCGACGTCGACCATACGCTGATCGAGATCGAGAGCCGGCAACATCTGTTCGTCGGAATCAATCTCGGCGTCACGGTGGTCGCCGCCGCAACACTCTGGCTCAAGGCCGATCGGACCCTGCTTCTGGGCTGGGTGGGCTACATGGCGGCCGTCCAGACCGCCCGCTATCTCGCGACCCGGACGAAGAGCAGGTCGGCTGCGCGGATCGCCTGGACGTCGACGACCTTCGCGGCGCTCTCCGGCATTGGCTGGGGCGTCGGCGGCGGACTGTTCCACGGCCTGGTCACCGGCGGCGGCTTTTTTCTCTTCCCGTTCCTGATCGCCGGTCTGACGGCCGGGGTGGCGATCGCCGCTTCGCATCACCTGCCCAGCTTCTTCGCCTTCTGTGTGCCGGCACTGGCGATCTACGGCGTGCTGCTGGTCTTCGTGCGCGACATCGTCTCACCGACGATCGGCTTCCTGCTGCTGGCCTACCTTGCCGGCATCAGTCTGATCGCCGTGCAGATCCACCGCGCCAATCGTGCCCAGGGCGCTCGCGCGGAAGCACTCGATGCCGCGCGACGCCAGTTGCAGGGCGAAGTCGAGGCGAACCTGCGCCAGCTCCGCCAGAGCAACGAACAGCTCTCCGCCGAGATCGCCAGCCGCAAGCGCAACGAGGAGCGCATCCACCACCTGCTCGAGCACGACACGCTGACCAATCTCGCCAACAGGCGCCTCCTGACCCAGCGGCTCGAGGAAGCCCTGGAGCGTCGCCGCACCGACGAGACACTTCGATCGGCGGGACCGCTGGCGGTGATGATGCTCGATCTCGACCGCTTCAAGGAGGTCAACGACACGCTCGGCCATCCGGCCGGCGACGAGCTTCTTCGCCAGGCGGCGGCACGGCTGCGGAGCCAGGTGCCGGCCGGGGTCACCGTGGCGCGGATGGGCGGTGACGAGTTCGCCCTCCTGCATCCCGAACTGAGCGACGCCCTGGAGGCGGAACACCTGGCGGAGACCATCATTCAGGCGTTCCAGGAGAGCTTCGACCTCGGGCGCGCGCGCATGCAGATTCTCGTCAGCCTCGGCATCGCGCTCTACCCCGACCACGGCGACGATGCCGACATCCTCCTGAGCCATGCCGATCAGGCCCTCTATGAGGCCAAATCGTTCGGCCGGGGTCGCTACAGCGTCTTCTCCAAGGAGTTGCGGGAATCGATCGAGGCGCGCCACCTGCTCGAGAAGGGTCTGCGCACCGCCGTCCAGGAAGGCCAGCTCGAATTGCGCTTCCAGCCGCGCTACACGCTCTCCACGAGACGGATCGTCGCCGCCGAAGCCCTGCTGCGCTGGCGCCACCCGAGCCTCGGCATCCTGCCGCCGGCCGACTTCCTGCCGATCGCCGAGACCACCGGCCTGCTCGACCTGATCGGCCGTCACGTGCTGGCCGAGGCGTGCGACCAGGCGCGGCTCTGGCAGAACGACGGCCTCGCGACCCGGGCCGCGGTGAACATCTCGGCCGTGCAACTCCAGCGGCCGGATTTCTCGCGACAGATCCTGGCGGCGCTGGACGCGGCCGAACTGGCACCCGAACGGCTCGAGCTCGAGATCGCCGAGAGTGCCTGCGCGCGCGCTCCGGGGCCGACGCTCGAGCGCGAGCTGCACCGGCTCAAGGGGCTCGGCGTCCGGCTGGTACTCGATAATTTCGGCCGCGGCTCGGTGCCGCTCGTCTTCCTCAAGACCCTGCCCTTCGACGCAGTCAAGATCGATCGCACCTTCGTCCGCCGCATGTGCATCGACCGCCGCGACTGGGCCGTGGTCAAGGCGGCGATCACGCTGGCCAGGGCGCTGGGCTGGACGTCGGTCGCCGAAGGGGTGGAAGAAGAGGACCAGCTCGACGCGCTCCTGGCGCTCGGCTGCGACGAGGCGCAGGGCTTCCTGCTCGGCCGGCCGATGCTGCTGCCGCAATTGCAGCCGATGCTCGTCGCCTGAAGAACCGGCGACACGCGCGGCTTCGATCGGCGCGCCCGCTTTACACTTCCGCCGCTTCGGCTATCGGTGAACCATGCTGCGCTACATGCTGCGTCGGGCGATCGAAACGGCGCTCCTGCTGATCCTCCTCTCGTTCCTGATCTACGGCCTGATCGGGCTGATGCCGGG
>JAGREO010000346.1:519-5158 GCA_020446525.1 Geminicoccaceae bacterium | reverse complement strand
GTTGCTCCGGACCTCCGGCTTTCTCATTTTGATTCTGTCAGTTGGGGTAGGGCAGGCGGGAGGGGTGGTGCGGGCTTTTCCAGAGCCGAGCGGCTACTGGATGCGGCGGACCTTGCCGCCACCGACGTCGGCGGCGATACCGCTGGCGATCTCGGGCAAGCGTGACCAGTCGACCACCTCGTAGAAGTAGGCACCCGGGCTGGCGCACGCACGCAACATGTCCTGAACGGAGGCCGGGGTGTCGATGGCGACCGTGACCAGCAGCCAGCCCTCGGCTTTGAGAGCCGAGCAGTAGCTGAGAAGGATTTCCGTCGTCCGGGTCGAGCCTGAATGCCGCTCGGTGCAGCCTCCGGCGCTCTGGCCGTCGGTCATCAGCACGATCGCCTTGCCGCGCTGCTCCAGGGTGCTCGGCGTGTCCGGATCGCCCCAGAGGCCCTTCCAGTCGGGCGAGAGGGTGCGCACGCCCCAGGCCAGCCCGATGTCGGCGCAGGTGCCATATTCGAGCTCGATGCCGTCGAGATAGTCGAGCAGCCGCGTCTTCTCGTTGGTAAGCGGCAAGGGCGCTCGCGGCGGGCACTGGAAGCCCGGATCCTGCTCGCCGCTCTCATAATAGAAATCGTCGTACCAGTAATCCTCGTGCGGCTCCCACGCGCCGAAGCCGGCCATCGAGGGTACCCGATCGAGATAGGAGAGCGGGTCGCCCGGGCGCTCGTTCATGCAGCCGGTCCACTCGGGCGAAGGCGGGCCCGCCAGCCAGTCGGCCCGATCGATCTTCACCCGACGGGAGAAGGGCACGACCGAGACATGGGTCTCGGGCAGGATGTCCCGTTCACCGAACAGCGTCTCGACGAAATCGCTCCCCGCCCGTCGCAGCAGCGGCAGATCGTGACCGACCGAGGTCGACGTATCGATCACCAGGGCGATGTCCATCGGCGGGCGACCGCCGGCGGCGGCAGCCGAGGCGCTGATGGTCATGCTCTCGGACCCGAGCACACGCATCAGCGTCGTCGGCAGCGATGCGGTCGCGTGCACCCGCAGACCGGAGTCCTCGGGCAGCACCTGATGCGAGATGGCGACCTCGATGTCGCCCCAGCTCCTGTCGAGATTGGCGCGCACGATGCTCTTCATCAGGGCGACGGTGTCGGCGTCGAGGGCGCTGCCGTCGTCGAGATAATCGCCCGAGCGCACCACCGACGCGACGGTGGCCAGAGCGGCGGCATCGACCGCCCGCTGCAGGTCGGCACGAGCCAGTTCGCCGCGCCCGAGATCGACGGCCAGCCCGGCCGCGCCGAGAAGCACGCTCGAGCCGATGGCGAAGAAAGGCATGGTCGAGCCGTACACATCCCGACAAAGGCAGCGCCGCAGCATGGCGAGCATCGATCGAACCCCGAGCGTCGTTGCACCAAACGCTCATGATCCGACACTTCCTTTAACAACGCCTTAAGATCGCGACGCCGTCATGTCCGAAGCGCCTGCAACGGGTCGCAGCTACGACGCCGCCCGATCGGGACGCGAAAGGGGCCCGGCGGACCGCCGGTGTCACGGGTGATCGGGAATCCGTCGCTTCAGGGCAGCACGAAGCCGCCGTCGCAGAAGATGGTGACGCCGGTCGTGTAGGCCGCGGCCGGGCTGGCGAAGTAGAGGGCCGCTTCCACCACGTCCTCGACCCGGCCGATGCGGCCCATCGGGATGTCCTTCGCCCGTTCGGCGGCGATCTTGGGATCGGCCAGGGTGTCGCGGTTGAAGTCGGTGAGGATCGGGCCGGGGGCGATGATGTTGACCGTGATGCCGTGCGCCGCCACCTCGACGGCGAGCCCGCGCGCGAGGTGCGCCGCCCCGGCCTTGCTGACGCCGTAACCCACCTGCAGCGGCTTGGCCGCCTGCTGCACGACCGAGCCGTAGACGATGATGCGGCCCTTCGTGCCGTCGTTCTTCATGTGCCGGGCGGCCTGGGTGATGCAGGCGAAGGTGCCGCGAAGGTTGAGGTCCATCAGCCGGTCCCATTCCTCGTCGGTAAAATCGAGAATGGGCTTGCGGACGATCGTCGCCGCCGCCGTCACCAGGATGTCGAGGCCGCCCAGCCGCTCGCGGGCCTCGTCGACCAGATCGCGGCAGGCGGCGGCCGTCGAGAGGTCGGCACCGAGGCAGCAGGCGCGGCGGCCCGTGCCCGCATCCTCGATCTCCCGGCGCAGCTCTTCGGCGACCTCCGGTCTCGAATGGTAGTGGATCGCGACATCCGCACCTTCGCGGGCGAAGGCCAGGGCGGTGGCCCGGCCCATGCCGATGCTCCCCGCACCGGTGACCAGCGCCTTCTTGCCTTCCAGTCTCACGGACCCGCTCCTCCCCCCAACCGGCATGATCGCCGCCACGCGGCCCGTACGTAGCATGGCGGACGCGCCGGCCAAAGGCGCCGCTGCTCAATCGCGGGCGGTGGGGACGAAGGCCGGGGCGAGGGCGCGCACCGGCGTGTGGTAGCGCAGCGAGCGGCGGTGCTCGGCGAACAGGCGGGCGGAGCGGATGCGTGCCTCGTAGCGTTCCTGCTCGAGGATGGCCCGGACCACCGTCTGATTGATGACGGCGATCGCCAGGAAATAGTAGAAGAGGTCGTAGAAGGCCATGGTCAGAAAGGCGCCGCCGACCGCATAGCCGATCGTCGCCAGCTGCAGGCTCGACGCCAGATCGTGCGCCCAGTGCAGGTCCTCGCGCCCGGCGGTCGTGCGCATCACTCTGGCGCAGGAGATCAGGCATCCGAGGATCAGGCCGACGAACAGCACGAGGCCGACATAGCCGTGCTCGCCCAGCACCTCGAAATAGATGCTGTGGGCGTTGAGATAGCCCAGTTCACCCTCGATGATCTGCTCGTTGAGGGTGAAGACGAAGAAGCCGCCGCCGGTCCAGGGGTGCTCCTCGACGATCTTCAGCGCGAAGGCCCAGGCCTCGAAGCGGCCTTGCGCCGAGGCGTCCGCGTCGACGTCCTGCAGGGTCGAGAGGCGCTCGACGATCACATCGAACATCAGCCAGCCGACCAGCGCCGCGACGGAGAGGCCGATGAGCGCGAAGGCCAGCTTGTGCGGCGCGCGCCACCAGAAGAGCACGCCCATGGCACCGAGCGCGAGCATCCCGCCGCGCGACTGGGTGCCGACGATGGCGACCAGGGTCAGCCCGAGCGCGACGTAGAGGCCGCGCCGCAGCCACGGGTGCGGCGCCTGCCGGCACAGATGGTAGAGCAGCGGCAGGACCATCACCAGCGCCAGGGCGAGCGTGTTGTTGTCGGCGATCATGCTGGCCGGCGGACCCCAGACCCGGTGGCTGCCGCCGGTGAGGATGGTGAAGATGCCGCCCTTGACGCCGAAGATCACGATCGAGAGGGTGACGACCCAGACGAGCTGGGTCAGTCGCGAGCGGCGATCGATCAGCACCAGGGTCACGAAGACGGCGATCAGGTTCTTGATGACACGGTCGAACTTCTCCATCGCCGGCTCGGGCACCAGCGCCGACCATGTGGTGACGCAGATCCAGATGCCGAACAGAACCAGCCACCAGGCGAGCAGGGTCATGTCCGGCAGCTTGCGCTCGTCGGACAGGATCCAGGCGGCGATCGTGGCGACGGCGAAGGCGAAGGCGAGCGGCAGGGTGTAGGCGAAGCCGTAGGTGAGCCTGTGCGGGTTCATCAGGGAGAACCACGCATAGGCGAGCGCGCCGACGTGCGGCGTGGTCATGATCACCGCCAGAAGGGCGGCGCAGAACATCGCCAGCAGGGCGTCGCGCATCCGTCGTTCCCGAGCGGGTTCCCGTGGGTGGTGCGCGGCCGTCATGGCCCCGGGAGGGCCGCCCTCACAAGCGGCATGGAATGCCGGGCAGCATCGGGTATGCTCCAGCGGCAGCGAGCGAGGAGCGAGAATGGATGCGGCCCGGCTGATCGAACCCTATCGCGTGCGTGACGGCGTGGGCTTCACGCTGGCCCGCATGCCCACCGACGCGGCCGATGAGACCGCACTCGACAAGCAGGCGGCGGACCGCCTGCTCGAGCGGCGGATCGACGAACTGCGCGGGCTGCAGGAGCGGCTCTATGCCGAGAACCGCTGGTCGGTGCTGCTGATCTTCCAGGCGATGGACGCCGCCGGCAAGGACAGCACGATCAAGAAGGTGATGTCCGGCGTCAATCCGCAGGGCTGCCAGGTCTTCTCCTTCAAGGCGCCGTCGGCCGAGGAGCTCGACCATGATTTCCTCTGGCGCTGCGTGCGGCGGCTGCCCGAGCGCGGCCGAATCGGCATCTTCAATCGGTCCTATTACGAGGAGGTGCTGGCGGTGCGCGTGCACCCGGCCTTCCTCGAAGCCCAGCGTCTGCCGGAGGCGGTGACCTCCCAGGACCTCTGGCGCCAGCGGCTCGAGGACATCCGGCGGTTCGAGGATTATCTGGCGCGCCAGGGCACGCTGGTGCTCAAGTTCTTCCTCAACGTCTCGANGACGAGCAGAAGGAGCGGTTCCTCGAGCGGCTGGACGATCCCGAGAAGCACTGGAAGTTCGCCCCCTCCGATCTCGAGACGCGCCGGCACTGGAGCGCCTATATGCAGGCCTACGAGGCGGCGATCCGCGCCACCGCCTCGCCGCAGGCGCCCTGGTACGTGGTGCCGGCCGA
>JAGREO010000346.1:0-450 GCA_020446525.1 Geminicoccaceae bacterium | reverse complement strand
CCGACGATCGACCCCGACACCCTCGCGCACTTCGCCGAGTATCGCGCGCAGCTCATGGCCGACTGACCCCGCCCGAACGTGCCGGCCGCCTCAGTGGCGCTCGATCACCTCGTAGAGCCCTTGCGCTTCGGTGGCGGGGCCGCGTCGCGTGCCGAGCGCCAGAACGCGCAGCACGACCACCTCGTTCGGCCGCACCAGCGTCATCACGTCGCCGGGGCGGACGGCCTGGTGCACCTTGGCGGTCAACTGGTCGTTGATCCGGATGCGGCGCCGGCGGACGAGGTCGGCGACCAGCGTCCGCTGCTTGACGAAACGGGCGTGGAACAGCCACTTGTCGAGCCTGAGGCCGTTCTCGCTCAAGCGCGTTTCCGGGTCAGTTCGGCCAGCACCGCGAAAGGCGAGTGGGCCGGCCCGCGCATCGCCTCGCGCTTGCGCTCGGGTGCGGCGCGC
>JAGREO010000345.1 GCA_020446525.1 Geminicoccaceae bacterium | reverse complement strand
GTGCCGGTGGCGCCGGCGTCGAGATCGGCCATGAGGGTGATGGCTTCCTCGCCGTCGAAGGGACCCTCGACGCTTTCGCCCGCGGCCTCGATCAGTGCCCGCAGCTTGCCGGCGGTGCCGGGCGTCTCGATCTTGAGATAGGCGACCAGATCGATCTCGCGCGCCAGCCGGGCGAGAAACGGCACCGACAGGGTCATGCCGCTCAGGGGCGCGTCCTGGATCATCAAGGGCAGCCGGGCGGCATCGGCGATGCGGGCGAAATGCTCGAAGGTGCCCTTCTCGTCGGCGCGCAGCAAGGCGCCGTGATAGGGCGGCATCGCCATCAGCATGTCGGCACCCGCCCGGGCCGCCCGCTCGGCACGCGTCACGGCGACGTCGGTCGAGAAATGGCTGATCGTCACGGTGAGGACCGATCGCCCGGCGTTGCGCTCCGCACAGAGATCGAGGAGCGCGTCCCGTTCCGCATCCGAGAGCAGGAACTGCTCGGAATAGTTGGCGAGGACGCAGATGCCGTCGACGCCCTGGTCGATCATACAGTCCACCACGCGGCCCATACCTTCACGGTCGATCTCGCCACCGTCGGTAAAGGGCGTGGGTGCGATGGGGTGGATGCCGCGATAGGGTCTCGTGGTCATGGCGGCTCGATCTCCATGCATGAGCGTTGGGCGGCGATGGTGCGGGCGCCGCGGCACCGGAACATGGCGCCGAACCTACGACGTCGGATCGCGGCGGCGAAGCCTTTTGCGATCCCGGCGTTCCGCGACGGCGTCACCCGAAAGCGAGAAATCGATGAAACCTGCACAGCGATCGTCCGTTCACGCAGCCATGGAGCGGGCGGTCTCGCGGGCGGCCCGCGCTCAACCCCCTCACTCAGGGAGAACGCCATGCCCCGTTTTGGTAACACCATGCTTCTCGCCGGCACGTCGGCGCTGATCCTCGGTGCCACGTCGGTGGCCAACGCCCAGAGCGACGACTCGCGGCGCTGCCTCGAGCAGCTGGTGGACGTGCAGACCGCCCTGCTCGACGCCGACATTCCCGCCGATCGCCAGCAGGAGATGACCCGACGCCTGGAGGAGGCGCGCAAGGCGGCCGAGAACGACGACGCACAGACCTGCCAGACCATCGTCGGCGACATCGAGGGCTCGATGGAGCAGCAGCAGGCCGAAGGAACGGCGCCAGCACGAGAGGTGCCGGGTCAGGCCGCCGAGAACGTCGTCGACAAGCCGTCCGAGCAGGCGGCCCAGACCGAGGCGGCCCAGGGCGGCGACGCGGCCGGGAACCAGGCGACGGGCGAGACGAAGAGCCAGGCCGCGGCATCGGACGGAAGCCAGAGCGATCAGGCGACGCAACAGGGCGGTGCGGAGATCGTGGTGCGGCAGCCCGAGCCGGAGGTAACGGTCAAGCAGGGCCGCCCCACCATCAGCGTCGAGCAGCAGCAGCCGATCATCACGATCCATCAGCCGCAGCCCGAGATCACCATCAACATGCCCGAGCCGACGATCACCGTCGAGATGCCGGCCCCCATCGTCCGTGTCCAGCAGCCCCGGCCCGAGGTCGCGGTGGAGCAGCGGCAGCCGCAGGTCCAGGTCAGTCAGGACAAGCCCGACGTCCAGGTTCAGCAGGCCGCGGGGCAGCCGAACGTCAAGGTCGATCAGCAGTCCGAGCAGCCGGACATCCAGTTGACGACCAACGAGGAAGGCCAGCCCAAGGTCAACTATCAGCAGGAAGACCCCAAGGTCACGGTCAACCGCGCCGATCCCAAGATCGAGTTCAAGCAGGAAGAGCCGAAGGTCGAGGTCAGCCAGGTGGACGCGAGCCGGCAGCAGGGCGGCGACGCGGCACAGCGCCAGTCGGCGATGGCGCAGGCCGATCAGCAGCCCCGGGCCGGTGAGCAGAGCACGACGCAAGAGCAGACCACCCAACAGCCGCCGGCGATGGTCACCGCCGATCCGGCGGAGACGCCGGCGGGTCCGGATCAGCAATCGACGACCGGCCAGCCGCCGGCGCAGACGGCGCAGACCACCTCCACCGAACAGCCCCGCTCCACCGAGGCCCCGACGCAGCAGGCCGCCGGCGACGTGGAGCAGAGGCGGGAGCAGGAGCGCGTTCTCGTCGAGCGGGCGGAGGTCGGCACGCCGGCCGATTTCGTCGGCTACGAGGTCTACAACGCGCAGGGTGAACAGATCGGCGACGTGGACTATGCCGTCCGCTCGCGCAGCGACGACCAGATCTATCTCGTCGTCGGCTTCAGCGGCTTTCTCGGCATCGGCGAGAAGCTGGCGGCGGTTCCGCTGAGCGAGTTCCAGCTGACGCCGGACAGCCGGCTGGCTCTGCCGAACGAAACCGAGGACACGCTCGACGCGCGGCCGGAATATACCGAGGAGGAGTTCATCGCCCTCGAGTAGGTCCGTCCCCTTCGTCGGACGAGGACGCGCCCCGTCGGTCCCGCCGGCGGGGCGTCGCCGTTTCGGGCGGGGCGATCAGGCGACGAGGCGCGCGTCGAAGCCGCTCTCGGTCGCGGTCAGCATCGCCCGCTTGCCGCGCAACTCCGTCTCGAGATGCACGTCGTGGCCCCAGAGACGGCGCAGATGGGCCATCGTCTTTTCGGCATAGCCCAGATCGAGATCGCGGCCGTCGTGGCGGTGACGCACGAGCAGGGCGCGTCGGCCGCCGTGATCGGCGTCGACCACCTCGATCGACGGCATGCCGCCGCTGCCGACCTGATGCAAGAGCTTGTCGCGCACCTCCTGCCAGTTCTCCTCGTCGGCGACCTTGTCGACGACCAGATGCTCGCCGCGCGGCCGCCAGGAGAACATGTCGAGCTCGCGCATCAGCTCGTGGGTCAGGAACCGGCGCAGAAAGGCCACGTCGCGATCGGTCTCGCGCACCTCGAACATCTTCGCCCGGCCCTCCGCACTCTCGGCGCCGCCGAACCGCCGCTCGATGTCGTGCCAGACGACGAAGCCGACATGATAGGGATTGAGCCCGCCCGGATGCGGGCAGATCACCTGATTGTGGCGAACCATGAATTCCATGTGCAGCTCGGGCGGCAGATCGAGGGCGTTCATGATCTTGTGGTGCCAGAAGCTGGCCCACCCTTCGTTCATGATCTTGGTCTCGATCTGCGGGACGAAGTAGCGGGCCTCCTCGTCGACGATCGTCAGGAGATCGCGCTGCCAGTCCGCCAGACCGTAGCCGTGGTCGCGGATGAAGAGCAGCACGTCGGGATCGGGCTCGAGCGGGGTCCGGGTCAGATCCACCGGCTCCGGCTCCGCACGCAGGTGCAATTCCGCGAAGGGATCGGCGGCGGGCTCGGCGGCGCGGACGACGCGGGCACGCTGGTCGGCCGGCGAGAGCCGCGGCGTGAGGGCGTTGCGCGAGCGGTTCAAGGAGAGCGCATGCGCCGCATCCAGCCATTCCTCCACCGCCAGCGGCCCGATCGACGGGTCCTCTGCATAGCGGCGGACGCGATCGGCCCGCGTCTTGAAGGAGGCCAAGGTCTCCGACGCCCGGGTGGCGCTGGTGAAGGTGAAGTTGTTCTTGAAGAAATCATTGTGGCCGTAGACGTGGGCGATGGTCAGCACTTGCAGGCACAGCGAATTGTCGCGCATCAGATAGGCGAGACAGGGGTCCGAGTTGATGACCATCTCGTAGGGCAGACCCTGGACGCCATAGGAATACATGGTCTTGGTCTGCTCGAAGGACTTGCCGAAGCTCCAGTGCGGATAGTGTGACGGCATGCCGTGATAGGCCATGTAGCCGAGCATGGCCTCCTGGTCGCACACCTCGAATTCCTGCGGATAGGTGTCGAGGCCGAACTCCTCGACATGGCGCCGGATGCGTGTGTCCCAGGCCTCGAGATCGGCCAGCGTCCAGTTCATGCGCGGAGATCTCCTCATCGCCGGTGGTACCGAGCGCGACCTCCCCCTGCTCCGGCCCGGATCCTATGACCGCCGAAGCGCCATGTCGAGCACGCCGTCGCCGGGATCCGAAGCCGGGGGACGGACCGCCGGGGCGGTATCGAGGGCACCCCCCGCCGTTCGCCCACGCGGTATCGCCCCCGGA
>JAGREO010000344.1 GCA_020446525.1 Geminicoccaceae bacterium | reverse complement strand
CCTTGGCCATGTCGGCGAGCAGCCACTGCACGCCCTGAAAATCGGCGATCGCCGCACCGAACTGCCGTCGCGTGCGCACCTGCTCGAGCGCCGCTTCGAGTCCCGCCCGGGCGACGCCGACGGCCAGCGCCGCGATGCCGAGACGACCCTTGTCGAGCACGCTCATCATCATGTGGAACCCGCGCCCCTCCTCGCCCAGCAGCGCGCCGGTGCCGAGCCGCACGCCCTCGAAGCGCAGGGCACCCACCTGGCTCGCCCGCTGGCCCATCTTGTGCTCCTTCGGGCCGCGCGTGACGCCCCGGGCGTGCAAATCGACGATGAAGATGCTCATGCCGCGATGCCCGGCCGCGGGATCGGTGCGCGCCAGCACGAAGCCCGTATCGGCCACCGGCGCGTTGTGAATCCAGATCTTCTCGCCGTCGAGCCGCCAGCCAAGGCCCTCGCGCACCGCCGTCGTGCGGATGCCGGCGACGTCGCTGCCGGCCTCGGCCTCGGTGATGCAATAGGCGACCCTGCTGCGTGCATGCATCACCGCCCCGAGCAGGTCGAGGCGCTGTTCCTTCGTGCCGTGGCGGACCAGCAGCGTGCAGATCAGCTCGACCAGCCCGCACTGATCGGCGATCGAAGCGTAACCGCGACCCAGTTCCTCCATGACCACGGCATAGGCCAGCGCATCGAGCCCCGGCCCGCCCATCTCCTCGGGCACGCCGATGCCGAAGAGCCCCGCCTCGGCCATCTGCGCATAGATCTCTTCCGGAAAGCGCTCGCTGCGATCGAGCTCGCCCGCCACCGGCCGCACCACCCGTTCGGAAAACTGCCGCGCGGTCGCGCGAACCTGAAGATGCGTCTCGTCCATCGGTCCCCCGTCGCCTCCCGCTGCCGTTCCTGCACCGCCCGCAGTCTCGCACCGCGGAACCCCGAAATCGACCGGCGATCACGCTCCGCCCGCACCAGGGCGCCCGACGAGTGGACTCGCCCGGGAAAAACGATAGATCCGAAGCGGGACCGACATCTGCCGCTCCCCCGTGCACCGCCACTCCGCGCACCGGTCCGCCGGTCCGGCCGGTGCCGGTCCGGCCCTCATTCCTCGATCGAAGGCGAACGATGAGCTTTTCCGACATCTATGCGCGGGCCGTCGCGATGGTCGGCGGCACCATGATCCTCATGCGCCGATGGGGCAGCGAGCCGCAGGTGCCGGCCTGGGGCGGCGCACCCGACATCCCCGAGGCCGTGCCGCAACGCATCCCCACACTCAAGATGCCGACCGCCCGGGGCTGGCGCGACGGAAGGCGACCCGAAGCCGCGCCCGGCCTCGAGGTGAATGCGTTCGCCACCGACCTCGCCCATCCGCGCTGGATCTGCGTGCTGCCGAACGGCGACGTAACCGTGGCGGAATCGCTGGGCCTGCAGCGCAGGAAGATCGAGACGCCCTTCCAATACGCGATCACCGCCACCATGCGACGGGCCAAGGCGATCGGCGAGAGCGCCAACCGCATCACCCTGCTGCGCGACGCCGACGGCGACGGTGTCGCCGAAATCCGCCACGCCTTCCTCGAGAACCTCTACCACCCCTTCGGCATGGCGATGCTGGACGGCACCTTCTATGTCGGCAACACCGACGGCCTCGTGGCCTTTCCCTATGCCGACGGCGCCACGCGCATCGGGGCCGAAGGGCGCACCCTCGCGCGCTTCGAGCCGGGCGGCCACTGGACCCGCAGCCTCCTGGCCGACGCGGACGGCCGCAGGCTCTATGTCGGCGTCGGCTCGCTGACCAACATCGCCGACGAGGGCATGGAGGTCGAGGAAGGTCGCGCCGCCATCCACGAATATGAGATCGCGACCGGCCGCAGCCGCATCTTCGCCTCCGGCCTGCGCAACCCCGTCGGCATGGCGTGGGAGCCCGCAACCGGCGTGCTCTGGACGGTGGTCAACGAGCGCGACGGGCTGGGCGACGAAGTCCCGCCCGATTATCTCACCGCCGTCGAGGAAGGCGGCTTCTACGGCTGGCCCTACTGCTATTGGGGGCGGATCGTCGACGATCGGGTACGGCCGCAGGACGAGGCGCTGGTCGCGCGCGCGCTCGAGCCGGACTACGCGCTGGGCGGCCACACCGCGTCCCTGGGCCTCTGCTGGCTGCCGGCCGGCACGCTCCCCGGTTTTCCCGAGGGCATGGCGATCGGCCAGCACGGCTCCTGGAACCGCAGCACCCTCTCCGGCTACGCGGTCGTCTTCGTCCCCTTCGAGAACGGCCGCCCCTCGGGCCCGCCCCGCGACATCCTCACGGGCTTCCTCTCGCCCGACGAAAAGGAAGCCTATGGCCGCCCGGTCGGCGTGACCCTCGGCCCCGACAAGTCGCTGCTCGTCGCCGACGACGTCGGCAACGTCATCTGGCGCGTCACCGGCGCGACGTAGCGCCCCTGGGGGCCGACCGTTCGGGAACCGGGGCAGCCGGATCGTGCGCGACGTGCCCGAGGCGACGCCGCTGGGGGCGCGTGAGGCATCGTACGCCGGAGGGTCGCACCCTTGTCTCTTGCAAGCCTGTCATGTTGGTGGTGGCAGACGAGA
>JAGREO010000046.1 GCA_020446525.1 Geminicoccaceae bacterium | reverse complement strand
TCCAGACCTACAAGGCCAAGGGCCTCCTGCCCGAAGACCATCCCTTGGCGCTCGCTCCGGCCGCCCTCTCTCCGGTCGCCGACGCACGCCTGCTGCCGCTGGTCGAAGCGGCGGATCTGATCGTGCTGGCCGGCTACGACCCGATCGAGATGCGGCCGTCCTGGCAGAGCCCATGGGATCCGGCCGCCTCGAAGGTCGTCGAGCTGACGGCGGTCGCCAACGACCATTACATGCATCAGGCGACGATGAGCTTCGTCTGCCACGTCGGCGCCGGTCTCGATGCGCTCGGTGCCGGGGTCGAGGGCGCTTCGCTGTGGACGGCGGAAGAAGTGGCGGAGCATCGCCGGGCGATCCTCGAGCCGTTGCGCGTGGACGAGGCCTGGGGGCCGGCCGCCATCGTCGACACCGCCCGCCGCGTCGTTCCGCGCGACACCGTGGCGAGCGTCGATGCCGGCGCCCACCGCATCCTCTTCAGCCAGCTCTGGCGCTGCTTCGAGCCGCGCACGCTCCTGCAGTCGAACGGTCTCTGCACGATGGGGTGCGCGCTTCCGCTGGCGATGGGCGCCGGGATCGCCGAGCCCGACCGCCCGGCCGTGGCCTTCATGGGCGACGGCGGCCTCCTGATGTGCCTGGGCGAGCTCGCCACCTGCGCCGAACGAAACCTCGATCTGATCGTGGTGGTCTTCGTCGATCACTCGCTGGCGCTGATCGAGAAGAAGCAGCGCGAGGTCCAGTTGAAGCCCGCCGGCGTCGCACTCGGCGGCTTCGATCTCGCCCGTGTCGCCGAGGGTCTGGGCGGCCACGGGATCACCGTCACGAGCCGCGAGGCCCTGACCGATGCGCTCGAGAGCGCACGCGCCCGAGCCGGCTTCAGCCTGATCGCCTGCGTGTTCGATGCGGGCGCCTATGACGGACGGATCTGACGTCGGCGGTCACGGCCGCGACCTGCGGTCAGCCGGTACGGCGAACGGCGAGGGGATCCGGCTCGAAGAAACGGTCGCACTGGGCGAAGGGGACGGGCCGCGAGAAGAGATAGCCCTGGCCCTGTTCGCAGCCCTCCTGCGCGAGGAAGGCGCGTTGGGCTTCCGTCTCGATGCCTTCGGCCAGCACACCCTTGCCGAAGGTACGGGCCAGACCGATGATCGCCCGGACCAGGGCTTCGTCGACGTCCTCGCTGCCGATCCCGGCGATGAAGGACTTGTCGATCTTGATCTTTCCGACCGGCAATCGCTTGAGATAGGCGAGTGAGGAATAACCCGTTCCGAAATCGTCGATCGCCAGCTTCACCCCCATATGCGCCAACTGCTCGAGGCTGCGGCGCATGACGATCTCGGACGGATCGACGAAGAGGCTCTCCGTAAGCTCCAGTTCCAGGCGGTCGGGCTCGAGGGCGTTCCTGCTCAAGGCACCGGCCAGATCGTCGAGCAGTTCCTCCTGCCGCAACTGGGCGGCGGAGATGTTGATGGCCATGGTCGGATCGTGGCCGCGGTCGCGCCACGACCGGCAGGCGCTGCAGGCCTCGCGGATGAGCCACGAGCCGAGCGGCCGGATCAGGCCCGAGCTCTCGGCGACCGGGATGAAGATCGCCGGAGGCACCCAGCCGCGCTCGGGATGCTGCCAGCGCATCAGCGCCTCGAAACCGACGACCCGGCCGGTGTGCAACTCGAACTGCGGCTGGTAGTGGAGCTGCAACTGCCGCCCGTCGATCGCACGCTTGAGATCCCGCTCCATCTCGTTGCGCAGGCGAAGGCCGCGGATCATCGCCTCGTCATAGACCCGAAAGCGCCGGCCGCCCGCCTGCTTGGCCTCCACCATCGCCATCTCGGCGCGCTGCAGCAGGCCGGCGAGATCGGTGCCGTGCTGCGGGTAGAAGGCGATGCCCGCACTGGCCGAGGTGTGAACGTCGATCTCCCGCAGACCGTCGAGCCGCACCGCCTGGGCGAGCCGGTCCAGTGCGGCGGCGACGGCGAGCTCGCCGGTGGCACGTTCGGCCAGATCGGTGAGCAGCATGACGAAGCGGTCGCCGGTGCTGCGCACGACCAGTTCGGGCGAGAGACTGGCCAGCCGCCGTGCGGCGGTGCGCAGCACGAGATCGCCGGCGGCGAAGCCGTGACAGCCGTTGACGTCCGTCAGCCGATCGAGATCGAAGGTGACGACGGCGACCAGGCGCTCGTGCCGGTCCGCCTCCTGCATGGCCGAGGTGGCGACGATGTCGAGAGCGTGACGGTCCGGCAGGCCGGTCAGTGCGTCCCGCGGCAGACCGTCGATTCCACCGGGAACGACGCTGCGCCGGCGCAACAGCAGATCGGGCACCACCCGCTCGAGCGGGCCGGCCGTGCCGGCCTGCGAGGAGGCGGATTGGCCCAGCACGTCGTGGGCGACGATCATCGCCAGTGCGGCGGCGGCGAAGACGAAGAGAATGACGGCGGCCGGCCCAGAGACGAACGGCATCACCAGCGACCCGATCAGCGCCGGGACCGCCAGCATGCTGATCATGCTACTCTTGGACCATCGCTCGGATCGGGGCGAGCGGAAGCCGCTCCTTCGATCGGTCCTCGTTCGCGTTGTCAGGCCCCGCAAGACCGCCCCATCCTGCATGCTCATCGGCAGATTTACCGTCACCACCCGAGATCGCCCTTCCCGGGCGTGATCGTCAGGCGCTACCATGCACCATACGCCTGGTCACTTCAAAAAATAATTTCCTTACAGTCTTTTGCTCATTGGTTGTTTTTCTGCCGCGTTACCGGACGAGGACACGACGAGGGCGCACACCCGAACGTCGGCTGCAGGTTTCGCCGGCCCGAGGCCGCGACATCTTGGGCGGCGGACCGTCCCGACCCGGGTTTCCCTTGCTCCCACGCAGCCCGCATCATACAACTCGTCTTCGTGGGACGTGACGTGTTGTAGGACTTCGTCATCGCCGCACATGGTGGACCGATCGTCGCCGGACCGGTGGCCTAGTCTCATTGCGCGCGGACCCGATTTGATGCGCACCCTGCCCAACCTGCTGAGCCTCGGCCGCATCTTCTGCGGCCCCCTGGTCATGCTGCTGATCGCGCAGCAATCGCGCTGGGCTCTGTTCGCGACACTGGTGGTGATGGGTCTTTCCGAAATCTCGGACCTGATGGACGGCCATATCGCCCGACGCTACGGCGCCACCTCAAACTTCGGCAAGATCGTCGATCCGCTCGCCGACAGCCTCTATCGCGCCATGGTCTTCCTGGCCTTCCTCGACGCCGGCTGGATGCCGATGTGGATGGTCGCGATCATCGTCAGCCGCGACATCCTCGTGGCCTATCTTCGTATCTTCTCCCAGCAGAACGGAATCACGCTCTCGGCGCGGACGAGCGGCAAGCTCAAGGCGGTGGTCCAGGGCGTGGTGCAGATCGCCGCCGTGGTGCTGTTCTTCGTCTACGGCCTCCATCCGGCGGGCTGGGTGACGCACACCGTCTTCGGACTGCTGCTGGCGGCGACCCTCGTCACCGCGTGGTCCGCCGTGGATTATACTCTGGGTTTTTTGCGTTCGGTCGACATCCGCGCCACGGTAGCCAACAAGGGCTGAGGGACGAACCGGCGCACCGCCATCGAACACGTCGAGACGTGCAAGGACAGTAGCGCCGATACCCCGCTTTGAGCTACGCTGCACGCAACCGTCGACGTTAACCGATCGTCAACCAAAGAACGGCATGATCGACAGGGCGGGCAGACATCTCGCGATGTACGGCCATCGTCGAACCTCCATCGTCGGGTCATCGAAAAGCCGATGAAGTTCAAGATTCTGCGACCGATGCTGCGGGCCTGGCGCTCCAAGAGCTATCGTCAGGGCACACTGGGCCTGTCGCTCGCGGCCGGCATGGTCATCGGCTTCTCGCCGACGGTCGGGCTGCAGGTGGTGATCTGCCTCGTCGCCGGCTTTTTGTGGAACAAGTTCTCGACCATCCATCTGAGCCTGCCGGCGATGCTGGTCGGCAGCATGGTCGTCAATCCGCTGACCATGGGCCCGACCTACTTCGTCTATTACAAGATCGGCTGCGTCGCCCTGGCCTGCGACGTGGCGATGAGTGCCGACGCCTTCGCCAGCTTCAGCTCGATCACCGAGATGGGCGAGACGATCCTGGCGGCGGTCAGCCTCGGCTCGGTGCCGTTCATGCTGGCCGGCATTCCCCTCGGCATCTTTCTCGGCAACCGTATCGAGGCCTTCCTGCACCGTCGCCGGGCGCGACGCCAGGAGCGCGGCGGGCGCCACAAGATGAACTTCCTCGTCACCGACAAGTGAGCGCGCGGTAGCGGCGGCGGACCCAAGCCTCGCCCTGCCCGAGCCGGGTGCGTATCTTCAGCGACTGTCGCCGAAGATGTCGCCCAGACCGCCCAGCACGGAGCCTTCGCCGCGGCTGCCGCCGCGTTGCGGTGCCGCCGCCAGCATGCGCCCGGCGAGCCTCGAGAAGGGCAGGCTCTGCAGCCAGATGTGGCCGGGCCCGCGCAGGCGGGCGAAGAACAGACCCTCGCCGCCGAACACCATCGACTTGATGCCGCGCACCTGCTCGATGTCGTAGTCCACCGTATCGCTCAGCGCGGCGAGGCAGCCGGTGTCGACGTGCAGGATTTCGCCGGGCGCCAGATTGCGCTCGTACAGCTTGCCGCCGAAATGGATGAACACCCAGCCGTCGCCTTCGAGCTTCTGCATGATGAAGCCTTCGCCGCCGAAGAGACCGGTGAGGATGCGGCGCTGGAAATGAATGCCGATCTGCACACCCTTGGCGGCACAGAGAAAGCTGTCCTTCTGGCAGATCAGCCGATGGCCGTGCTCGGCGAGCTTGAGCGGCAGGATGGTGCCGGGGAAGGGTGCCGCGAAGGCGACCCGCGCCTTGCCCGAGGGGCCTTCGTGCGCGAACACGGTGGTGAACAGACTTTCGCCGGTGAGCACCCGCTTGCCGGCGCCGATGAGCTTGTCCATGAAGCCCTGCCCGGCCTCCTGGCCCGAGCCGTCGCCGAAGATGGTGTGCATCTCGATGACGGCGTCCTTGTACATCATCGAGCCCGCCTCGGCGACCGCACTCTCGCCGGGATCGAGCTCGATCTCGACATATTGCAGATCCTCGCCGCGCACCTCGAAGTCGATCTCGTCGGCCACCCGCGGCCGCCCGCCCACCGGCATAGCTGCCGTCGCCGCCGTGCCGCCCGCCGGCCATCCGGGGACCTGGCCGGGAAACCCGCCCGGCACCGGACCGCCGGCCAGCTCGGGTGTGGCGCCGACCAGTTGCCAGTTGGTGAAGCCGGGCCGCCAGCAGAACGCCTCGGGCTTGTCGCGCGCAAACTGCATCGCCGCGGCATGATCCATCGGCCCGGTCTGGTTGCCGTCGATGCTGAAATGCCATTCGCTCATCCGAAGCCTCCGCCGATCGTTCCACCTGCAGCGACGCACGTCCTAGACCGGAACGGCCGCCGATGTCGAGGTCGCCCTCGTCGCCGAACGACGTGATTTAAACACTAAATGTATGTGTTTTACAAATTAATATTCATCGTCCAGTGTGGATTTGGTCGATGGATGGAGCGCGACGATGACACTGGCATCTTTGGACGACGAACTCGAAGGTCTGGCGCTCATCCGCGCCGCCCACGCCGCGGCACCGGGCGAAATCGCTCTGGTTTCGTCGTTCGGTGCGGAGAGCGCGGTCCTGCTCGACATGTGGGCGAGCGTGGACCGCTATGCCCCCGTGATCTTTCTCGAGACGGGCAAGCTCTTCGCCGAGACGCTGGTCTATCGCGACGAGCTCTGCGCTCATCTCGGGCTGCGTGACGTCCGCGCCGTGCGCCCGGATGCCAACGATCTGCGGCGGCACGATCACTCGGGCGATCTGCACCGCCGGGACGCCGATCTCTGCTGCTACATCCGCAAAACCGACCCGCTGACCGAAGCACTGGCGCCCTTCGTCGGATGGGTGAACGGCCGCAAGCGCTTTCAGGGCGCGAGCCGGGCGTCGCTGTCGACCATCGAGCACGAGGCCGACGGCAGGATCAAGCTCAACCCCCTGGCGCACTGGACGGCGGAGGATATCCGCCACTATCGGCGGCTGCGCCAGTTGCCGCTGCACCCGCTGATCCTGCAGGGCTACGGCTCGATCGGCTGTGCGCCCTGCACCAGCCCCCTTCGTGCGGGCGAGGATGCGCGCGCCGGCCGCTGGCGCGGTCTGGAGAAGACCGAATGCGGCATCCACACGCACCGCGACGGCTGAATAGCCGGGCGGCTTCGCACTTCAGCCCGCGTCCGCCTCGAGGCGCGTCTCGATCTCCGCCGCTTGCGCCGGCTCCAGCCCCAGACGCGCCGCCAGCCTGTCGAGAAAGCCGCGCTCGGCCGGCGTGTCGACCTCGATCGCCAGGAACGACGCCGCATAGACCTCGCGCGCGGTCGCCTCGTCGCGCACCCGGCTGGTGATCTCGTAGAGATCGAGGGGCTTTTGCAGCTCCGCCTCGACGAAGGCCCGCGCCTCGGCGTCCTGCTCGTCCACGTGTGCCAAAATGGCCGCCCGCTCCGCGGCGTCGATCTCCCCGTCCGCCTTGGCCGCGGCGATCATCGCCTTGACCAGCAACAGCGCCTTCTCCTCCTCGCCCGGCATCGATGCGGCCGCCGGAGCCATGGTCGGCCCGGAAGGCACCGGCGGCGGTGTGGCCGGACCGGCGGCGCGCGAGCCATCCGGTATCGGCGGCGGTGCAGCCATCTGCGGCGCCCCCGAGGGCGGCGGTGGCGGGCGGCTGCCCCGGTTGCCGGCAGGCGGCACGGGTGCCGGAGGAGGCTGCCGCGTCTGATTGCGCTGCTCGCTGAAATGCTCGAAGGCGGCGAGTGCGAGGCCGCCCATCAGCATCGCGCCGCCGCCCTTGCGCGCCATCCCGCCGTTCATCAGGCCGCGCAGCAATTTGCCCGCATCGATCATCGCCTTCTCTCCATACCGCTCGATCGGCCTTCGTGCCGCGCCATCAACCTCAACCGGTGGGCGCGTCGGAACGCACGAGGCCCTCCTGCTTCAGGTCGGCCCAGAGCGCCGCCGGAATCTCCGCCTCGAAGGTCTCCTTGTTCATCGCGATCTCCCGGGCGGTCCGTGCACCCGGGATGATCGCGGCCACCTGCGGATGGTGGAGGGGAAAGCGCAGCGCCGCACTGGGCAGCCGCACGCCGTGCGCCGCGCACACCTTCTCCATCTTCGCCACCCGCTCCATGATCTCGGGCGGTGCGGGCGCGTAATTGTAATAGGCGCCGGCGACCGCGCCCGTCGCCAGGATGCCGGTATTGTACGGCCCGCCGATCATCAGCGAGATGTCCTTCTCGGCGCAGAGTGGCAGGAAGCCGTCGAGCGCGTCCTGCTCCAGCAGCGTGTAGCGGCCGGCCAGCAGGAAACAGTCGAAGTCACCGGCCCGGGCGAAGGCCTCGCACGCCGCGACCTCGTTCACCCCGGCACCGATCGCCCTGATCGTGCCGGACGCCCGCAATTCGACCATCGCCCGATAGCCGCCCTCCATGACCTCGTCGAAGCGCGCCGCGCGCGCCTCCTCGCTGCCGTGGGTCCAGATGTCGACGTCGTGGATCAAGAGGATATCGATGCGATGCGTGCCCAACCGCTGCAGGCTCGCCTCGAAGGAGCGCATCACGCCGTCGTAGGAATAATCGTAGACACCTTCGAAGGGCAGCGTCTGCGCGAAGATGCCGCCGTCGAGGGTGGCCGGGTCGCGCGGCCTCAGCAGTCGCCCGACCTTGGTCGAGAGGACGCACGAATCGCGATCCTTCCACCGCAGAGCCTCGCCCACCCGATGCTCGCTCAGCCCGTGACCGTAGAGCGGCGCCGTATCGAACAACCGCATGCCGGCATCGTAGGCCGCCTCGACCGTGGCGCGCGCCTGCTCGTCGGAGAACGCCTCGTACATGTTGCCGAGCGGTGCCCCGCCGAAGCCCACCACCGGCACCTCGAGATCGGCAGAGCCCAGCTTCCTCTTGTCGTCCACCTTCATGTCACGTTCCCGAGCAGAGCGTCACCGGATCATCCCGGTGAGAATCCATTCTAACAGGTGTCGCGCGCGACCGCGACGACGGCGACCAATATTGCACGAGAGTCGCAAGGGCGACCTTTGCGCTTCGTTTGCACTAGGCCCGCACCACCGGAGATTGTATGGCTCGACCGTCGTTCCATGGCGAGACGACCAACAGGGCGGGAGGCGAGATCATGAAGGGGCACATCGGCACCACGATCGGCACGGTTTTTCTGGCGGCGATGGCGGGCCAGCGCGCGGATGCCGCGGGTTTCGCCATCAAGGAGCAATCGGCCACCGCACTCGGCAACGCCTTCGCCGGGGCGACGTCGATGGCCGAGGATCCGAGCTACATGTTCTTCAACCCCGCCGCCGTGGGTCGCCTCGACGGCCATCAGGCGGCGATCGCCGGCACCTGGATCTCGCCGACCGCCCAGGTGACCGACGCCGAGGCGAGCAATCCCGGCAACGCCGTCGCCGCTCCGATCGGCGGCACCGATTCCTTCGAGGACGTCGGCCCGGACGCTCCGGTCCCGGCCCTCTACGGCACCTTCGAGCTGGCGCCCGCATGGCGGCTCGGGCTCGGCGTCAACGCACCCTTCGCGCTCGAGACCCGCTACGACGACGACTGGGTCGGCCGCTATCACGGGGTGAAATCGCGGGTCCTGGCGATCAACGTCAATCCGGTGGTGGCCTACAATCCGATCCCGCGCGTCTCACTCGCCGCCGGCCTGCAGCTGCAATATATCGAGGCCGATCTGAGCAACGCCGTCGACTTCGCCACCGTCACCGGTGCGGCGCCGGCCGGAACGCTCGACGGGTTCGCCGACATCGAGGGCGACGATACCGGCCTCGGCTTCACGTTGGGCCTTCTGGCCGAGCCCGTCGACGGCACGCGGCTGGGCATCGCCTACCGCTCCTCGATCGACCACACACTCGACGGCGACGCGGACTTCACCGTGCCGGCGGCGGTCGCCGGCGCCGCACCGGCGGTGGCCGCCGCCTTCGCCGACACCGGTGCCACGGCCGGCATCGAGCTGCCGGCCATGGTCAATCTCGGCATCGCCCAGGATCTGGGCGAGCAGGTGACGGTGATGGCCGAGGCGCAATGGACCCAATGGTCGAAATTCGATCGCCTCGTCATCGACTTCGACAGCGCCCTGCCGGACAACGTCACCGAGGAGGAATGGGACGACCAGTGGTTCCTGGCCCTCGGCGCCACATGGCGGCCGGCGCCCGAGCTGGCGCTGCGGGTCGGTGTCGCCTACGACCAGAAACCGCTGCAGGCGAAATTCCGTACGCCCCGCATTCCCGACAACGACCGCTACTGGGTTTCGGCGGGCCTCTCCTGGACGCCCCATCCTGCGGTGGCGGTGACCGCCGGCTACACCCGCATCTTCATCGAGGATGCCGAGGTCCGGCTGCGCGTCGACGGCATCGGCAATGCCACCCGCGGCAATCTCGACGCCCGCTACGACGCCGACATCGACCTTATGGCCGTGGGTGCCGTCATCCGCTTCTGACCCGCCGCCCGGCCCGCAGCCCGGCCAGATCGACGGGCGCGAAACCGTGCAGGTCGACGCCGACGTCGAACTGGCGGGTGAGCGGCTTCAACCGCCCGTGGCTGTGGCCGTGCAACTGGACGGCACCCTTGCCCGCCCGGTTCCAGGTGCGCAGCGGATAGTGGCACAGGACGAGAAAGCGGCCCTCGACCTCCAGCTCGTGATAGTCGCGCACGCTCGACCAGCCCGATGCCTCGCGCGTCACCGCAGGGTCGTTGTTGCCGCCGATCAGGTGCTTGCGGCCGTTGAGCCGGGCGAGCAGCGCCTCGACGGTCTCGCTCGTCGGGCGAATGAGGAAATCGCCCAGATGCCAGACCGTATCCGTCGCGGCCACCCTCTCGTTCCAGCGGGCGATCATCGCCGCATCCATCTCCGCCGTCGTCGCGAAGGGCCGGCGAAAGAGGCCGCGTGCGGCGCCCTGGCCGGAATGATGGTCGCTCGTGAACCATATGTTCATCGATCGTCCCTATGCTACCTCACGGGCGAGGGTCCGCGCGCGGAAGTCCGACGCGGGGCGATCGAACGACGGGAGCACGGCGTGCGCGATCATGGCGCGAGCATCGAACGAGCCTGCGGGCGGGGCAACATCCGCCTTGCCGGCGTGGCGTCCACCCCGGCTGCGACGCGCCGATGAGTGCGGCGCTGCTCGCCGATCGCCGGTTCGGCGGGCTCTTCTGGACGCAGTTCCTGGGCGCGCTCAACGACAATTTCTTCAAGAACGCGCTGGTGCTGCTGATCCTCTACCGGCTGGCCGGCGACCAGGGACCGCTCCTGGTGACCGCCGCCGCCGGCATCTTCATCCTGCCCTTCTTCCTCTTCTCGGCCACCGCCGGGCAGCTGGCCGACAAATATGACCGCGCATGGCTCACCCGGCGCATCAAGATCCTCGAGATCGGCATCATGAGCGTGGGGGCCGTGGCGCTGCTGGCCGGCAGCGTGACACTGCTGCTGGTGGTGCTGTTCGCCATGGGCAGCCAGTCGACGCTGTTCGGTCCGATCAAGTACGGCATCCTGCCGGACCTGCTCGAGCGGGACGAACTGGTGGCCGGCAACGGCCTGATCGAGGGCGGCACCTTCCTCGCCATCCTGATCGGCACGATCCTGGGCGGCGTTCTGGTGCTCGCACCGGGCGGCACGTGGATCGTCTCGGCCGGCGTGCTGGGCCTGGCGGCCGCCGGTTACGCCACCTCGCGCTTCGTACCGCCGCAAGTGGCGCCGAGGCCGGATCTCGTGATCGAGCGCAACGTCGTGGCCGCGACTTCTGCACTGATGCGCCAGCTCTTCGCCGATCGCCGCCTCAGGCTCGCCGCCCTCGGCGTGAGCTGGTTCTGGTTCGTCGGCGCGGTCTTCCTGGCTCAGGTGCCGACCTTCACCAAGGACGTGATCGGCGCCGACGAGCACGTGGTGACCCTGTTCCTGACGCTGTTCTCGATCGGTATCGGCATCGGCTCGCTGGCCGCCGCACGGGCGACCCGCGATCGCATCGACACCACGCCCGTGCCGTTCGCCGCCATCGCCATGGCGATCTTCACGGTCGATCTCTTCTTCGCCGCACGTGCCGTGCCGCCGGCCGGTGCCCTCATGGGCCTGGGCGCGTTCGTCGCCGAGCCCTTCGCCTGGCGGCTGATGGTCGATCTCGTGGCGGTGGCGATGGCCGGCGGGCTCTTCGTCGTGCCGCTCTTCGCGGCCATCCAGGCCTGGGCCGATCCGGACCGGCGCGCCCGGGTGATCGCCGCGGTCAACATCGTCAACGCCGCCTTCATGGTGGCCTCCGCCCTGATCACCCTCGCACTGCAGACGGTCGGGCTCGACGTGGCGCAGATCTTCCTGGCGACGGGTGTGGCCAATATCGCGGTCGCGCTCTACGTCGCCCGGCTGCTGCCCGAAGACCTCCTGCGCGGCACCGCGCGCTCGCTCTTCAAGCTGCTCTACCGGCTCGACGTGCGCGGCGGCGAAAACCTCGCGAAGGCCGGCCCCAGATGCGTCGTCGTCGTCAATCATCTGAGCCTGCTCGACGCGCCGATCATGCTCTCGCTGCTGCGGGACAAGCCGCTCTTCGCCATCTATACCGGCATGGCGCGGCGCTGGTGGATCCGGCCGTTCCTGACGCTGGTCGAAGCGCTGCCGATCGATCCGGCCCGGCCGATGGCGGTCAAGTCGCTGGTCGCCAGGGTCAAAGAGGGCCGGCGTCTCGTCATCTTCCCCGAAGGCCGGATCACCGTCACCGGCGCGCTCATGAAGGTCTATGACGGCCCGGCCATGATCGCCGACAAGGCCGATGCGGTGATCGTGCCGGTGCGCATCGAAAACGCCGAGCAGACACCCTTCTCGCGGCTCAACCGGCTGCAGGCACGCCGCCGCTGGTTCCCGCGCATCCGCGTCACCTTCCTGCCGCCGCGCCGCCTCGACCTCGATCCGGACGTCACCGGCCGTGCCCGCCGGTCGGCCGCGGGCGACGCGCTCTACGACCTGATGTGCGATCTCATGGTGCGCACCACCGATCTCGACCGGACGCTCTTTCGAGCCTTCGGCGACGCCGCCCGGCGCCAGGGCATGGGCCGACCGGCCGTCGAGGATCCGACCGGCGCGAAGCTCACCTTCCGCAGGCTCGAGGCCGCCGCACTGGCGCTGGGCGCGGCCCTCGATCGCCGCTGCGCCCCCGGGCCGGAATCGAAAGCGGGGCCGGGATCGACATCGGGGCTTGGCTCGACAGCGGGGCCGGGATCGATGGCGGGGCCGGGATCGACATCGGAGCTTGGCTCGACAGCGGGGCCGGGATCGATGGCGGGGCCGGGATCGAGCGGCGAGCCGGCGGAAGACGAGAGGTGCCATCCTCCGCCCGTCGATACCCGCGGCCACGGCCCCGGGACCACCGGATCGCGATCGCGCCCCGATTCCGACGACGAACCGGTGTCGCCGGCCGTGGGCGTGATGCTGCCCACCAGCGTCGCCGCCGCCGTCACCTTCCTCGCGCTCCAGGCCCGGGGCCGGGTGGCGGCGATGATCAACTTCACCGCCGGTGCCGCCGACATCGTCGCCGCCTGCCGCACCGCCGGGGTGACGCAGATCGTCACCGCCCGGGCATTCGTCGCACAGGCGCGGCTCGAGGCGCTGGTGGAGGAGATCGGCCGCGACATCGAGATCGTCCGGCTCGAGGACGTTCGAGGCGATCTCGGCCGCGGCGACCGGCTGCGGGCTCTGGCCGCCACCTTCGTTCCCTCGTGGCGCGCCTCGGCCACGGTGGCACGACGGCCCGGCGATCCGGCGGTCGTCCTCTTCAGCTCGGGCACCGAGGGCACGCCCAAGGCGATCGTGCTCAGCCATCGCAACCTTCTGGCCAATTGCGCCCAGATCGCCTCCAGGATCGACGTCAACCGTCAGGACCGGGTGTTCGACATCCTGCCGGTGTTCCACAGCTTCGGCCTGACCGGCGGTCTGCTGCTGCCGCTTCTCAGCGGCGTCCCGACCTATCTCTACCCCTCGCCGCTGCACTACGGGATCGTGCCCGAACTGGTCTATGCGAGCAACGCCACCATCATGTTCGGCACCGACACCTTCCTGCTCGGCTACGCCCGCAAGGCCCATCCCTACGACTTCCGCAGCCTGCGCTACGTCTTCGCCGGTGCCGAGAAGGTCAAGGAGGAGACCCGGCGCCTCTGGATGGAAAAGTTCGGCCAGCGGATCCTCGAGGGCTACGGACTGACCGAGACCTCGCCGGCACTGGCGCTGAACACGCCGATGCACAACAAATCCGGCACGGTCGGCCGGCTGGTGCCGCTGGTCCGACACCGCCTCGAGCCGGTGGAGGGCATCGAGGAGGGCGGCCGCCTGCAGGTGGCCGGGCCCAACGTCATGCTCGGCTACGGCGATCCCGACCGGCCGGGCCGGATCCGCCCGGGCGGCGTCGACCCGCAGGGCTGGTACGACACGGGCGACATCGTCACCATCGACGAAGCGGGCTTCGTGCGCATCGTCGGGCGGGCCAAACGGTTCGCCAAGATCGGCGGCGAAATGGTGTCGCTCGCCGCCATCGAAGCCCTGCTCGACCGCGCTTGGTCCGAAGCCGCACACGCCGTGGTCGCCATCGCCGATCCGCGCAAGGGCGAGCGGCTGGTGCTGCTGACCACCGCCGCCGACGTCGACCGCGCCACCCTCCAGGCACACTGGAAGACCGCCGGCCGCAGCGAGCTCTCGCTGCCCCAGACGATCCTCCATCGCGACACCCTGCCGCTGCTCGGCACCGGCAAGATCGACCTCGCCGCCTGCGGCGACATGGCACGAAAGGCGACGCGGACGAACACGGCCGCATGAGCACCGCGCCGCTCGCCCGACATGGTCGCTCGCGCATTTGGTGAATTTCCATCGATGTGCTAACGCATGCGTCTCTCGAGGGCTCCTCGTGCCGGACGGACTTCGGTGCGACGGGCCGGCATCCGGCTTGCAGGAGTGACCGATGCGCGTGTTCCCGGCTCCGGCCTCGCCGACCCTGGCGCTCTTCCTCGTGCTGTTCTTCGGCGGCGGCATGGTCGAAGCGGGCGAACGACGAACGATGGCGCCGGCCGACCGGCCGCTGGTGTCGGGCGAGCGGGTCCGTGTGCAGAAGCTGACCCGGGACATGGAGAGCGCCCGGCAGACCCTCGACCAGGGCGGCGTGACGCCGTTCCAGGATCCCGCCCACGTGCAGAAGTGGCGCGACGCTCTGGCACGCTATGCGACGGCGCTCGGAAAATATCCGCAGGCCGACGATCCGGACGTCCGCGCCGCCCGGGCGAAATACGCCGAGCTCGAGGCGATGGTGGCCTTCGGCGTGCAGGAGGCGGCACGCCGGATGGAGGAGCTCGGCGACGTCCAGGCGACGCTCGCCTCGATCGAGGCGCGGCTGCGGGCGAAGCCCGTGCCGGCCCGGCTCGGCGCGCCCTTCGATCTGGACGAGGCCCGCGCCTGGGTGGCCGACGCCGTGGCCGCCAGGACGACGGCCGAGGCGGCGCTGGCGGAAATCCGCCGGATCGCGCCCACGGCACACCTGCCGCTCACCCGGGGAACGGTCGAGCAGGGCGCCCCCTATGACCGGCAGGATCTCGACCGGCTGACCGCCATGGCCGAGCGTGCCATCGCCGGGGTCGGTCGCGTGGTGGACGAAACCACGGCGGATCTGAAGAGCGCCTTCGACCGGCAGGACGACGAGCTGAACCATTTCCGCGGCCTCGATCCGGCCGACCCGCAGGACCGGATGAACGCCTATCTCGCCGACGGAGCGGCCGCCCGGCTCTACGGCGCGCTGGACCGCCAGCAGGCTCTCGCACACTCCGTCGCCGCCTATCAGCGCGCCTTCGGCAAGGAACCCACACCGGCCACCGCGGCCCGGATCGAGGAGATCGAGGAACTGCGGCGCCGCTATGCGCGCGATCGTCTGGCGGCCCTCGGCTCGTCACGGCTGCCCGAACCGAAGAGCACCGACACCGGACGCCTCGACGTCGCCCGCCGCATCCTGGCGCACCCCGACTATGGTTTCGGCGCTCACGGGCCCATCGTCCTGACCAGCGAGGCGATCGTCGAACGGGAGAAGCGGACGAGCCATGTCGAGATCGACGAGCTCGACATGAACCTCTCCGGCACCCTCACCGCGAGCGGCACCGAGACGGTGTGGACCTGGCGCTGGCGGGAATTCACCTTCGCCACGCCCATCCGCGACGCCGACGGCGGCGACTGGTACGTCTGGTGGATCACCGCCCGGAACTTCTCCTCGGGCAGCGAGCGCACGCCGATCGGCCGCTGGGTCTCGGGCGCCGCGGTCAAGGGCGACCTCATCCCCGAAGAGAATTTCCGCCCCTGACCGGCACCACACGGGCGGCCGCATCGTCGTGACGGGAACGCGCGACCGATCCACCGCATCGCGCCGATCGCGGGCTCGTCCGACCGGGTGAGACCGGATCGGGCGACGCGGGGACGGACGGAGGGCGCGGCGGGATCACGAACGACGGGGCGGCGGCGGACGGCCGGAGCCGACGCCGGAGGGTTGCACCCTTGTCTCTTGCGAGCCTGTCATGTTGGTGGTGGCAGCCGAGACCTCGTGGCCCCCTTGGACACCGAAGTCCGTTCCGGAGCTCGGGGCTCGTCTGCCCACCGACACCAAACCCGAACAGTTGCCCGGGACGACCGCGCGAACGGCCGAT
>JAGREO010000343.1 GCA_020446525.1 Geminicoccaceae bacterium | reverse complement strand
TCGTCCACGTCTCGGGCCATCCCTGCCGCGACGAGGTCGAGCAGATGTACCGCTGGATGCGACCCCGGGTCGCCGTCCCGGTGCATGGCGAGGCGCGTCATCTCTACGCCCATGCGCGCTTGGCCGAACGTATGGGCGTGCCCAGGGCTCTGGTCGTGCGTAACGGCGACATGGTTCGTTTCGCACCCGGCGATCCGGCCGTTGTCGACGAGGTGCCGACCGGGCGCATGGTGCTCGAGACGACCGAGCTGGTCGACGCCGAGGACGAGCTCTATCGCACGCGGCGGCGTCTGATGAGCCACGGCACGGTGCAGGTGGTGCTGGTGTTCGACCGCTTCGGCACGATGCTCGCCGACCCGCGCATCGCCTCCCTGGGTGCGCTCGATCTGGAGAGCTTCGGGCAGATCCGGGAGGATGCGGCGGACGCCGTCGCCGATGCGATCGAGGAGATGAACGACAAGGAGGTGCTCGACGACGGCCGGGTGAGCCAAGCGGTCCGTGCGGCTCTGCGTCAATCGCTCAAACTGCCGCGGTTCAAGCGGCCCATCGTCGAGGTGCAGATCGTGCGTCTGACGCCGGACGCGATCGGCGCCCTGGAAGGCGTGCGCAAAGGCGCCGCCTGATCGAGCGCAGCGCCGTCGGTCGCCTTCGCGCAGGACCATGTCTTGACGTCGTTCTTCCTGCTGGCGCTGGCCGCCTTCGCCGCAGCCTTGGGTCAGGGCGCCACGGGCTTCGGCTTCGGCGTGCTCTCGGCGCCCGTTCTCGTATTGATGATGCCGCCGACCGCCGCGGTTCAGGTGATCGCCGCACTGTCGCTCGCGATGTCGCTGGTGCTGGTGCCCGAGCTCCTGCGGCATCTCGACCGGCGCTTGATGATCCGGCTGGTGATCGGCAGCGCCGGCGGCTGGCCTATGGGCCTCGTGCTGCACGAACTGGCCGGCGACGCGCTGCTGCAGGTGCTGGTCGGGCTCACGTCGAGCATGCTGGCGCTGCTGCTGCTGACGCTGGGCCCGCGGGCGACGCTCCACCCTTCCGGGCGCGGTCGGATCCTGGCCACCGGTGCGGCCTCGGGGGCGATGACCACCGCTTTGGCCATGCCCGGCCCCGCGGTCCTCGCGGTGATGCTGCTCGAGGGCCGCAGCGGCGAAGATGTGCGCTCGACCCTGCTGGCACTCTTCACGGCCTCTTATGCCGTGGCGCTGGCGCTGCACGCGATCACCCCCGGCATCGCCTCCTCGACCTGGCGCACCGCGGCCTGGCTTGCCGCTCCGACGCTCGCCGGCGCCTTGGCGGGTCGTCTGCTGCGTCACCACCTCGATCCGCGCCTCTCCCGCCACATCGTCCTCGCCCTCCTGCTCACCGGCGGCCTCGCCGCTACCGCCAAGGGGATATCGGGCTGAACGGACGTCGAGGAGGCACGCTCATGCACCTCCATGACGTCCCGTGGAGAGTGATCTTGCTTCAGGTTTGTTCGCGCACCACCTGTCCTCGTGGGTGCCGGTATCGAGCAAGAGCTGGGTGGAATGGAACAGGCGGCGGTGGGGGCGGGCGGCACGGAGCCTGGTCGGTGGCGCCTGGTGCGGCGTCTCGCGCTGGCGCTGGCGGTGCTGGTCCCGCTCTATTATCTGGGCGGAATGCTCTGGCTGCATCGGATCGACGACCGACCGATTGCGGCTACGACCGCCGACCTGCTCCAAGGAACCTCGCGCACGGTGGCCATCGCGGCCGATCTGGTCGAGCGCGAGGTCGATCGGCACCGCTGGGTCGCCAACGATCCCTGGTTCATGCCCGGCGCGATGATCGACAACATGCCCGCCTTCCAGCAGGGTATCGTCTCCGCGGTGAGCCGCTTCGCCGTCGAACTCACGGACCAGATATCGAGGGTGCGCGGATCGTCGCAGATCGACGCCGACGCCGATGCCGCGGCCGGTCGCCTGAAATATCCGGGCGACATCTGGATCTTCGAATGGTCGTCGACGCCGGTGCAGCAGAGTTCCGAGGCGGCCTATCGCCGGGCGATCGTCCATCTGCGTCGCTACAACGACCGCCTGGCGGCGGGCGACGCCGTGTTCGACCGGCGCGCCGACAATCTGATGACCACCCTCGATCGGATCGCCTCGGACCTCGGTTCCTCCTCCGCGGCGTTGTTCGAGAAGATCGACACCAGTGCCGACAGCTGGATGGACCTGACCGCCGACGACCTCTTCTACGCCAACAAGGGTCGTCTCTTCGGATATTCGATGCTGCTGACCGGTCTGGGTGACGATTTTCGCGACGTGCTCCGTGCGCGTCAGGCGGACGCGCTCTGGGAGGCGACGATCGCGAGCTTTGCCGCCGCTGCGGCACTTCAGCCATGGGTCGTCGTCAACGGGGCGCTGGACAGTCAGCTCAAGCCGAACCATCTAGCAGGGCAGGGCTTCCTGCTGATGCGTGCCCGCACGCAACTGCGCGAAGTGACCAACATCCTCCTCAAATAGCCATCCTCCTCCGGTGGCGATACCGCGAAGGAGCGGACGGACCATGTTCATACAGACGGAGCAGACCCCCAATCCCGCGACCCTCAAGTTCCTGCCCGGCCGCGACGTGATGCCGGACGGTGTGGTCGATTTCAGCGGCCCGGAGCAGGCCGAGGGATCGCCGCTCGCCCGGCGCCTGTTCTCGGTCGAGGGCGTGACCGGCGTGCATCTGGGGCACGACTTCATCAGCGTCTCCAAGAGCGACGGCGAGGACTGGTACCTGCTCAAGCCGGCGGTGCTGGGCGCTATCATGGAGCACTTCATGTCCGGCGACCCGGTGGTCGAAGCGGGCGCCGATCTGCCGGGCGAACGCGAGATCGACGAGAGCGATCCGACGGTGGTCAAGATCAAGGAACTGATCGATACGCGGGTGCGCCCGGCAGTGGCGCAGGACGGTGGCGACATCGTCTTCCACGGTTTCGAGCGCGGCATCGTCTATCTGCACATGCGTGGTGCCTGCGCCGGCTGTCCGAGTTCCGTGGTCACCCTTAAGAACGGCATCGAGAACCTGCTCAAATATTACGTGCCCGAGGTGAGCGAGGTGCGCGCCGTCGGCTGACCATCGGGTGCGGCTGCTGGCGTTCGATTGCTGTCTTGGCGGATTTTCGGCGTGCCTGCACGACGGCGCGCTGATCGTGGCACATCGGCTCGAGCCCGCCCGTCGCGGCCAGGCCGAAGTCATCGTGCCGATGCTGCAGCGCCTGCTGGACGAAGCACGGTGGCGCTGGCGGGATGTCGATCTTCTGGCGGCGACCGTCGGGCCCGGAAGCTTCACGGGCGTGCGCATCTGTGTGGCGGTGGCCCGAGCGCTCGCGCTGGCGACGCGTCGCTCGGTGGTGCCTGTCGGCACGCTCGAGGCGCGTGCCTTCGCATTGCGGCCGGGCGAGCCGTTCGGGGTCGTGATGGACGGCCGTCGGGGCGATCTCTTCGTCCAGCAGTTCGACGCCGACGCGACCCCGCAAGGGCCGGCGGTGCGGCGGCCGGCGGCCTTGCTCGAAGCGCTGCGGGGCGAAGGTCTCCTCTTCGGCCCGGAGGGGGGCGATGCGGTGCTCGATGCGCGTGACGTCGCGGCGGCGGCCCTTGCGCGTTTGGGGCGTGGAGGTGAGGCCGTCACCGGTACGACGCTCGAGCCTCTTTACTTGCGGCCGCCCGATGCGCGATTGTCGGCCGGACGATCGTTGGTCGGACGAACGCATGCTGCTGCTCAGACGCGATCCTGAAGCCGCCACCTCCGAGGTCGGAGTAAGGGCGGTCGGGGCCTTCGATCTCGGTCGCCTGTCCCGTTTGCACAAGGCGTGCTTCGCCGACGGTTGGAGCCGATCCGACCTCGCCCATCTCTTGGCGATGCCGGGAGGATTCGGACTCATCGCGCGTCGTCAGGAACCGGGTTTCGCCGGTCTCGACGCCATTCGCGGCGTGGGTTTCGCGCTCTGCCGTACGACCGCTGACGAATGCGAGCTGCTGTCGCTCGGCGTAGTACCGGCGCAACGGCGCAACGGCGTGGCGCGCCTCCTGCTCGAAGCCGCGATGCAGCGCTGCCGCAACGCCGGCGCGAAGCGGATGTTCCTCGAAGTGGCCATCGACAACGACAAGGCGAAGCGGCTTTACGAGGATCGCGGTTTCGTCGTGGTCGGGACGCGCTCAAATTATTATCTGCGCGCCGACGGTACCCGTATCCACGCGCACACCATGCGCCTCGATCTAACCTGCGACATGCAGCGACCCGCGGTCGCCGTCGAGGCTTGACGGTCCGGCGTTCAGCCGGCGACGCGGATCAGCAAGCGACAGCGACCGTCGTCCATAGGGCGCATCTCGAGTATCTCGTGGCCGTGATCGCGCACCGCCCGCGGGACGTTCGCCGCCGGTTCGTCGCCGCGCAACACCACGGCCAGCACTTGTCCGCGGCTCATGTTTTCCAGCGCGATCTTCGTGCGCACGAACGTCATGGGGCAAGTTTCGCCAGTGATGTCGATGCTGATGTCGGCGTTCATGAATAGTTATACCTGCTGCTTTTTTGAGCCTTCTGGCGGTACCGGCACCGGTTATCAGAAATTAACGAAAATTCGTCTTGAACGAAAAAATTTTTGGAATATGTTCCGGGCACGTAGCGTCCTTTACTCGTAGTGTTCGGAAAAGCGGAAGTCATGAGCGAGAAGATCAGTCAGAACGAGTTGCTGTCCCTGACCACGGAGATCGTGTCGTCGCACGTCTCGAACAACACCGTCGCGGTGAGCGATCTGCCGCAACTGATCAAGCTGGTCTACGGCAGTCTCGCGGGTCAAGGCACCCAGGAAGAACCGGAGCAGCCCGAAAAGCTTGTGCCGGCAGTGCCGATCCGCAAGTCCGTCCAGCCTGATTACATCGTCTGCCTCGAGGACGGCAAGAAACTCAAGATGCTCAAGCGTCACCTCAAGACGCGCTACGACATGACACCGGACGAGTATCGCGCAAAGTGGAAGCTCGGTGACGACTATCCAATGGTCGCACCGCAGTATGCCGAGCAGCGCTCGAGTCTGGCCAAGAAGATCGGTCTCGGGACCAAGCCCCGTGCCCGCGGACGTCGCGCCGCCTCATGAGCCGAGTATCGGGCCGGCGTGGTGACGCGCCCGGCTCGAGCGTCGAAGCCGTCGGGAGCCGGCCGCCATGAAGCGGCCGGCTTTTCGCCGATGCGGGAAGCCCGCTTTTCGCGGGTGCGGGAAGATGGTAGGGCAGCGGCGGTATTCGGGTTCGATCGGCGACCCGGTCAGACGATGAACCAAAGCACGGTGAAGAAGCTCTACGTCAAGACCTATGGCTGCCA
>JAGREO010000342.1 GCA_020446525.1 Geminicoccaceae bacterium | reverse complement strand
GGGTGCGGCCGGCGGGGACGCGAGTGCCGCCGCGGCGGCGCGCGCCGACGTACCGGCGAACGCCCTCGAGGGGTCGCCCGAGAGCCGGTTCGCCGCGGCGATGCAGTTGCTCCAGGCGGGCAACCTCGCCGCCGCCGAAGTTGCGTTCGCGCGGTTCGAGCGCGACTTCCCCGATGCACCGCAGGCACCAACGGCCGCCTATTGGGTGGGCGAGACCTTCTACACGCGCGGACAATACGCCGACGCCGCCGCGACTTTCGCACGCAACTACCGTCAATATGGTGCCGAGGCCGAGCGGGCGCCCGAAAACCTGCTCAAGCTCGGCATGTCGCTCGCCGCACTGGGCGACGCCGAAAAGGCCTGCGCCAGCTACGACGAGCTCGAGCGACGCTTTCCCGATGCCGGCACGGCGGTGCGCCAGACGCTCGAGCGCGAACGCCGCTCGGCCGGCTGCGGCTGAGCGTGGTGTCTTGACCGACGGCACGACGTGCGCGCTCGATCGGTACTTCGCCGCTGCCATGAAGACACTCGGCCCTTTCGAGCGCGCCCCGAGACTGGCCGTCGCGGTATCGGGCGGCGCCGACAGTACGGCGCTGGCGGTTCTGACACACGGATGGATCCGGTCCCGCGGCGGCGAGCTCCTCGCCCTGGTGGTCGACCACGATCTGCGCCCGGGCTCGGCGGATGAAGCGAAGCTGGTCGAGCAACGCCTGCACGATCTCGACATCGCGGTGCTTCGCCTCACCTGGCGCGGGCCAAAGCCGTCCACGCGCATCCTGGAGCGGGCACGGGCCGCCCGCTACGAAAGGCTCGCGGCCGCCTGCCGGGAGCGGGGCATCCTGCATCTGGCGACCGGCCATCACGCCGACGACCAGAAGGAGACGGTCGTCATGCGTGCGGAAGCCGGCAGCGGTCCACTCGGCATGGCCGGCATGTCGGCGGTCCGGTATCTCGACGGCGTGCGCCTGCTCCGTCCCCTGCTCGGACTCGACCGCCCCTCGTTGCGCGCGTTCCTGCAAGCTCGAGGTCTCCTCTGGATCGACGATCCGTCGAACCTCGACCGACGTTTCTGGCGGGCACGGCATCGCGCGTCTGCCGATACGATCGACCCGCCGACACCCGATCCGCGTGCGCGCCGCGCCATGGAGACTGCCCTGGCCCGCTTCGCCGCACGCCACGTCACGTTCCATCCATCCGGTCATCTGCTCATCGACCGGGAGGCCTGGCGAGCGCTGGAGCCGGAACTGCGGCGGCTCGTACTCGACCGCGCCGTCGGCACCGTCGGCGGCGCGGCGCACGGTCGGCGCACCGCATCGCTCGAACGGCTGGAGTCTCATGTTCTGACGCGCGAGACGCGGCGGACACTGGGCGGTGCCGTCGTCACGCCGGGCCGCCGCCGGATCACGGTACTGCGCGAGTCCCGGGACGTGCGGCACGTCGTCACTTCGCGTGGTGTTGCGACGAAGTTTCACTCCGAAAGAGCGTTCACGGATACGTCCTTCGTCGGTGCACCCGTTGCGCCCGGCGCCGATTTGCTTATCTAGAGTGAGGCGGAGATTCGGGTCCGGTCGCTCGCGCAGGCCGGAGCTCGCCCGAACGTCGCACCCCTCCCCGACCAGCGAGGCCCTTACGTGAACAATTTCAGCAAGAATCTGGCCCTTTGGATCATCATCGGGCTCTTGCTCATCGCTCTGTTCAACCTGTTCCAGGGGCCGTCGTCGCGGGGTCCACAGACACCTCTGGCCTTCTCCGACTTCATCGCCGAAGTCGAGAGCGGCCGGGTGAGCGACGTCACCATCCAAGGCAATACGGTCACCGGCCACTTCGCCGACGGCCGCGCCTTCTCCACCTACACCCCCGACGATCCCAATCTGGTCGAGCGGCTCAACGAGCGCGGTGTGACGATCCGCGCCGTGCCGCCCGACGACAGCATGCCTTCGCTGCTCGGCGTGCTGGTTTCCTGGTTTCCGATGCTGCTGCTGATCGGCGTGTGGATCTTCTTCATGCGGCAAATGCAGGGCGGCGGGCGCGGCGGCGCGTTCTCCTTCGGCAAGTCGAAGGCGCGGATGCTCGACGAAAGCGCCAACACGGTCA
>JAGREO010000045.1 GCA_020446525.1 Geminicoccaceae bacterium | reverse complement strand
CCTGCCCAGGTGGCGGAATTGGTAGACGCGCTAGCTTCAGGTGCTAGTGACCGTCAGGTCGTGGAGGTTCGAGTCCTCTCCTGGGCACCAGACCCGTGGCCGGGGCGCTCGGATCGGCGGATGGCGCAGCCCGTCCATCGACCCTCGTGCGTGACGGTGCGGTGCGCTTGTGGCCGCCGCGGGAATTAACCGTTCCTTCACCGACTTGGCTCATGATCGTCCCCGGTATCGCCCACGCGTGATCTTCCCCATGAGCGTGCCGTCGATCGAAATCCGGGTGTAACGATGACGATCCATCTTCATCAAGGCGACCTGCCGGCCGAGGTCGATCTCGGGGCGACCATCGCCGTCGATACCGAGACCATGGGGCTCAATCCGGCGCGCGACCGTCTGTGCCTCGTGCAGCTCTCGGCCGGCGACGGCGACTGCCACCTCGTCCGCTTCGAGCGCGGCGCACATGACGCACCGCATCTCGCGGCGCAGCTCGCCGACCCGCACCGGCTCAAGCTCTTCCATTTCGCCCGCTTCGACGTCGCCACGCTGCTGGCCCATCTGGGAGTCGTGGCGGCCCCGCTCTATTGCACCAAGATCGCCTCCAGACTCGCGCGCACCTACACCGACCGGCACGGCCTGAAGGATCTCTGTCGCGAGCTGCTCGGCGTCGATCTCTCCAAGGCGCAACAGAGCTCCGATTGGGGTGCCGCCGGCCTGAGCGACGCGCAGATGAGCTACGCCGCCCAGGACGTCCTGCACCTGCACGCGCTGCGTGAGCGGCTCGACGCCATGCTCGAGCGCGAGGGTCGTGCCGCCCTGGCCGCCGCCTGCTTCGGTTTCCTGCCGGCCCGTGCGCGGCTCGACCTCGCCGGCTGGCCCGATCTCGACATCTTCGCCCATTGAACGGCGCGCCATGATCGCTCGATCGAACGGCTCAAGCGTGCTGCCTACGGCTCCGGCCGGAAACGCCTTGGCCATCTCGAACACGGGCTCGCGAGGCGGGCACCGGGTCGCGTTGACCGGCTCCAACCCGTTGCGCATAGTCACGATCCGGCAGGAACATGCCCCGACGTCCAGCCGAAGAGACGGCGATCCGTCGCATCGGTGCGACCGCCGATCGCCCCCCTGCGAAGGGTCGAGCATGACGAGCAAGCCCATATGACCCATAAGGACGTTCTGGAGAAATCGGCGGATGCTGCACCGGAGGCGCCGAAGACCGCTCCGGCCGTCACCGGCGCGCGCGCCGAGACCGTCGTCGAGAGGCGCCTTCGCATGACGACCTATCCGGCCAGCCCCGGCCGATCCGGACACGACACGACAGACGCCGGGGGCACACCCGCGGCCCATGCGGACCACGACGAAGCTGCCCGCGCGATCGATGCCGCGCGCAGCGTCCTCGCCACCGAGGAGCGGAGCCTGCGGCAGCTCGCGGCGAGCATCGGCGCTCCCTTCGCCAAAGCCGTAGGGCTGCTGGCCGGGCTCGAGGGCCGCGTCGTGGTCACCGGCATGGGCAAGAGCGGCCATGTGGCGCGCAAGATCGCCGCCACGCTGGCATCGACCGGCACGCCGGCCCTCTTCGTCCATCCGGCCGAAGCCAGCCACGGCGATCTGGGGATGATCACCAGAGCCGACGCGGTGCTGGCCCTCTCCAATTCCGGCGAGACCGCCGAGCTGCGCGACATCACGCTCTATGCCGGGCGCTTCGCCATCCCGCTGGTCGCCATGGTCGGCCGTGCCTCCAGCACGCTCGCCGATGCGGCCGAGGTGGCGCTGGTGCTGCCGCCGATCGAGGAAGCCTGCCCGCTCGGCCTGGCGCCGACGAGCTCGACCACCTGCATGCTGGCGCTGGGTGATGCGCTGGCGGTGGCCCTTCTGCACCGGCGCGGATTCACGCCGCAGGATTTCGCCGTGTTCCACCCGGGCGGCAAGCTCGGCAGCCGGTTGCTGCGGGTCGAGGATCTGATGCACGCCGGAGCCGATCTGCCGCTGGTCGACCGGAACGCCAGCGTCGCCGACGCCCTGATGGAGATGACCGGCAAGAGGCTGGGCTGCGTGGGCGTGCGCGACACCGACGGCCGGCTCGCCGGGATCGTCACCGACGGCGACCTCCGCCGCCACATGAGCGAGGGGATATTGGGCCGCAACATCGCCGAGATCATGACCGCCCATCCGCGGATCATCGGGCCGCGGGCCCTGGCCGTCGAGGCGCTGCACGAGATGAACGAGGGCGGCTCGAGACGCATCACGGTCCTCTTCGTCGTCGACGAGGGACGCCCGGTCGGCGCCATCCATCTGCACGATTGCCTGCGCGCGGGCATCGCATGACGACCGCCCTCGCCGCACCTCGCCGGAGCCCGGCACGGCACCTCTCGACACGGGCCTTCCCGACAGCGGGCTTCTCGACGCGGCACCTCTCGGCACCAGCATGGGTGACGGGCGGCTCGGTGGCGCGGGGCATCGCTGCGGCGGGCATGTCGGCATGGCTTCTCTGGGCGGCGCCCGGGTCGGCCCAGGAGACGCTGGGTGCGCACGACACGTCGCTGCCGATCGAGATCGAAGCGGACGAACTGAACGTGGTGCAGGACGACGAGCGCGCCACCTTCGCCGGCAACGTCCAGGTGATCCAGGGCGATCTCAGCCTGCGCGCCGACCGGCTCGCCGTCCTCTACGCGCTCGACGGCGGCACCGGCGCCGGAGGGCAGGCGATCCGCCGCATCGAGGCGGAGGGCGACGTGGTGCTGGCATCGCCCGCGGAAAGTGCGACCGGAGACCGCGGCTCCTACGACGTCGCGGCCGGAGAGATCGTCCTCGAAGGCCACGTCACCCTCACCCGCGGCGAGAACGTGATCGAAGGCGGCCGGCTGACCATCGACCTCGCCCGCAGCCGCGCCACCATGCGCGCCGACACGAAAGACGGCACCGGACGCGTGCGCGCGCTCTTCGTGCCGCCGCCGAAGAAGGCCGCGCCTTGAGCGGGAGCCCGACCCTCGAGACCGCGATCGATCCGCCCGCGGCCGGCGCCGGACGCTCGACCCGCCCGCCGCGCGACTCCCGGGTCGCACCCGCCGCCTGCCTCGAAGCCGAGGGCCTGCGCAAGTCCTATGCCGGACGCACCGTGCTGCGCGACGTGGGCTTCGTCATCCATCGCGGCGAGGCGGTCGGCCTGCTCGGGCCCAACGGCGCCGGCAAGACCACCTCCTTCTACATGGTCACCGGCCTCGTCGCCGCCGACGCCGGGCGGATCCTGCTCGACGGCGACGACGTCACCGGCCTCGCCATGCATCGTCGCGCACGCCGCGGCATCGGCTATCTGCCGCAGGAAGCCTCGATCTTTCGCGGCCTGAGCGTCGCCGACAACATCATGGCGATCCTCGAGGTGGCCGAGGACGACAAGGCCGTGCGGGCCGCGAGGCTCGAGGCACTGCTCGACGAGTTCGGCCTGCTCGGCCTGCGCCACGCCATGGCCACCACCCTCTCCGGCGGCGAGCGACGCCGGGTCGAGATCGCCCGCGCCCTGGCCGCCGATCCCCGCTACATGCTGCTCGACGAGCCGCTGGCCGGCATCGATCCGATCAACGTCGCCGAAATCCGCCACATGGTCCGCCACCTCAAGGACCGCGGCCTGGGCGTGCTGATCACCGACCACAATGTCCGCGCGACGCTGGGCCTGATCGACCGCACCTACATC
>JAGREO010000044.1 GCA_020446525.1 Geminicoccaceae bacterium | reverse complement strand
GGCCGCCTGCCGCGCACCCGCGCGGGGATCGAGAAGTTCACCGCCGGGCTGGATGCGCTCGAAGCGGGCGCTTCGGGCAATGCAGCCGCGGCTGCACCGTCGCCGGTGCCCGATACCCTCGCGCCCGTCGGCGCCCGTCCTGAGATGGAGCCGCGCAGCCGGCTGCCGGACTGATCTTTCCCCACGTCCCATCGCTGCGTGTTTCGCTCTGCATTCGTCTCGAATGCGGAGCCGGAGGTGCTGGGGTCAGGCGGCCTTGTCGCGCACGCCGGCCATCAGGAGGCCGATCTGTCGTTCGTCCGCGTCTTCACCGTCGAGCTCGCCGGTGACGGTGCCGTCGAACATGACGACGATGCGGTCGGAGAGGGCGCGGATTTCGTCGAGCTCGACCGAGACGAGGAGGATCGCCTTGCCCCGGTCGCGCATGGCGACGAGCTGCCGGTGGATGAATTCGATGGCGCCGATGTCGACGCCGCGGGTCGGCTGACCGACGATCAGAAGGTCGGGTTCGTGCTCCATCTCACGGGCGACGACGAGTTTTTGCTGGTTGCCGCCGGAAAAGGAGGTGGCCTCCAGCATGGGATCGGCCGGGCGCACGTCGTAGTCGTTCATCCAGCGGCGGCAGAGGTCTCGGATGTGCCGGCGGGCCAGAAAGCCGCCGGCGCTGTAGTCGGGCACGAGCTGATAGCCGAGGATGGCGTTCTCGTAGGCCGTGAAGCCGCGCACCAGGCCCATGCGCAGACGGTCCTCGGGCACGTGACCCAGCCTCGAGGCGCGGGCCTGGGCCGGATCGTGGATCGGTTGGCCGCGCAGGCGGATGGTGCCACGGGCCGGGTGCCTGATGCCGCAGAGCGCGTCGAGCAGCTGCGACTGGCCGTTGCCGGCCACGCCGGCGATGCCGACGATCTCGCCGGCCCGGACGGTGAGGCCGACATCCTTGACGCGGCGCACCCCCTGCTCGTCGACGACGTCGAGATGCTCCACCTCGAGGACGGGCTCGCCCGGCTCGGCGGGCCGCTTGTCGATGCGCAGCAGCACCTTGCGCCCGACCATCAGCTCCGCCAGCTCTTCGGTCGAGGTCTCGGCCGTGGTGCGGTGCGCCACCATGGCGCCCCGGCGCATGACGCTGACCCTGTCGGTGGCGGCCATGATCTCGCGCAGCTTGTGCGTGATGAGGATGACCGTTCGGCCCTGCCGGCGGAGATTGTCGAGGATGCGGAAGAGGTGATCGGCCTCCTGCGGGGTGAGCACGCCGGTGGGCTCGTCGAGGATGAGGATGCGCGCGCCGCGAAAGAGGGCCTTGAGGATTTCCACCCGCTGCTGGATGCCGACCGGCAGATCGGCGACCACGGCATCGATGTCGACCTCGAGCGCATAGGCCTGTTCGAGCTCGAGCAGCTCGCGGCGTGCGCGCTCGGTGCCGCGGGTCAGGAGGAACCCGCCTTCGGCGCCGAGCAGGATGTTCTCCAGCACGGTGAAGGGCTCGACCAGCATGAAGTGCTGGTGGACCATGCCGATGCCGGCGTCGATGGCGTCCTGGGTGCTGGTGATCCGCCGTTCGGTGCCGTCGATGCGGATCGTGCCGCCGTCGGCCTTGTAGAAGCCGTAGAGGATGTTCATCAGCGTCGATTTGNNCCGGCGCCGTTCTCGCCGACGATGCCGTGGATGGTGCCGGCCTCGACGACAAGATCGATGGCGCGGTTGGCGTGCACCGCACCGAACCGCTTGTCGACGCCGGCAAGCTCGACCGCCGGTGCCGACACAAGCGGGGTCATCGTCGCGCGATCACTTCTGCGCCACGTAATAGCTCTCGACGTCGATCTCGCCCGAGACGATGGCGGCCTTGGCCTTCTCGAGCTCGGCTTCGATCTCGGGGGTGATCAGGTCCCTGTTGTGCTCGTCCAGCGCGTAGCCGACACCGCCGTCGGCGAGGCCCAGGCTGACCGCGCCCGGGTCCCACTCGTCCTTGTACGCACTCATGAAGGCGTCGTAGACGGCATTGTCGACCAGCTTGACCATCGAGGTCAGCATGACGCCCGGGTGCAGGTAGTTCTGGTTGCTGTCGACGCCGATCGCCAGCTTGCCCTGGTCCTCGGCGGCCTGCAGGACCCCGAGGCCGGTGGCACCGGCAGCGGCATAGACGACGTCGGCGCCGCGATCGAACTGGCTGATGGCGAGCTCGGCGCCGCGGGCCGGATCGTTCCAGGCGGCGGGCGTGCTGCCGGTCATGTTGACGATGACCTCGTCGTTCTCGTCGACGTAATGCACGCCCTGCTCGTAGCCGTGCAGGAAGTTGCGGATCAGCGGGATGTCCATGCCGCCGACGAAGCCGACCTTGCCGGTCTTGCTGACGAGCGCCGCGGCCATGCCGACGAGGAAGGAACCTTCGTGCTCCTTGAAGGTGATCGACTGGACGTTGGGCTGGTCGACGACGCTGTCGATGATGGTGAACTTGGTGTCGGGATTTTCCCGGGCGATCCGGTCGAGCGCCGTGGCGAAGCCGAAGCCGACGGTCACGGTGATGTCGGCATCCTTGCGGATCATCCGCTGCAGCGCCTGCTCGCGCTGCGCCTCGTTGGTGATCTCGAACTCGAGATAGTCGATGCCGGTCTCTTCCCTGAACCGCTCGGCACCCCGATAGGCGGCCTCGTTGAACGATTTGTCGAACTTGCCGCCCATGTCGAAGATGATCGCCGGCACGAAATCGTCGGCGACGGCCGGATGGACCATCGCTCCCCAGCCGACCGCCAGCAGGGCAAGAAATTTGCGCATCGATCCGCTCCCGAAACGCTGTTGCCTCGTCGCTGCCGAGCCTAGTTTGCAGCAGTCAAAATGCAACTCGGATCGTTTCGGTGAGGCGGACCGGTGCTCGCGGCTCAGGCGGCCGATGCGGACCCGGCCGGAACGGCGCCGCGGCCGAGACGGTCGGCGATGGCCTCGCCGAGCCCGCGGGCCGGGATCGGCATGACCGCGATGGCCCGCACCGGACGCTGGTCGAGGTCGCGGAGCATTGCGTAGAGATTGCGGGCCGCCTCGTCCAGATCGCCCGAGGGACTGAGGTTGAGCATGTGGGCCGCACCTTCGAGCGGCCTAGGCCCGAACGCCAGGAGCGCCTCGCCCGGACGGACGCGCGTGGCGTTCAACCGCAGGGGATGGCTCGGTGCATAATGCCGCGCCAGCATGCCCGGGCCGCGCAGCGGTGCGTTCGCCGCCGTGGCCGCGATCGGGCCGACGCAGGCTTCGATCACCGTCCGGTCGAGGCCGCCCGGCCGGAGGATGTGTGCTACGTCGGGCGCGCTCAGATCGACGACGGTGCTCTCGATGCCGACCGGGCAGGGGCCGCCGTCGAGCACCATGTCGAGCGCGTCGCCCAGTTCGTCCACCACGTGGCCGGCCGTCGTCGGGCTGATCCCGCCCGAACGGTTGGCGCTGGGCGCGGCGACGGGCAGTTCCACCGCCTCGAGCAGCGCTCGCGCCATGGGGTGTGCTGGAACGCGTACGGCCACGGTGGCGAGGCCCGCGGTCATCACCGGCGAAACGGCGGCCGGCACCTTGAGCGGCAGGACGAGCGTGAGCGGGCCCGGCCAGAACCGCTCGGCGAGTGCCGTCGCCCGTTGGTCCAGATCGGCGAAGACGGCCGCATCCGCCCGCGACGCGACGTGCGCGATCAGCGGGTTGTGCCCCGGTCTGCCCTTGGCGACGTAGACCCGGCCGATCGCCTTGTCGTTGCAGGCCAGAGCGCCCAGCCCGTAGACCGTCTCCGTCGGGAAGGCGACGAGACCGCCCTTCAGCAGAAGTTCCGCAGCCCGCTCGATCTCGCTACGGGCCCCGGTCATCGACCGCCGGCGGTGAGCCGTGAGAGCCCCGCTTCCGCCAGCAGCACCACGACGGCGAGCTTGAGCGCGTCGCCGAGCAGGAACGGCGCGATGCCGACCGCCCATGCGCTCTTTGCGCCGACGAACGCCGAGAGCCAGAGGGCGCCCGGCAGATAGATCGCCAGGGTCGCGAGCAGGATCGCCGATGCCAGAGCGAGGCGCCGCAATCCGCGGCGGGCGGCGAGACCGCAGATCGCCGCGGCGAAGAGAAAGCCCAGGAGATAGCCGCCGGTCGGACCCGCCATGTAGGCGAGGCCGATGCCGCGTTCGGGTGTGCCGGAGAAGACCGGCAGGCCGAGCGCACCCTCGAGCAGGTAGGTCGCGACGGTGGCGACGGCCATGGCGGGGCCGAGCGCCAGTCCGAGCAGGAAGACGACGGCGGTGACCATCGTCATCGGTACCGGATAGAAGGGCACCTGAATCTTGGCGGCGAGCGTCAGCAGTGCACTGCCTGCCAGCACGACCGCGACGAGGCGCAGGGCCTTCGCCCCGGCGCCGTCGGTCGGCCAGAGACGATCGATCGGGGTGGGGTGCGCGATCGTGCTTCTCATCGAGAGATTCCCATGGATTCCTAAGAAGGTCGAACACTGCGTTTAAGGCTGCATCGACGGGGCCACAAGGGCGATGCGGCGTTCAGGTTCGCCGGAGGGCGCGCCAGCCGATGTCGCTGCGGTAATAGCCTTCGGGCCAGCATATCCGAGCCAGCGCGGCATAGGCTTTCGCCCGTGCGACCGCGAGGGAGCCGCCGAGACCGGTGACGGCGAAGACCCGCCCGCCCTCGGCCCGCCAGAGGTCGCCGTCGCGACGGGTGCCGGCGTGAAAGATCATCACGTCCGGATCGTCGAGGACGTCCGGCAGACCGCCCACGACCGAGCCTTTCTCGTAAGCGCCCGGATAGCCCCGCGTGGCCGCGACGACGGTGAGCGCATGGTCGTCCGCGAAGGCGACCTCCTGCGTGTCGAGCACCCCGCGGGTGGCCGCGGTGAGCAGCCCGAGGAGATCCGACTTCAGGCGCGGCAGCACGGTCTGGCATTCCGGATCGCCGAAGCGGACGTTGAACTCCACGAGTCTCGGGCCGTCCGCGCCGATCATCAATCCGGCATAGAGAAATCCGCTGAAGGGCGTGCCTTCGGCGGCCATGCCGGCCAGCGTCGGACGGACGATCTCCCGCATGACCCGCTCCGTCATGGCGCCGCCCAGGATCGGTGCCGGCGAATAGGCCCCCATGCCGCCGGTGTTGGGGCCGCGATCGCCGTCGAAGGCGCGCTTGTGATCCTGCGCGGTGCCGATCCCGATCGCGTGGATGCCGTCGCAAAGGGCGAACAGGCTCGCTTCCTCACCCTCGAGGAACTCCTCCACGACGACGCAGGCACCGGCGTCGCCCAGACGCCCCTCGAACGCGGCATCGAGCGCCGCCAGCGCCGATGCGGTATCCTCCGCCACGACCACGCCCTTGCCCGCGGCGAGACCGTCCGCCTTCACCACCACGGGCAGTGGGTGGTTCCGCACATGGGCTTCGGCCTCGTGCCGTCGTGCGGCATCGAACACCCGGCAGGCCGCCGTCGGGATGCCGTGGCGTCGGGCGAAGGACTTCATGAAGGCCTTGGAGCCCTCGAGGCGGGCGGCGGCGGCACGCGGGCCGAAGGCGCGCACGCCCGCCGCCTCGAGGCGGTCGACCAGACCCTCCACCAGCGGCCTCTCGGGGCCGACGACGACGAGGTCGATCTCCTCTGCCGTGGCGAAACGGCACATGCCTTCGAGATCGTCGACACCGATGGCGACGCATTGCGCGACGCCGGCGATGCCGCCGCTTCCCGGTGCGCAAAAGAGCGTGGTGAGCAGCGGTGAACGGCGGAGCGACGCGCAGAGTGCGTGCTCGCGCCCGCCCGACCCCACGACCAAGACTTTCATCGCGCCTTCCGATGTGCTGAATGACCGTCGGCTTGATGGCAGCGCCCGCGCGCGGGCGCAAGGTTCGAGGGTGGCACCATGGGCGGCAAGAATTTGCGCATCGGTATTCTGGGTGCGAGCGGCTATACCGGCGCCGAGCTGGTGCGGCTGCTGCAGGATCATTCCGAGGCCTCGATCGCCTGGATGACGGCCGACCGCAATGCCGGCCAGCCGATCGGCGCACTCTTCCCGCACCTGGCGCACCTGAACCTGCCGGCGCTGCGCCGCTTCGAGGATGTCGATCCGGCCGCCGTCGACGCCGTTCTCTGCTGCCTGCCGCACGGCCTCACCCAGGAGACCATCGCCGCCCTGCCGCGCGGTCCCAAAGTCGTCGACCTCTCCGCCGATTTCCGTCTGCGTGATTCCGATCTCTACGCCCGGGTCTATGGCGGCCCGCACAAGGCGCTCGAAGTGCAGAAGGATGCCGTCTACGGCTTGAGCGAGCATTACCGCTCCGCCGTCGCACGAAGCTGGCTGGTGGCCAATCCCGGCTGCTACACGACGACCGCCGAGCTTCCGCTGGTGCCGCTGCTGGCGCACGAGATCATCGACACGCGCGGCATCGTCATCGACGCCAAGTCGGGCGTCACCGGTGCCGGCCGTGCGGCGCGCGAGGGCAGCCTGCACGCCGAGGTGTCGGAGGGCATCCACGCCTACGGCGTCGCGACGCACCGGCACGGCCCCGAGATCGAGCAGTGCCTGGCCGACTTCGCCGGCCGGCCGGTGATGGTCACCTTCACGCCCCATCTCGTGCCGATGAACCGCGGGATCCTGGCGACCATCTATGCCCGCCTCGCCGACGGTGCTTCCGCCATGGATGCGCAGCGGGCGTTGCAGCAGGCCTATGCGGACGAACCCTTCGTCCGGGTCCTGCCGCTGCGCTCGACCCCGGCCACCCGCCACGTCCGCGGATCCAATCTCTGTCTGATCGCCGTTCACCCGAGCCGTGTGCCGAACGAGATCATCCTCCTGAGCGTGACCGACAATCTGCTCAAGGGTGCCTCGGGCCAGGCGCTGCAGAACCTCAACATCATGACCGGCCTCGACGAGCGCATGGGCCTGTCGCAGACGCCGCTCTTCCCGTGAAGGCGCCCGGCATCGGCGACATCGAAGCCGCGGCACGGCTGCTGCAGGGCGAAATCCGGCGCACGCCGATGCTTCGTTCACGGACCCTGTCCGAGATCACCGGCGCCGACATCCATCTCAAGTTCGAGAACCTGCAATACACCGCGTCGTTCAAGGAGCGCGGTGCGTGCGTCAAGCTCGCCTCCATGAGCGAAGCCGAACGCCGGCAGGGCGTGATCGCCATGTCGGCGGGCAACCACGCCCAGGGCGTCGCCTATCACGGCCGCAAGCTCGGCATCGACGTCACCATCGTCATGCCGAAGGCCACGCCCTTCGTGAAGATCGACAATACCGAGCGGCTCGGCGCCAGGGTCGTGCTCTTCGGTGAGACGGTCGACGACGCGGCGGCCCACGCACGGGCGATCGCGCGCGAGGAGAACCGCCTCTTCGTGCACCCCTACGACGATCCGGCGATCGTCGCGGGGCAGGGAACGGTGGCGCTCGAGATGCTGGAGGACGCGCCCGATCTCGACGTGCTGATCGTGCCCGTCGGCGGCGGCGGGCTGATCAGCGGCATGACGATCGCCGCCCGTGCCCGGCGTCCGGCCATCGAGGTCGTCGGTGTGGAGGCCGAGCTCTATCCCGCCGTCCGCCAGACACTCGCCGGCGAGCCCGTCGTCGCCGGCGGCCGCACCGTGGCGGACGGCATCGCCGTCAAGCAACCGGGCACACTGACGCTGGCGATCATAAGAGAGCATGTCGACGACATCGTGCTGGTCAGCGAGGCGGCGCTCGAGCGGGCGATCCTCGTCCTGCTGGAGATCGAGAAGACCGTCGTCGAAGGTGCGGGTGCCGCCGGTCTCGCCGCCGTTCTGGCCGACCTTCGCCGCTTCGCCGGCCGCAAGGTCGGGATCGTGCTCTGCGGCGGCAACATCGACAGCCGCCTCTTGAGCGCCGTCATCGTGCGGGGCCTGGCGCGAAGCGGGCGGTTGATACGCTATGCCGTGGTGGTTCCCGACAGCCCCGGAAGCCTCGCCGACGTGGCCCGGGTGATCGCCGATGCCGGCGGCAACGTCGTCGATGTCGCGCACCAGCGCGCGTTCTCGGGGCGGTCGGTGCGCGAGGTCGTGGTCGATTTCACGCTCGAGACCCGCCACGAGCGCCACGCGCGGGAAATCGCGGATGCCCTGCGCACCGCCGGCTATGCGGTCCTCGACCGGGGCGCTCTCGACCAGATATAAGAATAAATGCTTTACTTCTGCGTATCTCTAGGTTATCATTCAGCTTCCGATCGGCGACGCCCATACCGGAGGCTTCAGCGTGCGTGTGCTCCTGTTAGAAGATGATCCTGTCGATGCGATGCGTGTGCTGCGCGAATTCGGCAGTCAATACGACCTCGAGGTCGCGACATCCCTGGAAGACGGCTTGTCGATCCTCGAGAACGGCCAGCGGCTGCCCGACGTCATCGTGACCGATCTGACGCTCGCCGACGCGCAGGGAACCGACACCCTCGATGCCCTGCTCGAGGTGGCGCCGACCGTGCCCATCATCGTCTCCGCCGGTCTGCTGACCCAGGCGCTGCGCTGCCAGTTGGACATGATCGGTGCCAGCCGCAGGCAGGGCAAGGACGAGAATTACGACCGGCTGGCGGCGCTGCTCGAACAGGCGTGCGCCAGTCTCGACAAGCAGATCGGCCGCGGCCGGGTCTGCTGCGACGTCGAGGAGGCGGCCCGTGTGGCCGCCGAGGAAGCGGTGCCCAAGGCGATGGACCACCTCTGCAAGCGCCTGGGTCTGCACGACGAGGAAGGTGTGCGCATGGCGGTCAAGCTGGCGCGGGGCTGGGAGGCGGCCAAGGGCCGTTTCATCTCGGCCATAGCCACCGGAATCGCCAGCGCCCTGCTGCTGGCTCTGGGCGCCGGCATCGCCGCGATGCTGCGCAATCAGGGCACCAAATGAAGGCGAACCCGACCGCCTCCGACTGCCGGTCCCTCAGCCGCGCCGCGGTGGCGGCTCGAAGGCGAGCGCCTCGCCCGGTGCGAGGTCTTCGGGCTGCTTGCCGTAGCTGCCGATCCGGGCGAGCACCTCGTCCATCTGCTGTCTCGTCAGCATCGCCGGCCGGGTGACCTGCAGGCAGCGCCAGTAGACGTTCGCCAGATGCTCCACCTCCACCGCCAGACCGAGCGCCTTGTCGAGGTCGGCGCCGAGCGCGAGCATGCCGTGATTGGCCATCAGACAGGCGGTACGGCCTTCCAGGGCCGCCAGCACGTTGTCCGACAGTTCCTGGGTGCCGAAGCGGGCATAGCCGGCGCAGCGGATGTCGTAGCCGCCGGCCACCGCCACCATGTAGTGGAACGACGGAATGTCCATGTGCAGACAGGCCAGGGTCATGCAGGCGGCGGCATGGGTGTGCACGATCGCACCGCAATCCTCACGCGCCCGCATGGTGTCGAAATGGAACCGCCACTCGGTCGAGGGAAGACGCGGCCCCTCGTAGCTCCCGTCCCGGTGCAGAAGCGCGATGTCGGCCGGCTGCATCCGCTCATAGGCCACGCCGGACGGGGTGATGAGGATGCCTTCCTCGACCCGGGCGCTGACATTGCCGGACTTGCCCTGGTTGATGCCCAGGGCGTTCATCTTCAGACACGTCTCGATGATCTCTTTTCGCAAAGACCCGTACTTCGTCGCCGGCATCCGTTTCCCCACACCTTCCTGCATGTTCCGCGCACGAGCCGGCTCTCCCGATCCGCCCGCCGCCGCACGTGACGAGGTCGAGTACCAGCGAACCGGCGCATTGACCAGTTCACACCGTCCGAACACCGGGCGCGACCTGTCGCAGACGTGAACGCGTCCGCGAGGCATCCCGCAACCGGGCACCGGCACGAGGTGCTAGAGCTTCCTCGAAGAGCCCGGTTGCGAAGGAGGGAGTGACGTGCGAAGCCGAACCTGTCCGATCCTGCTGTTGCTGGCCCTGGTCGCCCCGGCCGCGGCCGAGGTGGATGCCGGCCTGCAGCGGCTCGGCTGGAGGGAGCTCACCTTCGACGGCAAGACGCCCAACCGCTTCGCCATCGGCGAAGGCGACGCCGTCGAGATCGGCGGACAGGGCAGCGTATCCGTGCTCTGGCGGGCCCTCCCGGGTGATCTCAACGATCTCGATCTGCACTGGCGCTGGCGCGTGGACGTCGCTCCGCCCGAGAGCGATCTGACGCGCAAGGGCGGGGACGATCGCGCCCTCGCACTCTATGTCAGCTTCGCCTTCGATCCCTCGGGCGCCGGCTTCGTCGAGCGGGCCAAACGCGCCCTCGTCGCACCCTTCGTCGACCAGGAGCTGCCCGGGCGTGTGCTGATGTACGTCTGGGCCGGCCGCGGCGACACGACGGGTGTCTGGTTCGACAATCCCTGGCTCGAAGGTGTCGGCAAGTACCGCATCCTTCGGGGCCCCGAGGCCGAGCTCGGCACGTGGTACGACGAGCATGTCGACCTCGAGGCGGACTTCCGGCAGGCCTTCGGCGAGCCGATCACCGCGAAGACCGGCCCCTATCAGCTGGCGATCAGCGCCGATGGCGACGATACCGGTGCCACCTTGCGCGCCGCGGTGGCCGACATCCGCTTCGGCCCCTGACCGACGGGAACCGGCGCGGCGACGCCGAACAAGCGGGCCGATGCTTGACAGCCGCCGCGACACTGCGCATGGCCGGGAGACGGGCCGGCCGATGCGTCCCGGGATCCCGGCACCGGCACCCCTCGAACAGGAACGCGCGCCATGCAGCGATCTCCTTTGGCTCCCTCGACCATGCCGCAGCCCGTGCCCGTCGCCGGCGTGCGCTACGCCGTGCTCGAAGCCGGGCTGCGCTATCGCGGGCGCCCCGATCTCCTGCTGATCGCCTTCGACGACGGCACCACCGTGGGCGGCGTCTTCACCCGATCGACCACGGCCGGCCATCCGGTGCTCTGGTGCCGGCGCATCCTGACCGGCGGGTCGGCGCGTGCCGTCATCGTCAACGCCGGCAACGCCAACGTCTTTCGCGGCCGCGAAGGCGACGAGGCGGTGGCGAAGGAGGCCCGTGCGGTCGCCGGTGCTCTGGGCTGTGCGCCCGAGAGCGTGTTCGTCGCCTCGACGGGCGTCATCGGCCAGCGTCTGCCGGTCGACGAGATATGCGCGCGGGTGCCGGACCTCGTCGCGGGCCTGGCGAGCGAGGGATTGAGCGAGGCCGCGTCGGCGATCATGACCACCGACACCTTCGCCAAATGGGCGGTGGCGAAGGCCACCATCGACGGGCGGGAGGTGACGATCGCCGGCATCGCCAAGGGCTCGGGCATGGTCGCGCCGGACATGGCGACGATGCTGGCCTTTCTGGTCACCGACGCGAACCTCGCGGCACCGGTCGTCCAGTCGCTGGTGGCCTCCGGCGCCGATCGCTCCTTCAACGCGATCACGGTCGACGGCGACACCTCCACCTCCGACAGCGTCCTGCTCTTCGCCACGGGCAGGGCCGCGCACCCGGCCATCGACGATCCCGCCGATTCCCGCCTCGACGCCTTCCGCGCGGCGCTCGACGATGTGATGACCGAACTGGCGCTCATGGTCGTCCGGGACGGGGAAGGCGCGAGCAAGCTCGTGACCATTCGCGTCTCCGGTGCCGTGGATGACGGGTCGGCACGACGCATCGGCCTGGCGATCGGCAACTCGCCCCTGGTCAAGACCGCGATCGCCGGAGAGGATGCCAATTGGGGCCGCATCATCATGGCGATCGGCAAGGCCCGTGAGCCGATCGAGAACGATGCGCTGGCGATCTCCTTCGGCGGCCACACCGTCGCCCGTGACGGCGGCGCCGTTCCCGATCTCGACGAAGAGCCGGTCGCCGCCCATCTGCGCGGCTCCGAGATCTCCATCGACGTCCGGGTCGGGCGCGGGTCCGGCGATGCCACCGTCTGGACCTGCGATCTGACGCACGGCTATATCGACATCAACGCCGACTACCGCTCGTGACGGACCGGCGGAACCCGGCCGCCCCCGGCCGGCGAGCCGTGGCGTAGATGACAGCCGGCCCTTCGCTCTTCGCGCCCGTGATCATCGTCGCAGCCTGCGCGCTGGTCGATTCCGACGGCCGCGTGCTGGTGGCCCGGCGGCCGGCCGGCAAGCCGATGGCGGGCCTCTGGGAATTTCCGGGCGGCAAGCTCCAGGAAGCGGAAACGCCGGAGCGCTGCCTGATCCGCGAGCTCGGGGAAGAGCTGGGCATCGCCACCGACGAGAGCTGCCTCGCGCCGCTCACCTTCGCATCCCACCGCTATGACGGTTTCCATCTCCTGATGCCGCTCTATGTCTGCCGCAAATGGAGGAACGAGGTCCGCTCGCGCGAGAACCAGGCTTTGCGCTGGCTGCATCCGGTGCATCTCTTCGCCCTGCCGATGCCCGAGGCCGACCGTCCGCTCATCCCGTTCCTCGTCGAATGGCTCTGAGCCCGAACGGCACTTCGCCCTCGCCCTCGCGTCGCAACCGGACCGGCCCTCGTGCCGCGCGGGTCGGGCCCGGACGGGCGCTTGACGCTCCGATGGCGGTCTGGCACGCTCCGGATCAGGGCTCCGCACCCGTCTATTGCTCTCGAAAGCGCTGCGTCGCATGACGAAATCGGATCTGATCAAGCGGCTGGCCGAGGCCAATCCGCATCTCTATCTGCGCGACGTGGAGCGCATCGTCGCCACCGTCTTCGAGGAGATGAGCGCCGCCCTCGCCCGCGCCGATCGGGTGGAACTGCGCGGCTTCGGCGCCTTTTCCGTGCGCGACCGCAAGAGCCGTGTCGGCCGCAACCCCCGCACCGGCACCGAGGTCGAGGTGCCGGACAAGGCGGTGCCCTACTTCAAGACGGGCAAGGAATTGCGGCAGCGTCTCAACGAGAACTCCTGATGCCGAAGCGGGGATGATCGCGAGACTGGCGCGGTTCGCGCTGATCCTCGTCGCCACGGTGCTCATCGTCGCCTTTTGCGTCGTCAACCGGATGCACGTGCCGATCAGCTTCTTCCCGCTGCCCTGGCCGCCGCTCGACCTGCCGGTCTATGGCGTGCTGCTGATCGGCGTGGCCCTCGGCGTCACGATCGGCGGCCTCTCGCTCTGGCTGTCGCTCTCGCCGATGCGCACCGAATACCGCCAGCTCAAACGCCGCTTCCGCCTGCAGGAACAGGAAGAACGCTTCCGCCGCGAACGCGAGGAAGCCGAAGCCGCCCAGCGCTCCCTGCAACGCCAGGAAGCAAGCGGCAAAGTAGTCCCCACCGGCCGCTGACCGCCGCCCGCGCTGCGTCGTGCGCCGGAGCCGTTCCCCATCGAACGGCACCAAGAGCGCATCCGGATCCCCGGACACGTGTTCCATCCACGGCACGTGCCCCATCATGCCCGAGATGGCTCGCACCCGGCCTTCGGCCGTCCCAGCGCCAACTGAAAAAAGCAAGAGAAACGCGGGTGGTCCGGAGGGCGCAACCCTCCGGCGTCGGCGAAGGCGGCAAGGAGCGCTCGCGACCATCGGCGGATGCCACGCACACGACACGCAATCGGCACCGCCCACGCATCACCCGTCGTCGCGTCCTGAACGACGAGCACGAACCATGCCCGAACGGCCGGTGAAGCGGAGCGAAGCTCCATAGGATAAAAGGCATTGACATGGTCGGATCATACGTCTATAATCCTCCCCATGACCCACCATCACACCGCCCCGCCCGAAGCACTCCCATCCGCCTGCGCGCG
>JAGREO010000043.1 GCA_020446525.1 Geminicoccaceae bacterium | reverse complement strand
CGATGATCAGGCCCGGCACCCACCAGTGGTCCATATAGGGATGCTCGAAGTTGGTGACGTGGATGCGCCGCCAGCCACCCAGATGATCCTCGACCTTCTTGCCGGTCTGCTTGTTGGCATATTCGAAGAAGTCGAGATATTCCGGCTGGTGCAGGTCGAAGGCGATCGAACCGTCCATGCCGTTCATCTCGAAGGTCTTGAGCGCCTTGTGGCCGCGGGCGTAGCGCGTGCTCTCGAACAGGCCCATCGAGCCGTTGGCGAAGCGCGCCATGAACATGCAGGCGTCGTCGATGGTCACCGGTTGGGGCTTGCCCGTCGATTGATGGATGCGCTCCTTGATGAAGGTTTCGGTCTCGGCCATGACCCGGGTGATCGGACCGTTGAGCCACATGGCCGTGTCGATATTGTGGGCCAGCAGGTCACCGGTCACGCCCGAACCCGCTACCGAAGCGTCGAGCCGCCAGAGTGCCGCTCCGCCCTGCGGGACATCGGCCGACATGGTCCAGTCCTGCAGGAATTGGGCGCGATAATGGAACGGACGGCCGATCCGCCCTTCTTCGACCAGCTGATGCGCCAGCGTCACCGACGGCAGGCGGCGATAATTGTACCAGACCATGTTCGGCACCGACGCCTTCTCGACGGCGGCCGTCATGCGTTCGGCCTCGGCCACGTCCATGGCCAGCGGCTTCTCCGCCGCGACCCACTTGCCGGCTTCGGCCGCCGCGATCGCGATCTCGGCGTGCAGCCGGTTGGGCGCGCAGATGTCCACGAGGTCGATATCGTCCCGCTCGATCAGCCGCCGCCAGTCGCTCTCGACGGTCTCATAGCCCCAGTTCTTTGCGAAGGCCCCGGCCTTGGTCGTGTCCCGGGCCGCCAGGCCCTTGAGCTGGACGTCGAACGGCACGTCGAAGAACCGGCCCACCTGACGATAGGCGTTCGAATGGGCCTTTCCCATGAAGCCGCATCCGATCATTGCGACGCGCAGCGCTTTTTTGGGCATCGTTCGCCTCCCTTGTCTCGAACCGTGTCTGGACACGCGAGATACGAACCTAGCCGGCTTCGATGCGACGAAAAAGCCGCCGGAAACACTCCCGACGGCTTTCTCTCGGCTGGCGTGCTCTGAGATACGAGCCGGCTCCCCCGGGGGGAGAGCCGTCGCGCGGTTCGCTCAGCCGCCGTGCACCTCGCGCATGGCCTCTTCGACGTTCATGTCCGGATGGGCCTCGCAGGCCTCCTTCAACGTCTCCGGGTCGGATTCGTCGAAGACGTTCTCGTCGTCCCCGCGGTTCTCCGCCACCCGCAGATCCATCATCGCCTTGGAGCCGAACAACACCTTGGAATCCGCCGCCGCCTTCATCTGCGCATCTTGGTCCATGCCCATGTAATCGGCGCAGCTCATGTAGCTGTCCTGAGCGAGGGCGGGTGCCACCAGAAGAGCGCTCAGCATGGTCGTGGTGAGAAGGGTCTTCATCATGGTCTCCCATAGAGTTCCGTTCGGGGCATGCGGCGGATCGTTCCCGCACCCGACGATCAACACACGTCCCGGTGTGCGGTTCCGCCTGCCCGTCCGGTAAATTTCACTCGTCGCTCAAGACGCCGCCGGCGCCGAGATCGCTGCCGAGCACGTCGATCTCGTCGCTGTCGATGATGCTGTCGGCGTTGGAATCGTAGCGCCGGAACTGGTCGGCATCGAATTCGTCCTGCGACAGCAGGCCGTCGGTGTCGCTGTCCGCCGAATCGAAATAGTCCGGTGTGTCGCCCAGACGGGTGCCGATTTCGTCGCGCGACAGCAGTCCGTCAGAATCGCGATCGAACCGGTCGAACACGCCGCGGCTGCGCATGCCCGTGCCGAACTCCTGCGCGTCGATGCCGCCGCTGCGGTCGAGATCGATGTCGCCCAGATCGCTGCCGACGCCGACATTGCCGCCGTCGCGCGCGCCCACACCGACGCCACGCACCTCGCTCGGCCCGACGCCGACACTGCCGCTGCTGCCGACGGCTTCGCCGCTCGTGCCGCCGCCGCCGGCCGCACCGCCGCTCATGCTTCCGCCAGCGGTTCCACCGCCGCCGGTCGCTCCACCGCTGCCACCGAGCTGCGCCGACGCCGGTCCGGCCGCCAGGGCCAGCATCATCGCCGCACCTGCGAGGCTTCGTGCCAATGTCCTGCTCATCGTCTGCTCCCACGCATTCAAGGGTCGTGATGCGGGCCCGCGCCCGCTTCGAGCTCATTCAAGCGGCGTCCCTCATGGCGGTTCCCGACCGCTCGACGCTCGCGGCGGGGTCGGATCTCTGGCCGGACGGAACAGCGAGTCGTCGTGCGAGGAATCAGCGCGTCGACAGCGCCCGAACGGCGGCGACCACACCTCCTTCGGTGCAGGCGAGGGCGGTGTCGCGCATGGCGAGCTCGACCGTCGCCAGCGCGCCGAGCAGCATCGGCTCGTTGAGGTCGCCCAGATGGCCGATGCGAAACACCCGACCCTGCAGCTCGCCGAGACCGCCGCCCAGAACCACGTTGTAGCGTTCACGCGCGCGCTTGCGCATGGTCTCGGGATCGGTACCGTCAGTGGTGCGGATGGCGGTGACGGCGTTGGAGCGCTCCTCCGGTCGCACCGTTTGGAAGTCGAGCGTTCCGGCTTGCGACCAGTGCGCGACCGCGGCGCGGGTTGCTTCGGCGAGGCGGGCGTGGCGGGCGATCACCGCGTCCAGGCCCTGCTCGAAGATCATGTCGAGCGCCTCGCGCAGGCCCCAGACATGCTGCAGGGGCGGGGTGCCGTGGAACCACTGATAGCCGGCATCGCCCCGGCGGAACTGGATGTCCCAGTAGCGCCTCGGATGGCTGCACCGTTCGGCTACCTGCATCGCCCGCTCGCCGAGTGCCGCGAACCCCATGCCCGGCGGCAGCATCAGGCCTTTTTGTGAGGCGGTGAGCGCGCAGTCGATCTTCCAGGCGTCCATCTCGAAACGCTCGACGGCGAGCGAGGCGATGGCGTCGACGACGTAGAGGGCCGGGTGGCCGACGGCGTCGATCGCGGCCCGCACCGCTTCGAGGTCGGTCCGGGCACTCGAGGCGGTCTCGGTGTGCACCGTGAGCACGGCGGCGATGCGCCCGGCCTTGTCGGCGCGCAACGCATCCTCCACCGCCTGCGGATCGACGGCGCGGCCGAGATCGGGCGGGGTGGTGATCACCTCGAGGCCGAGCTTCTCGGCCATTTCCGCCCAGGCGCCGGAGAATCTTCCGGCGAGCGGCACCAGCACCGCCGAACCGGGCTCGACGAGGTTGACCAGCGGAATTTCCCAGGTGCCGTGACCGTTGGTCGAGAAGGCGAAACTCTCGCCTTCGGTCCTGAAGACGCGGCTCAGATCGCTCAGGCAGGATCGGGCGAGATCCTGGAAGGCCGGTGCGGCGAAATCCTCGCACGGGCGGTGCATCGCACGGAGCACGCGGTCGGGAATGTTGGTCGGGCCGGGGCTGTGCAGGAAGATGCGGCCGGGCAGGGTCATGGCGGGGAGCCCGTCGGTGCCGTGGCCAGTGCCGGATCGCGCGCGGCGACGCCCTGACGCGACAGCCACCAGAGCAGCAGGAGAGACGGCAGCGCGAAAAAGGTGGAGGTGACGAAGAAGCCGACCCAGCCCATCGCTTCGGCGTAGAAACCGGAGGAGGGTACGACGACGAATTTAGCGAACATCTGCATGAACGAAGTCAACAGGGCGTATTGCACGGCGGAATAGTGCGCATTGCACAAGGAGGAGAGATAGGCGACGAACACGGTGGTGCCGAGCCCGCCCGACATGTTCTCGATCATGATGAGGGCAGTGAAGAGCGGCAGGATGCGCGCACCCACGGCATCGCGGGCGGCCGTCTCGGCGGCGGTCAGGTCGCGTCCGGCATCGAGTGCCGTCTGGGTCAGCGCCAGTCCGTCGGAACCGGCCACGGCGACCACGGCGAACATCAGATTGGAGCCCGCCATCACCAGAACGGCGATGACCATCGAGCGCATCATCCCGAGACGGTAGAGCACGATGCCGCCGATCACCCCGCCCAGCAGCGTCATCCAGAGGCCGAACGTCTTCGAGACGATGGCGATCTGGCCCTTGGAGAAGCCGACGTCGATATAGAAGGGGTTGGCCATCAGCGTCAGCACCGCGTCGCTGGCCTTGAAGACCGAGATCAGCAGCAAAATGGCGATGGCGATCCGCACGCCGTTGCGGGCGAAGAAGTCGTAGAAGGGCTCGACCACCGCCCGCCGCATCCACAAATGAGCGCGCACCTCCCGCTCGGGAGGAACGAGGCCGAAATTGGCGATGGCCCGACCGGAGAAATAAAAGAAGCCATAGAGAAAGACGAGGGCCAGGAGCTTGATCCAGAGCCCGACCAGAAAAACGCTGCCCGGCGTCACCACGTCGGCGAACGCCCAACCGTAGCCCAAGAGTCCGGTTACGGCGGCGACCACCGCCCAGAGCAGCGTCATCAGCCCGAAGGCGTAGATCTCGCCCAGATAGCCGGCCTGGGCCGGAATGCCGTAGAGGGCGAGCTCGACCAGAAGCCAGAGCAGGCTCGCGAGCGCCAGCGTCTTCGCCAGAGCGGGTGCCGACGGATCGCGGCGATGCAGCAGCAGACCGATCCAGGCACCGAAACCGGTGAGCGCCACGGCGCCGATCAGTGCCAGGACGCCCGCTATGGCCCAATCGCCGTGATAGGGAGAGAGGATGCCGAAGAGCAGCGACAGCGGCTCCAGCGCGATCAGCCAGAGAACCACCAGAAGCAGGCTGCCGCCGACACCGCGCTTGCGCTCGATCTCGGCCGCCGGCAGCGTTCGCGCGAGGCCGTCCGGGGCGACCCGTTCCACGTTCGGCTCGTCGCTCGACGGTGCGGCGGCCGCGATCGAGGCGCCGCGGCCCGGTTCGGGCTCGCGGACCGCCAGCGTGGTGCCGATACCCACCAGCATCAGCAGCGCCATGGCGGCATAGGCGGCCGACCAGCCGTACCATTCGGCGGCAAGCAGGGCGCCGGCCGTGGCGACCCACATCGCCAGGCGGTAGCCGAGCACGACGTTGGCGGCACCGGCGCCCAGTTCCTCTTTCGGCAGGCTGTCGATGCGAAAGGCGTCGATCACCACGTCCTGGCTGGCGGAGAAGAAGGCCACGGTCACCGCCATGGCGGCGGTCCACCAGAGATCGACGCCGGGCTCCGTCCGGCCCAGACCCCAGATCGCGCCGACGAGGCAGAGCTGGGTGAACAGCATCCAGCCGCGACGGCGACCGAGGAGCGTGGTGAACGGCGGCAGCGGCATCCGGTCGATCAGCGGTGCCCAGATGAACTTGATCGTGTAGGGCACGAAGACGAAGCCGAAGAGGCCGATGGTCGATTTGCTCACTCCCTCTTCGGCGAGCCACGTCGAAAGGGTGGTGGCGACCAGCATGATCGGCAGGCCGCTGGAGAAGCCGAGAAAGAGGATGGCGATCACGCGGCGGTCGAGATAGACCGACGCCGCCTCCAGCCAGGCCGCCCATCGGCCCGCCGTCCCTCTGCCCGTTGCCTGCGTGGTCATCACCGCTCCCGCCGAACCGGAACGACGCGCGGCGCGCTCCCGCCGGCGGCTCGGGACGGCGCCGTCTCGGGCATCGTGCCGGTGGTTAGAAGAAGCGCTCGCCGACGGTGACGACGTCGCCGGGCAGCATACGCGTGGTCGCCGTGACGACGACCTTGGGAGCGTTGGCGCCGCCGCGTTGCAGGACGATATCGCTCTGATCCGCCCGATAGGTGAAGCCGCCGGCGACGGCGACCGCGTTGAGTACGGTCATGCCGTTGGAATATTCGTACGAGCCCGGATTGTTGACCTCGCCGATGATGTAGAACGGCCGATAGGTCAGCACTTCGATGCTCACCTGCGGGTCGACCAGATAGCCCTGCTTGAGCTGGTCTTCGATGCGCTTCTCGAGCGCCCGCGAGCTCAGCCCGAAGGCCTGGACCTCGCCGATCAGCGGCATGGCGAAGTTGCCGTTGCCGTCGACCTCGAACTCGCCGGACAGATCCTCGTGCCGGAAGACGTTGATCCGCAGGCGATCGCCGGCCGCCAGCGTATATTCCGGCGTGTCGAGTTGAACCGGCGCGTCGCCGGTCGAGGCCGCGGTCGGCAAGGGCAGGTCGGAGCCGCCACCACCGCCGCACGCGCTCAGTCCGAGGGCCAGCAACAGGCCGAGCAGTACAAGCCGGGCATGACGCGAGATCGAGCGGCGCGGTCCCATGGGCCGATCCATCGAGAGTTCTCCAACCAATTCAATGCCTTTCGAAGTCGTACGCGTGACGATCACCGGCGATCGGAACGGGGCGTGATCTTATGCACGAAGCCGACCCGGCGCAATATCGTGCGCCGGGTCCGGCTCGTGTGGCTCGAGGAGAAGGGACCGGGTGCTAGAGCCGGGCGACCACACCGATACGGAAGATGTTGCGGGTGAAGTCGCCGTTGTCGGCATCGGAGGAGCGGGTGGCGAAACCGTAAGTGGCGTCGACGCCGAGGTTGCGGTTGAGCAGGTAGCGCAGGCCGGCACCGGCGACGAAGGTGTCGTCGACGCGGCTCGTTCCCTCGAAATCGTCGCGCAGATAGTTCAGATTGCCGCTCAGGAGGATGTTGCGGCGCAATTCGTGCGTCGCCTCGACCCCGGCATTGATGGCGTAGACGCTGGAAGCCGGCTCGCCCTCGAAGGAGACCGTCGTCTCTTCCACGTCGGCGTCGACGGATGCGACGATGGTGGTCAGCCGGGTGAGATACCAGGTCAGTGCGGCGTTGGCGCCGATGCCGCTGAAGTCGCTCAATGCATCGTCGTCGTAGCTCTGCTCGCGATAGCCGATACCGACCTCCCCGACGAGGATGTTGGTGAGCTCGACTTCGACACCGCCGCCGATCGCATAACCGTCGGAATTGCGGTCGATGCCCTGGTCGTTCGGGGTCTCGTCATAGTCGACCACCACATAGTCGCCCTGACCGAACACGTTGAACCTTGGTGAGACCGCGTAGCCGGCGCGCAGACGGTAGATGCTGCGCAGATTGTCACGGTCGTCATTGTTGATGTCGTCGGTGTCGGTGAAGTCGTTGCGGCGGAAGATGACGCCCGGCTGCACGAAGACACGGTTGAAATTGTGCCGGTAGTTGAGGTCGGCGACGCCCCGGTAGATCTGGGTGATCTCGTCCTGGCCGGCGTCGTCCTGGCTGGTGCGCAATTCGTGATCGCGTCCGAGCGAGAGGCGGGCGTTCAGCCGGCTGCCGCGCAGCACGTCGAGCCGGCCCTCCGCGTCGATGCCGTAGTCGAAATAATTGTTGTCGGTGTTGTCGACATAGAACGACGTATCGGCGCCGGCGGTGACGTTGAGCTCGTGACGCGACCACTGCGATTCGGCCGTGACGCTCGGCTGGACGTCGAGGAAGAAATCGTCCTCCTCGTTCTCGTCGTCGGCGAAGATGTTGTCGTCATAGGTTCCCGAGACCGCCAGTTGCGGATGCACCAGAAAGGCGCCGGCGCGGATCCCGAGCGGCTGGAACGGATTGTCCTCCTGCCGTTCCTGCCGTTGCTGCTGCTGTGCCTGCACATCCGCCGCTCCCAGTCCGACCGCCAGCGGCAATGCCAGGCCGGTCGTGCAGAGCAGGCGTTTGATGGTCCTCGTCGACAATACCGTTCTCCTCAGCTCACGTCCAAAGGCGGTGCTCGCCGGGCGCCCGAATGGGCCCGATCGCCGGCCCTGTCGAGCCTTTTGATCGAGGCTCTCGGTCGAGCCTCGTGCCACCGTCCGCGGACCTTCAACCCCAAGTGCAATTACAGGCGCCGCCCAACGCCTGCAAACGAACTTAGCCGAATTGCGCGAGCGGGGCTCGAAGCTTGCGCGAAAAGCGCCCACATGTTCCAGATATGCCACAAGCCGCGGGATCGGTTTTCGTGCTACCGGTCCGCGTCGCCTTCGGGCCAGGGAGCCGCCCGCTCCGGGCCCGGCCGCATTCTTCGAGCGAGGACCGCACCGCTGCTTCGGCGTCTCTTCCAGAAACAACGGCATCTCGAGCCCGAACTGCCGATGGTCGGCGGCCGGCCGGCGCGTCTGCCCGACGCGGTGCGGGTCTACGCCATCGGCGACGTGCACGGCAGGCTCGATCTGCTGCGCAAGCTCGAGGCGCAGATCGAGGCCGACATCGCCGCACGGGACGACGGTGCCCGGCCCCTGCTCGTCTATCTGGGCGATTACGTCGATCGCGGGTTCGAGAGCATGGGCGTGATCGAGCATCTGTGCGGGCCCGCACTCGACGGCTGCGACCGGGTGCTGCTGCTCGGCAACCACGACGCCTGGATGCGCGATTTCCTCGACGGTCAGCCGGTCGGGCCCAACTGGCTGCGGTTCGGCGGCGACGCGACCCTGTTGAGCTACGGCGTGCGGGTCGATTTCAAGCAGCCCGAAGAGGCGCGGATCGCCGCGGCCCAGACCAGTCTCGTCGAGCGCGTGCCGGCGCACCACCGGACGTTCCTGGCCGAGCTCGAGCTGGCCTTCGCACTCGGCGACTATTTCTTCTGCCATGCCGGCATCCGGCCGGGCCTGGCGCTCGAGGAGCAGGGCGAGCTCGACCTCATCTGGATCCGCGAGCCGTTCCTCGGCTGGGAGGGCGAGTGCGGCAAGGTGATCGTCCACGGCCACACGGTCGAGGACGAGCCGGTCGTGCGGCACAACCGGATCGGCGTCGACACCGGCGCCTGCTTCACCGGTCGCCTGACCTGCCTGGTGCTCGAAGGCGACGAATTCCGCTTCCTCGACACCGCCCCGGGCCCGCAGCCGGACTGAGCCTGCGCCCGGGCGCCGGTCCGCCACCCGCCGGCGGCCCGTCCCGGGCTGTTGACGGATGGTTAACTTCGCTGTGATAGAACCGGCAGCGTTCGCTTTCCGGGCGAACCGACGGTGCGAAACCCCGGCAGCGAGGTCGAGCCTGATGCGCACACTGGTGACCGGAGGTGCCGGTTACATCGGCAGCCACGTGGTCCGCGATCTGCTCGAAGCCGGCCACGAGGTGGTCGTGCTCGACAATCTCTATTCCGGGCACGACTGGGCCGTCGGTAGCGCCGAGCTCGTGCGGGGCGATCTGGCCGACCATGCGGGGGTCGACGCCCTGCTGCGCGCGCGCCGGTTCGACGCGCTGGTCCATTGCGCCGCCCACATCTGGGTCGGCGAATCGGTGCGCGATCCGGGCAAGTACTATCGCAACAACGCCGCCAATGCCTTCGCCCTGTTCGACGCCTGCGCCCGGCACGGGCCGCGTGCGATCGTCTTCTCCTCGACCGCGGCGGTCTATGGCGAGCCCGGGGTCGCGGTGATCGACGAGGACCGGCCGCCGGCGCCGATCAACCCCTACGGCGCTTCCAAGATGATGGCCGAGCGGGCGCTCGTCGACATCGCCGCTGCGTCCGGCCTGCGCTACGCCATCCTGCGCTATTTCAACGTGGCCGGGGCCGATGCCGAGGCGCGCATCGGCGAGGCGACGCCGGACAATTCCCATCTGGTCAAGATCGCCTGCGAAACCGCGCTCGGTCTGCGGCCGTCGATGCACATCAACGGCACCGACTATCCCACTAAGGACGGCACCTGCATCCGCGACTATGTCCATGTCGACGATCTCGCCGCGGCACACCTTGCGGCGCTCGATCACCTGGGTCGGGGCGGCGCGTCGCTGATCGCCAATTGCGGCTACGGCCACGGCTTCAGCGTGCGTGAGGTGATCGACACGGTGCGGCGCGTCACCGGTGTGGCATTCCCGGTCGCGGAAGGGCCGCGCCGGCCGGGCGATCCGGCGGTGCTGGTGGCGGCCAGTAATCGCATCCGGGCGACGCTCGGCTGGACGCCGCGCCACGACGATCTCGACGCCATCGTCGAGACGGCCTGGCGCTGGGAGCGACGCTGGCAGGCGATGCGGGCGACGAACGAGCGAAGCGTCCAAGCGGCCCCCGCCTGAGGAACCGCCCCGCAGGCGCATCGGCTTCGACGACCGCCGCGCAACCCGGATGCGCGACGGACACACACGGCCGGGTCGAGGGATGTTTCGCGTGATCGGCGGCCATGCGATGTGCCTTCCGGTTGCAGGTGCTGCGCCGAACGACTAGAAACCCGGCGCGACGATCGGCCGGTATCGACACCGGGTGCCCGCCGCGTGCGTCCGATGCGAGGCCCGAGCCGAACGCACGGGTCGGGCGATCGGGACTCGCCCCGGGAGGCCGGTCATCCTGCTGCTGCGTCCCTTGCTCTTCCTGGTGCTCGCGTTCGGGCCGGCGCTCTCGTTCGGGCCGGTGCCGCCGTTTGGTTCGTCGGCCGGTGCCCTGGCGCAGGAGCCGCCGCCCGGCGAGCTCGAGAGCCTGATCACCACGCTCGAGGATCCGGCGGCGCGCGACGCGCTGATCGCGCGGCTCAAGGCGTTGCAGGCACCCGCCGGCAAGCCGCCGCTCGACGAGGCGTCGCTCGTCGGCAGCGCTCTCGACGCGCTGCAGACCCGCCAGGCGGCGGTCGAGGAGGTGGTGGTCGAGGGGCTGGCGTCGTGGCGCAAGCTGCCTCAACTGCTGCGCTGGATGGCGGCCGAACTGGGCAATCACGAGCGCCGCCTGTTCTGGCTGGACGTCACCTTGCGGCTGGGCTCGGTCTTCGCCGTGGGCTTCGTCCTGCGTGCTTTGGCCCGGCGCAGCGCCGTTCCGGCCGTCCCGCGACTGACCCGCTCGGTCGGCCTGCGCACGCTGCTGGCCGGTCTCGCCGGGACCACCATCTTCACCGTCGCCACGCTGGCCATGCTGTTGCTGCTCCATCAGCCGCCTGCCGCCGAGCGCGCCGGACTGCAGCTCGTGGCGGGTATCGTGGCACTCCTCTCCTATTCGGCGGTGGTGCGCGCCTGCCTGATACCGGGCGGATTTCTCGGCGTCGCCGGCGAGGAGGCGGTCGTGCTCGAGCGCGGTCTGCTGCTGGCAGGCCGGGTGGGGCTGATCGGCCATTTCGTCCTCGAGGCGGCGCGCCCGCTCGGCCTGCCCTCGGCCATCCACATCTTCTTCCAGCAACTGCTCTATTTCGCGGTCGCCGTCGGTCTGTGCATTCTGGTGTTCCGCCTCAGGCGCTGGGTGACCGACGCCATCCTCGCCTGGGGTGCCGGCGGCGACGGGCTGATGATGCGCCTCCTGCCGCTGCGCTTTCTGGCGCGCACCTGGCACTGGTGGACCGCCGGGTTGATCCTCGTCCACTATCTCGTCTGGGCGCTGCGCGTGCCGGGCGGCTTCGTCTTCCTGCTGCAGGCGACGCTGCTCACCGACCTGATCCTCGTGCTCGCCTACTGGTCGCTCTCCTGGATCGACGCCGTGTTCCGCGGACCGCCGGTGGTTCTCTCCGAGTTCGGCGAGCGCGCCCCGATCGTCTCCGAGCGTGCCACCTTCTACGCCAACCCGCTGCGCCTGCTGCTGCGCGCGGCGATCGTCGGTGCGGCGGTGCTGCTGCTGATCGCCCACATCTGGCGCACCGGGCTGGTCGACTGGCTGACCTCGCCCGACGGCATGGTGCTGGTCGGCCAACTCACCCGGCTCGCCGCCATCGCCGTCGGTGCGATCCTGCTGGCCGAGGCGATCAGCATCCTGGTCGGCCGGTTTCTCGCCGCCACCGACGAGGAAGGGCGCCCGCAGCATTCCAACCGCTCGCGCACGCTGGCCGACATCCTGCGCAACTTCGCCATCGTGCTGATCGTCGCCACCGCCGCCATGGTCATGCTGGCCGAGCTCGGCGTCGACGCGGCGGCCCTCTTCGCCGGTGCCGGCGTCGTCGGCCTCGCGATCGGCTTCGGCTCGCAGCGGCTGGTGCAGGATCTGATCACCGGGCTCTTCATCCTGCTCGGCGATACCGTGCGGGTGGGCGACGTGGTCGAGGTCGGCGGCCGGATCGGTGTGGTCGAGGGCATGTCGATGCGCACCGTCACCCTGCGCAGCTATGACGGAAACGTCCACACGGTGCCCTACAGCACGATCGACATCGTCACCAATCTCACCAAGGATTTCTCCTTCGCCGTTCTGGACATCCGCGTGGCCTATCGTGAAAATGTGGATCACGTCATGGAGGTGATGCGTGAAATCGATGCCCGTCTGCGCCGCGAGTGGCCCTATCGCCGACAGATCCTTGAGCCGCTCGAGATCGCCGGCGTCGACCAGCTCGCCGATTTCGGCGTCGTGATCCGCGCCCGGTCGAAGACCCGCCCGGGTGAGCAGTGGGCGATCCGCCGCGAGCTCTCGCGGCGCATCAAGATGCGGTTCGGCGAGCTCGGCATCGAAATACCCTTTCCGCAGCAGACCCTGCACTTCGACCGGTCCGAGCGGCGCGACGAAGCGCTCGAGACGCTCTCCCGAAGCCGCGACGACGAAGACGGGATCGTGCGGCCGGCGCTCGAGCCGCGACGCCGCAAGGGAGCCCCTTCGTGACACGCCGCCTCCGGGCCCTCGCTCGCCTGGGCCCGGTCTTCGCCTGTCTCCTGCTGGCGGCCTGCGGGGTCGCCGAGAACATGGGCCTCGTCGACGCGGAGGATCCCTCGGCCCCACCCGGCATCCCCTACGGTGTCGACATCGAGGGGAGCATGCCGGACGCCGTGCGCAGCTATCTCCTGGCCGCCTCCGACGCCGCGCAGGCGACCGACCGGCCGCCGTCCAGCGCTCTCGTGCTGCGGCGTCGGGCGGAGGATGATCTGGACAAGCTGCGGCGTGCCCTGCGCGCCCAGGGCTATTACGAAGGCGACGTGAGCTTCGAGATCGTCCGCCCCGAGCCGGACGAGGCGGCGGGATCCGCCGCCGGCGAGATCGCCCGGGACGTCGAGAACATGCTCGAAGGGCCGCCCACCCGCATCGTCTATCGTTTCGACATGGGTCCGCGTTTCACCTTCGCCGACCGGCGGGTCGAGATGACGGGCGATCCGCACGGCTTCAAGCCGCCGCGTCTGGCCGATCTCGGCCTCAAGGCCGGCGAGCCGGCGGTGGCCGAGCAGGTGCTGAACGCCGAGCGGGCGCTGGTGCGCGCGGCGCAGCAGGAGGGCTTCGCCTTCGCCGAGATCGGCGATCGCTCGATCGTCGTCGACTACGACGCCGACGTGATGAACGTCGATCTGACGCTTGCCCTGGGCGAGCGGGTGACGTTCGGCGTGCCCGAGATCGCCGGCATCGACGGTATCGACGAGGACTATGTGCGCGGCCGCATCCCGTTCGAGGCGGGCGATCAGTACGACGTGCGCAAGATCGAGGAGGCGCGCACGCGGTTGCTCGACAGCGAGCTCTTCTCGACCATCAAGATTTCGCCGGCGAAGACCGCCGACGAAGACGGCCGTCTGCCGGTCGCCTTCGAGATGACGCAGCGCAAGCACCGGACGATCGGCGCGGGCCTGGGCTATCTCAGCGGCGAGGGGCCCAACGCCCGGCTGTTCTGGGAACATCGCAACTTTCTGGGTGGCGGCGAACGCCTGCGGATCGAAGCCGGCGGTTCGGCGTCCAGCCAGGAGGCCAAGGCGAATTTCCGCAAGCGCGACTTCTTCATGCCGGATCTGGCGCTGATCGCCGACGGCAGCATCAAGAACGAGGACACCGACGCCTTCAGCTCCCGCTCGATCGGCGCCGGGCTCGGTGTCGAGCGGACCTTCAACAACCACGTCTCGGGCACCCTCGGCGTCGCCTACCGCTATGCCGAGATCAAGGAGAACGGCAAGGACGACGACGTGTTCGGCCTGATTTCCGTGCCGGCCACCCTGGCGCTCGACTACAGCGACAACCTGCTCGATCCGAGCGAGGGCTGGCGGCTCGATCTGCGGGCCGCCCCCTTCTGGGACACGCTCGGTCTCGACACCCGGTTCCTCAAGGGCCGGGCCACCGCGACCTGGTATTATCGGCTCGCCAACGATCCGCGCCTGGTCTTCGCCACCCGCGGCAGCGTCGGTTCGATCACCGGCGTCAGCCGCGACCAGATCCCCGCCGACGAACGCTTCTACGCCGGCGGCGGCGGCTCGGTGCGCGGCATCCCCTACCAGCTCGCCGGCCCGCTCGACGACGGCGAGCCGCTGGGCGGCCGTTCGGTCCTCGAAGGAAGCGTGGAACTGCGCTGGCGCGCCTTCACCTCGGTCGAGCTCGTCAGTTTCCTCGATGCCGGCAGCGTCTTCGGCTCGAGCGTGCCCGCCACCGAGGGCGATCTCGAGATGGGCACCGGTGTGGGCTTTCGCTACGTGACACCCGTCGGACCCTTCCGCTTCGACATCGCCGTGCCGATCGACAAGCGCAAGGGCATCGACGACAGCTTCCAGTTCTATGTCAGCATCGGCCAGGCGTTCTGACGCGCCGTGCGCCACCCTTGCGCTGCGGCGCCGCATCTCACTTCCACCCGGCGCGCGGCGGCGCCGCGCTCGGGCCGGAACTGGCACCGCGCGCGGTGCGTTCTATGTTGTAGAACCGACACACCTGGAACGTGGACCGCATGCTGAAAACCCTGCTGAAGTTCGTCCTGATCGCCGTGCTCGTCGTCGTGGCGATCGTGGCCCTGGCGTTCGGCTACCTGCAGACGCCTTGGGGCAAGGCGCAGATCGCCGAACTGATCGGCGACAGTGCGACCAGCGAAACGCAGACGGTCGAGGTGGAGGACATCACCGGTCTCGTCCCGTTCGACATGACCATCGGTGCGATGCGCGTGGGCGACCCGGAGGGCGTGTGGCTCACGGTGAACGACGCGCGGCTCGACGTCGCCTTCTGGCCGCTGCTGACCGGTGCGGTGCACGTGCGGGAGGTCGGCGCCGCCGACATGGTCGTGGCGCGGACGCCGCAAACGCCCGAACAACCCCGGGAACCCTTCTCGCTGCCCGAGCCGCCGCAACTGCCCGAGAGCCTGCCCGAGGTGACGGTCGACCGTCTGCACGTCGATCGTCTCGAGTTGCAGGAGCCGGTGCTGGGCAGGGCCGCCACCTTCACCGTCGAGGGCACGGCGGCCACCACCGACGGGACGCAGCTCGACGCGTCGCTGGACGCGCGCCGCATCGACGAGGAAACGGCGACCGCGGCGCTGAAGCTCGATCTCGATCTGGCGGCGCGCACGCTCGGGCTCGACGTGCAGGCGCAGGAGACCGGCGGGCTGCTGGCGCAGGCGACCGGGCGCCCCGAGGCGGGCAATCTCGACCTCTCGCTGGTCGGCAAGGGCCCGCTCGATGCGTGGCATGCCGACTTGAACGTCGAGGCGGAACGTCTGATGAGTGCAGAGGCGGCGCTCGATCTGGCCTACACCGAAACGCCGACCATCGATCTGACCGCGCAACTGGTGCCGCAGGGCGAGGCCCTGCCGGCGGACGTGGCGGCGGTGGTGGGCGAGCGTCTCGATCTGGCGCTGAGTGCCGGCCAGCCCGAGCAGGGCCGCTTCGTCCTCGACAAGCTGGCGCTGCAGAGTGCCCTGGTGGAGGCGCAGGGCGACGCCGTCGCGTCGATGCAGGGCGACGAGGTCGACGGCCGGATCACCGTCACCATCGCCGATCTCGCCAAAGCCAGCGGTCTGGCCGGAACCGATCTCGCGGGTGAGGTGGTGCTCACCATCGCGGCCGCCGGCTCCTTCAACGACCCGGCCCTGGACGTGACGCTGCAGGGCACCGGCCTCGCGGCCGCGAATTTCGCCATGGCCGAGCTTTCGAGCCGCTTCGACGTCGGCCTTCTCGCGCCGATCGATGCGGGTTTCGCCGGCGCCGATCTGGCGGGTGAAGCGCGCTTCGCCGGATTGACCCTGGACGGGGCGCCGCTGCCCGTCGAGGACGATCTGAAGCTGAACGTCGAGGCGCACCTGCCGATGCAGGGGCAGGCGAGCCTGCAGCGCCTCGAGCTGACCGGTGACCACGTGCAGGCCAGAGCCACCGGCGAGATCGCCATGCCCGAGCTGGAGGGCACGGCGAAGCTCGAGGCCACGGTCGCCAGTCTGGCCGACCTCCTGGACGCGCTGGGCGACAGGGCACCGGCGGGGCTCGATCTGCAAGGCGAGGCCGGTCTCACGGCCGAAGCTGCGATCGCTCCGGGTGCGAAGACCATCGAGGCCGATCTCGCTTTGACCACCCAGGGGCTCGCCGGCCTGCCGGCCGACGCCGGTGCCGTCGTCGGGTCCGAACCGTCCTTGCGTACGCACATGGTGTTCGAGCAGGGCCGCATGGTGGCGCTGCGCGACATCGTGCTCGAGGCGCAGGAAGTGAGGGCCTCGGGTGAGGTTTCGCTGGGCCTGGACGAGGCGCAGGCGCTGGACGGCCGTCTGACCCTCGACGTTCCCGATCTGGCCGCGCTGGAGCCGCTGGCGCGCCAGCCGATCGCCGGGGACGCCGATCTGACGGTGACGGCGGCCGGCACGCTGGCCGCGCCGCAGATCGACCTCGATGGCGAGGTGGTCGATCTGGCGGTGGCGGGGCAGGCCATCGAGCGGCTGGAGCTGCAGGCCTCGGTGAGCGATGCGGCGGTCGCCCCCGAAGGCGACGTGGTGCTGAGCGCCGTGCAAAACGGCCGGGATCTCTCTGTGCGCACCGGCTACGCCCTCGACGGCGACACCCTCTCGCTGAACGATCTGGCGTTGAGCGGCCCTGCGACCGATCTGGGCGGTTCGCTCACCATCGATCTGGCGACGACGACCGCGCAGGGGCGGGTGCAGGGGCGCGTGGAGGATCTCTCGGCCCTCGAGCCGTGGACCGGCCAGCCGCTCGCCGGCTCGCTGTCGCTCGACGCGCGCCTCGATGCGCCGGAAGGCCGGCAGAACGCCGAACTCTCACTCGAAGTGCCCACGCTCGAAGGCGATTTCGGCCGGGCCTCGCAACTGAAAGCCGAGGCCCGCGTGACCGACGCCATGAACGATGCCGGCATCGATGGCAGCGTCACGCTGGGCCGCTTCGAGCAGCCGGACCTCGTGGTCACGGCGGCGCAGATCGATCTCGGCGGCAAGCTCTCGTCGCTCGACGTCGAGGCGACGGCCCGGGGGACGCGTGCGGGCGATCCCTTCGACGTCGCCGCCGCGGCGACCGTGGAAGCTCTGGGTGCTCCTTTGAAAGTCGTGCTGAACTCGTTCTCCGGCGAGGCGGCCGGTCAGGACTTCGTCCTGCAGAGCCCGGCCACGGTGGTGCTCGACGACGGCACGCTGGACATCGACCGGCTCGACCTGCTGGTCGGCGACGCGCAGATCCAGGGCGACGCGCAGATGGGCCAGGGGCGGATCGAGGCGAAGGTGCGGCTGGCGCGAACGCCGCTCTCGACCTTCGCCGCCTTCGGCATGCCGCCGGCCGCCGGCACGGCGCAGGCCGCCTTGAGCATCGAGGGGCCGACCGCCGCACCAATCGTGGCGCTCGAGCTCGATCTCGATCAGGTGCGGCCGGCCGATCCCTTCTATGCCGAGAAAGGGGGCTTTTCCGCCGTGCTGACGAGCCGTCTGGCAGGAGGATCACTCGAGGCGCGCGCCGAGCTCACCGGCGCCGCCGACGAGCCGTCGGTCGCGACGGTGACCATCCCCGTGCGCCTGTCGCTCGAGCCCTTCGCCTTCGAGCTCGCCGATCGCGCACCCTTGAAGGGTGCCGTCGATGCGAAGGCGGATCTGGGGCAGCTGGCCGCCCTGCTGCCGCTCGACGGCCAGCGCATCGACGGCCGGATGACCGCCGATCTCTCGATCGGCGGCCGGCTCGACGCGCCCCGGCTCGACGGCGCCGTGCAACTGGCCGACGGCGCCTTTCAGGACAGCATCAGCGGGGTCGTCCTGAAATCGGTGCGCCTGCGCCTCGAGGCGGAGGGCACGGGCCTCACGATCGCCGAGTTCGACGCGCGGGACGGCGACGCCGGCCGGATCGGCCTGACCGGCGGCGTCGATCTCGCCGGCGCCTCGGGCCTGCGCTACGACCTCGCCCTGACCAGCAAGGAGATGCGCGTTCTCGACAACGATCTCGGGCGGGCCTATGTGAGCGCCGATCTGGCGCTCGACGGCGGCGCCGACCGGGGGCGGCTGAGCGGCACGGTGACCGTAGACCGCGCCAATCTGCAGATCCCGAGCGGCGGCGGGATCGATCCGGTGACCCTCGACGTGACCGCCGTCGGCAGCGAGCGTCCGCCCGAATCCCGCGCCCGTCCCCCGCCTTCCGATACGTCGCCCGCCGATACCTCGACCGGCGGCTACGTCCTGGCGCTTTCGGTCGACGTCGAGGTGCCGGCGCGGCTCTTCGTGCGCGGCCGCGGCCTCGATACGGAATGGGGCGGCAGCCTCGACATAGAAGGCACCGCCTCCGCACCGGAGATCGCCGGCAGCATCGACTATCGCCGCGGCTTTCTCGACTTTCTCGACCGCCGCTTCGACATCCGCGAAGGCCACATCACCTTCACCGGCGGTGCGATCCCCGATCTGGCGCTCACCGCGGCGGCGCAGGGCGAGACGCTGACCGCCATCGTCCAGATCAGCGGACCGGCGACCAAACCCGAATTCTCGCTCGACAGCGAGCCCAGCCGGCCCAACGACGAGATCCTGGCCGACCTCCTGTTCAACCGCGACATCTCCGAGATCACCCCGGCCCAGGGCATCCGGCTGGCGGCCGCCATCCGCACGCTGGAGGGCGGCGGCACCGACACGCTGGGCAAGGTGCGCGACGCCATCGGCCTCGATACCCTCGACGTCGGCGGCGACAATCCGGGCGAAGCGACCGCCAAGGCCGGCAAATACATCGCCGACAACGTCTTTCTCGAGGTCGAGCGCGGCCTGGCCTCGGGCAGCGGCAAGGCCAAGGTCGAGATCGAGCTCAACGACAATTTCAGCGTCAACACCGAGGTCGACGAGAACGCCCAGAGCGGCGTCGGCATCGAATGGAGCCTCGACTACTGAAGCCGTTCGGGGCTAGAGAACGCCCTTCGAGCGCCCCTTCGAACGAGTACGATCGAACCCCCCCATGAACGATGTCGACACCGGGCCCGCCCCGCCGGCCCTGCGCCTGCCGCGCGATGACACCACCTTCGGCACGCTGGGCGATCTCAACCTCGTCGGGCTCTGGACGCTCTACTGCAAAGAGGTCTGGCGCTTTCTCAAGGTGATCACCCAGACGGTCCTGGCCCCGGTGGTCACGACGCTCATCTTCCTCGCGGTCTTCACGCTCGCTCTCGGCCGCTCGGGCCGCAGCGTCGCCGACATGCCGTTCCTCGAATTCATCGCCCCCGGTCTGGTCACCATGGCGATCGTGCAGAACGCCTTCGCCAACACCTCCTCCTCGATCATGATCGCCAAGATCCAGGGCAACATCGTCGACTATCTCATGCCGCCGCTCTCGCCGGGCGAGCTGCTGTTCGGCATCGTCGCCGGCGGCGTCACCCGCGGCTTCGTGGTCGGTGGCGTGGTCTGGGCCTCGATGGCCTTCTTCGTCGACATGACGCCGCACGCGCCGCTGCTGGTCTTCTATTTCGTGCTGATGGCCTCGCTGATGCTGTCGATCCTGGGGTTCCTGGGCGCGCTCTGGGCCGAGAAGTTCGACCAGATGGCGGCGGTCACCAATTTCGTGATCACGCCGCTCTCCTTCCTCTCCGGCACCTTCTACTCGATCGAAGCCCTGCCCGGTGCCTTCCACGCGGTGGCCCTCGCCAACCCCTTCTTCTACATGATCGACGGCGTGCGCTACGGCTTCACCGGCCACACCGACGCCTCGGTGGTGGCGGGTGCCCTGGTGCTGGCCCTGGTCAACGCCGCGCTTTGGTTCTTTGCCTTGCGGCTGGTCCGTCTAGGATACAGGCTCAAACCCTGACGATCGGCCGCAGGGCACGTCCCTCGAGAAAAGAAGAGCCTTCGATGACCGCCAACGAAGCCATCCCCAGCCTCCTGCCCGTCTACAAGCGCATCGACCTCGTCTTCGAGCGCGGCGAGGGCGCCTGGCTGATCGACACCCACGGGCGACGCTTCCTCGATTTCGCCAGCGGCATCGCCGTCACCGGACTGGGCCACGCCCATCCGCACCTCGTGCGCACCCTGAAGGAACAGGCCGAGAAGGTCTGGCACGTCTCCAACCTCTTTCGCATCGACCATCTCGAGCGGCTCGCCGACCGGCTGGTGGCGGCGAGCTTCGCCGAGACCGTCTTCGCCTGCAATTCCGGCGCCGAGGCGATGGAGGCCTGCATCAAGATGGCCCGCCGCTTCCACTGGCACCGCGGCCAGCCCGAGCGCAACCGCATCGTCACCTTCAAGGGCAGCTTCCACGGCCGCACCATGGCGACCATCTCGGCCGCCGGCGAGAGCCGGCTGACCGACGGCTTCGCACCCCTGCTCGAGGGCTTCGATCAGGTGCCCTTCGCCGACCACGAGGCGGTGCGCGCCGCGGTGACCGACGAGACCGCCGCCATCATGGTCGAGCCGGTGCAGGGCGAAGGCGGCATCCGCCCCTTGCCCGAAGTCTGCCTGCGGGGCCTGCGCGATCTCTGCGACGAGCACGACATCCTTTTGATCTTCGACGAGGTGCAGTGCGGCATGGGCCGGACCGGCCGGCTCTTCGCCCATCAGGTGGCGGGCGTCGCACCCGACATCATGGGCCTCGCCAAGGGCCTGGGCGGCGGCTTCCCGATCGGGGCCTGCCTCGCCACCGCCCGCGCCGCCTCGGGCATGACCACCTCGACCCACGGCTCGACCTTCGGCGGCAACCCGCTGGCGACCGCCGTCGCCAACGCCGTGCTCGACGTGATGCTGGCGGACGGCTTCCTCGACCATGTCCGCGATATGGGCCTCTATCTGCAGGAAAAGCTCACCTCGATCGCCGCCCGCCACCCGGAGCGGATCGAAGGCGTGCGCGGTGAGGGCCTGATGCTCGGCCTCAAATGCGCGGGCCCGCACGTCGAGCTGGCCACAGCCCTGCGCGAGAACGGTCTCCTGAGCGTCCCCGCCGCCGACAACATCCTGCGCCTGCTCCCGCCTTTGATCATCGGCCGCGAGGAAGTCGACATCGCCGCGGAAAAGATCGAGAGCGCGCTGCAGACGGCCGCGACCGAGGGGGCCGCGTGACCCTCGCGTCAGGACGGACCGCGCGCCGCATAACTCGCGACGATGCCCCAGACGCCACCCAGATTGGCCAGCAGCATCAGCGCCACCGTGGCGACGAGCTTCCGGTAGAGCACGTCGAGGTCGCGCTTGGAGGCGAAGTCGTCGCGCGCTTCGGTGGCGAAACCCTCGGCGATGGCTTCGGCCTGATCGCGCCGCAGACCGGCCTGCTCGATGCGCCGGGCGAAGCGAAGCGTGTCGATCATTCTCGGCCTCTCGGAGCTTTCCAGCACGGCAGAATAGACCGCCCGGTCGCCCGCGTCATCAGGGCGCGACGGTCGGCCGGGATCTTCGAACCGGCAACGACGAAGCTGCCGGGCACCCCCGATGCCATGAACGAGGAAACCCGTTCGCCATGAGGCATTTTCTCGACCTCACGGAGATCGAAGCGGCCGAACTGCGCTCGATCCTCGATACCGCCTCGGCGATGAAGGCCGGCCGCGACACGAACCGGCCGCTCGAAGGCAAGACGCTGGCGATGATCTTCGAGAAGCCCTCGACCCGCACGCGCGTCTCCTTCGAGGTGGCGGCCAACCAGCTGGGCGGCCGGGCGATCGTGCTTTCGGCGCGCGACATGCAGCTCGGCCGCGGCGAAACGGTGGCCGATACCGCAGCCGTGCTCTCGCGCTTCGTCGACGCGATCATGATCCGCACCGACAGCCACGAAAAGCTCGAGGAGATGGCACGCCACGCCACCGTGCCCGTCGTCAACGGCCTGACCGACCGCTCCCACCCCTGCCAGATCATGGCCGACGTCATGACCTTCGAGGAGAAGAAGGGGCCGATCGCCGGCCGGCGCATCGCCTATGTCGGCGACGCCGCCAACAATGTCGCGGCCTCGCTGATCCATGCCGCCGCCCGCTTCGGCTTCACCTTCGCGCTCGGCTGCCCGCCCGAATTGCGCCCGGAGCCGGCGCTGCTGCAATGGGCGCGCGAGCGGCAGGGGCGGATCGAGGTGACGGACGATCCGGCCGCCGCCGTGGCCGGCGCCGATGCGGTGATCGCCGACACCTGGGTCTCGATGGGCGACGCCGACGCCGACCGCCGCCACGCCCTGCTCGAGCCCTACCGGGTCGACGAGGCACTGATGCGCGGGGCCGACGAGGCGGCGATCTTCCTCCACTGCCTGCCGGCGCATCGCGGCGAGGAGGTCACGGCCGAGGTGATCGACGGGCCGCGCTCGGCCGTGTTCGACGAGGCGGAAAACCGGCTGCACGCGCAAAAAGCCGTTCTCGCCTGGTGCCTCGGGCGATAGACTGAAGGCCATGTCCGCTTATTCGCCGGTTCTCGACGTCTCCCGACCCTTTCAGATCGAACGCTCGGCCCTGCGCGGCCGGGCGGTGCGGCTCGGCCACACGATCGACAGGGTGCTCACGGCCCACGCCTATCCGCAAGGGGTCTCGCTGCTGCTGGGCGAACTGCTGGTGCTGGCCGGCGGCTTCGCCGGGGCGCTCAAATATGACGGAACCTTCTCGCTGCAGGTCCGGGGCGACGGCCCGGTCGGGCTGATGGTGGCCGACGTCGGCAATGACGGCGCGATGCGCGGCTACGCCTCGTTCGACAGGGAGGACCCGCCGGCCGATTCGCTGCACGGTCTGGCGGCGCTGGTCGGCCGGGGCGTGCTGGCGCTCACCGTCGATCAGTCGCGCACCGGCGGCAAGACCTATCAGGGCGTGGTGGAACTGGGCGACCGGACGCTGCAGGACGCCATGCTCGGCTATTTCCAGCGCTCCGAGCAGGTGCCGACCGGCATCCGTGCCGCCGTCCGCTTCGACGAGGAGGCGGCACGCTGGCATGCCGGCGCCGTCGTGGTGCAGGCCATGCCGGACGAGGGCGGTACGGCCTTCCAGCCGCGCGGCAGCGACGCCGAGGACGACTGGCGCCGGGCGATGCTGCTCCTGCAGACGCTGAGCGACGAGGAACTGCTCGATCCCTCGCTCTCGCTCGACGACCTGCTCGTGCGCCTGTTCCACGAGGACGGGGTGCGCGTGTTCGACCCGCTCGACCTCTCCTTCGCCTGCTCGTGCGACGAGGATCGCGTGCGCCGCGTGCTCGCCGGCTTCGGCGCGGCCGAGCTCGAGGAGATGCGCGACGAGGAGGGTGCGGTGACGGTGACGTGTGAATTCTGCAGCCGCGTCTACAGGTTCGACGAGGCGGGCTTGCGCGACCTCGAGGGGAGCTCGACCAACTGATGCGCCATCACCATGCCGTTCGTCCCTGGGCCTTCGCGGCCCTGCTGCTGGCTGGCTGCACCTCGACCGAGGAGATCGTCCCGGCGGTCACCACCAGCCCGCGCGCGCCGCTCGCCATGGCGGTGAGCGAAGTCGAGATCGAAGCCGCCGCGGCGCCGGTCTACGAGGGCGACTTCAAGGACAAGCGCCGCAGCGAGCGGCTCGTCGAGGCGACGAAGGAGTTCCTCGAACGCCGGCTGCTGGCCGCCGGCGGCAGCGGCCTGCTGCGCGCGACCATCGTGCAGGCCAAGCTGGTCGAGCGGCCGCGCGAGACGAAAGGCGGCATCGCCGGCGTGCTGACCCGGGAATCGGAATCGACGCTCGACGGCGAGGTCGGGGTGCGCCTGACGGTGATCGACGGCAGCGGCCTCGAGCAGGTCGCGGCGGAGGTCAAGATCGGTCGCAACCGCGCGGTGCCGCCGGGGCTCGACGTGATCGAGCACGACGCCTTCGCCGAGGAGTTCATCTCCGACCTGCTGCGCCAGCTCGACGACAAGCTCACCGCCGCCGTCGACGAGGATCTGGCGTCGTTCAAGGCGTTCTAGAACCGTTCAGCGAGGGGGCCATGTCGCACGTCTTCACCCGTCACCTCCGCCAGAGCTATCCCGTGGCCGTGCGGGGCGAGGGGCCCTGCATCGTCGATCGCCACGGCAAGCGCTATCTGGACGCTTCGGGCGGGGCCGCCGTCTCCTGCCTCGGCCACAGCGAGCCCCGGGTGATCGAGGCGATCGAGCGCCAGCTCGAGGCGCTGCCCTACGCTCATACCGGCTTCTTCACCACCGAGGCCGCCGAGGCGCTGGCCGAGAGGCTGATCGCCGACGCGCCGGGCGATCTCGATCTGGTCTATTTCGTCTCGGGCGGCTCGGAAGCCATCGAAGCGGCGCTCAAGCTGGCGCGCCAGTATTTCCTCGAGATCGGCCAGCCGCAGCGCCGCCGCTTCATCGCCCGCCGGCAGAGCTATCACGGCAACACACTTGGCGCGCTCGCGGTCGGCGGCAACGCCTGGCGCCGCAGCCAGTTCGAGCCGATCCTGATCGACGCCGACCACCTGACACCCTGCTACGCCTATCGCGAGCAGCGGGACGGCGAGAGCGACGACGCCTTCGTCGCCCGGCTGGTGGCCGAGCTCGAAGCCCATCTCGAGCGGGTCGGCGGCGAGAGCGTGCTGGCGTTCCTCGCCGAGCCGGTGGTCGGTGCCACGCTCGGCGCGGTGCCGGCGCTGCCCGGCTATTTCAGCCGCATCAAGGAGGTGCTCGACCGCCACGGCATCCTTTTGATCCTCGACGAGGTGATGTGCGGCATGGCGCGCACCGGCACGCTCTTCGCCTACGAGCAAGAAGGCGTGCGCCCCGATATCCTCTGCATCGCCACG
>JAGREO010000042.1:7543-8994 GCA_020446525.1 Geminicoccaceae bacterium | reverse complement strand
GTCGCGGGCGCGGCGTCCGCCCGGGTCGCCTCGGGACGCTGCTGTCGGCGGGCCTGGTCGCGCGCCAGCCGCCAGTTCCTGTCGACCCGGCCGCGATAGGCGCGGCCGCGATCCGGGTCGCTCGAATGGTAGCGCTGCACCGCGGCCGGCCAGGAGCGTGTCTGGCGATGCAGGCGTTTGAGGAAGGCGGCGGCATAGGAGATGTTGGTGAGCGGGTCGATCGCCGCCTCGAGGCTGTCGAACTCGTGGCCGTGATACATCAGGTTGACCTGCATGCAGCCGACGTCGATGTTCTCGCGCCCTTCGGCCTGCAGTCGCCGGACGACGCGCAGCGCCTGCTCGGCCGTCGCGCCCACGAACGCATCCGCCTTGGCCCGCACCGTCCAGGGCCACGCATAGCTGATCTTGCGCGACGGATCCCAGCGACCGGATTCGGTGAGCGCGATGGCGTGCAGCAGCCCCGCCGGCAAGCCCTCGCGCTGCTCGACCAGCGCCGCCACGTCGCGGCAGGTCGAGGAGGTTGCGGCCGGGACGACGTCGCTGCCGGCAACGAGCGTGGCGAGCCCCGCGACGACGGAGGCCAGCAGACGGGGGATCCGCCACGGGCGCCGATCCTTCCGCCGCAATCGGGACTGCCATCGACGCATGGCGCCGTCGCTCGTGCGGGTCGGGGCTGGCACGGTTCCTCCACTCGGCTGCGCACGCCGCGTCTCATCCGAAGATAGCGTGCAGAGGTTAACGCACGCCTAATGCGCGAACCAAAACGTGTCACCCCCACAAGTTGTGCAGAGCGCCGCTTATCCACAACTAAATGTAGATCGCGTGACCGACGATCAGCGATCGCCCGCGGGATCCAGCACCGCCTGCAGCTCGCGCCACTCGCCGGGCGAGAGGCCGCTCTCCGCCTGGCCGACGGTCTCGCCGGCGAGCATGCGCCGGAGCACCGCGAGCGCGCTCGCCGAGAGCGTGGCCGCGCCGAGGCGGTAGTCGGCGAAGGCGGCGGCGGTCAGCGGCACCCACTTGCGCACGATGTCGAGCAGCAGGTCGGCATAGGCGCGGATTTCGTACTGCGCGTGCGGGTCGGCCCGCAGGCCGATGAAATGCAGCAGATTGTGCAGATCGGTCTTCCAGTACCACTGGGTGTAGGCCGAAAGCGGCAGGACGATGCGCGCGAGCTCGCGCGAGATCGCCGGTCTCGAGCCGTCGGCGTCGGGGCCCTGATTGAGCAGCCAGTGATAATCGTCGCGGGCGCGTGCGGCGCCGTCCTCCAGTCGCTCGACCGCCCGTTCGGCCGCGGCCGTATCGAGGACGGTTCCGCGCCCCTGGCGGTTGGTCGCCGCCTGTTCGGCCACCGCCTCTGCGGCGGGCCGATAGCTGCCGTCGTCGAGGATCGAGTAGCGGGCCGAATATTCGTTCACGCTGGCGGTGCGGTGGCGGATCCACTGGCGGGC
>JAGREO010000042.1:0-7519 GCA_020446525.1 Geminicoccaceae bacterium | reverse complement strand
CTTGATCTCGCACATCTCGAACGGGCTCGTGTGCCGGTGGCGCATCAGATAGTTGATAAGCCCGCGATCGTCGCTCACCTTGCGGGTGCCCCGGCCGTAGGAGACGCGGGCCGCCTGAACGATCGCCGCATCGTCACCCATATAATCGATCACCCGCACGAAGCCCTGATCGAGCACCGGCAGGGCCTGACAGAGAATATTCTCGAGCGCGGGCACGGTGGCGCGCCGCGTCTCCGCACTCTGCGTGCGTTGCGCCTCGATCTCGGCCTGCTGCTCGGGTGTCAAGGTCATGGGTCCTGTTCCGCGTCGAGGTCGCGTATGGCGACGATTCAATCCGGGCATCGCGTCGTCGCCTCTTTAAGCCGCGTTGGCAAGGCGCTATATTGGGGATGCCGGTTCGCCGGCTATGGCGATAAACGCAGTCCGGAATAGGCGTTGCGGACCCGGGGGCAGAGCCCGGCGCCTCCACCATCTTCTCCATTCCCGCGGGATCGGAGCGTATGGGGGCGAATCAGGATCGACGTGCGTAGTAAAGGGATATGCTTTCGCCCGGCATGGTATCCGCCGTTATCGGGCCGAACACGACAAGTGCCAACGACAATCGTCAGGCATTCGCTGTCGCTGCCTAATCGGCAATGACAAGCGCGGCGGACGGGAGCCGGGCAACAGAATCCCGTCGAAAAGTCCGGGCGACTTCGGTCACCCGGCGCGGTCCGGGGGGCACCGGGCAACAGAAAGCCCCCCACTGTCTCAGCCCGTCCCGCGGCCGCTAGCCGGTACGGTGCCAGGTTCGGAGCCTTCATGCGCCGCGACAAGATCGAATATGGAGAGCTGGTCGAAAAGGCGCTGCGCAACGTGGTGCGCGAGGTGCTGGGCCGGCTGGTCCGCCACGAGGTCGCCGAGCCGCACCACTTCTACATCACCTTCCGCACCACCCATTCGGCGGTCGGCATGCCCGACTATCTGCGCGAGCGCTATCCGGCCGAGATGACCGTGGTGCTGCAGCATCAATATTGGGATCTCGAGGTCGGCGACACCGGCTTCTCGGTGACGCTGAGCTTCAACGACAAGCTCGAGCGGCTGGTCGTGCCTTACGAGGCCATCAAGGTCTTCGCCGATCCGGGCGTCGAGTTCGGCCTGCAGTTCACCATCGATACCGAAGGGCAGACGGCGGAAACACCGCCCACGACCCTGCCCAAGCGCCCGCGCAAGCCGGTCGCCGTCGATCTGAGCGGCGCCGGCGACACCGCCACCGACAACGACAAGCCCGACGGCGGTGCGGAGATCGTGGCGCTGGATCGCTTCCGCAAGAAGTAGGGCCAGGGTCTTCGGGCCTTCAGCGTGAGACCGTCCAGCAGTTCATGAGCGGGCCGTCGATGCCGTAGATCGGATCCGCCCGCGGCAGGGCGACCCGGGCGATCTGCCGGATGATCCCTTCGTCGAAACCCGCCTCGGCGCGGATCGTCGAATAGTTTTCCTGGCCCCGCGGATAAGCGCCGCAGACCTGGAACCCGCCGCTCTTCTCGACCTGCTCATGGCCGGTGCCGGCCGGAAGGACGACGACGTCGCCGGCCTCGACCTCGAAGATCGAACCGCCGGCGCCACCGAGCATCAGCCGGGCCGAGCCCCGGACCACCGTCAGCACCTCGTGGGCGTCGGGATGGTAGTGATGATAGGGGAAGACCTCCCAGAGCCAAGTGCCGCCCCAGCCATGCGCGGCGAGCAGCCGTTCGAGTTCCCTCGTGTCCATCGGCGGCGTCAGCGCGCGCCGGAGGATCACCGCCGGCAGCGTCGGATGGTTGGGCACGCCGTGGCCGGGCGCGAAGCGGCGGCTGTCGACGCGCGGCTCTTCGGCGGGACGGATCGGCGCAGTCACGGCTCGGGCAGGGGGCGCGGGCGGCGCTGGTCGTCGATGGCGACGTAGACGAAGCGGCCTTCGGTGACCTTGACCTTCTCGCCGGTGCGGCCGCGCTGCGCCCAGCTCTCGATCTCGATGGTCAGGGACGTGCGGCCGCTGGCCACCACGTCGGCATAGAAGCTCACCACGTCGCCGACGAAGACCGGGGCGTGGAAGGTCATGCCGTCGATCGCTACCGTGGCCACCCGGCCATTGGCGCGCTCATAGGCACGGGTGCCGCCGGCAATGTCCATCTGCGCCAGGATCCAGCCGCCGAAGATGTCGCCGGCCGGATTGGTGTCCGCCGGCATCGCCAGCATGCGAACCGCCGGCATCCGTTCGTCGTCCACTTGACGGGCTCGTTTCGACATGGCTGTTCGATCGCTGCATCCGCGAGAGAGGCCGGCGCGCAGCTTTGCCCTTCGTCCTTCACCGGTCAAGCGTCTCGCTGGTCGAGCCCCTCACTGGTCAAGCACCCTCTGCTGATCTAGGAGGATGGCGACGACACTCAACTCAACCGATGCGGGAAACGAATGAGCGATCTCCTGGACCGGATCGAGGCTTCGGCCGACGATGGCGACTATACCGCCAGGCACATCGAGGTGCTCGAGGGGCTCGAGCCCGTGCGCCGCCGGCCGGGCATGTATATCGGCGGCACCGACGCCGGCGCCCTGCATCATCTGGTGGCCGAGCTGCTCGACAACGCCATGGACGAGGCCGTGGCCGGTCACGCCAACCGCATCGAGATCGAACTCGCGGTCGACGGGCGGGTGACGGTGCGCGACAACGGCCGCGGCATTCCGGTCGACCCGCACCCCAAGTTCCCGAAGAAGAGCGCGCTCGAGGTCATCCTGACGACCCTGCATTCGGGCGGCAAGTTCGCCGACAAGGCCTATCAGACGGCGGGCGGACTGCACGGGGTCGGCATCTCGGTGGTCAATGCGCTGGCCGCCGATCTCGAGGTGGAGGTCGCGCGCGATCGCAAGCTCCATCGCCAGCACTATGCCCGCGGCGTCGCCACCACGCGTCTCGAAGCGGTCGGGGCGGCGCCCAACCGGCGCGGCACCAGCGTCACCTTCCTGCCCGATCCCGAGATCTTCGGCGAGCGGGCGCGCTTCGAGCCCGAGCGTCTGCATCGGCTGGCGCGCTCGAAGGCCTATCTCTTCCGCGGCGTGGAAATCCGCTGGAGCTGCGACGCCTCGCTGGTGGCCGGCAAGCCTACGCCGGCGCGCGAGACGTTCCATTTTCCGCGGGGCCTGAGCGATTTTCTGGCGTCGCTGCTGGACGGGCGCGACGACGTGCTGGAGCAGCCCTTCACCGGCGAGGCCGACCTGGCCGAAGGGCAGGGGCGGGTCGAGTGGGCGCTGGCATGGCCGCTCGACGAGGAGGGTTATCACGGGCTCTATTGCAACACGGTGCCGACACCGCAGGGCGGCACGCACGAGACGGGCCTGCGGGCGGCGCTGCTCAAGGGCCTGCGCAGCCACGCCGATCGCATCGGCTACAAGAAGGCGGCGCAACTGACGGCCGACGACGTGCTGGGCGGTGCGGCGGTGCTGCTCTCGCTGTTCTGCAAGAGTCCGCAGTTCCAGGGGCAGACCAAGGAGAAGCTGGTTTCGGTCGAGGTCGCCCGGCTGGTCGAGAACGCGATCCGCGATCGCCTCGATCTCTGGCTCGGCTCGCATCCGGCGATCGCAGCCGCCCTGCTCGATCACGTGGTGGCCCGCGCCGACGACCGGCTGGCCCGCAAGAAGTCGCGGGAGGTCAAGCGCCAGTCGGCGACGCGCAAGCTGCGGCTGCCGGGCAAGCTCGCCGACTGCTCGATCGCCGACCGCCCGGGCACCGAGATCTTCATCGTCGAGGGCGATTCGGCCGGCGGCTCGGCCAAGCAGGCCCGCTCGCGCGAGACCCAGGCGATCCTGCCCCTGCGCGGCAAGATCCTCAACGTCGCTTCGGCGACGGCCGACAAGCTGGCCCAGAACAAGGAGCTGCAGGACCTGGTGACGGCCCTGGGCTGCGGCACCGGCCGGCACTGCCGGATCGACGAGCTGCGCTACGAGAAGGTGGTGGTGATGACCGACGCCGACGTCGACGGCGCCCATATCGCGGCCTTGCTGATGACCTTCTTCTTCCGCGAGATGCGGCCGCTGATCGAGAAGGGGCACCTCTTCCTCGCCCAGCCGCCGCTCTACCGCCTGAGCCACGGCGGCACGATCGCCTATGCGCGTGACGAGCGGCACCGTCGCGTTCTGCTCGACACCGTCTTCAAGGGCAGGAAGAACATCGAAACCGGCCGCTTCAAGGGCCTGGGCGAGATGAACCCGTCGCAGCTCAAGGAGACGACGATGGATCCGGCCAGGCGTTCGCTGCTGCAGGTCGGTATTCACGACGTCGCCGGCAAGCCCACCGCCCAACTGGTCGAGGAGCTGATGGGCCGCAAGCCGGAGCTGCGCTTTCAGTTCATCCAGGAGAATGCGACCTCGGTCGAAGCGCTGGACGTCTGAGCTTCCCGCTCCCGGCCGGACGACGAGCCCCGTCCCGCATCGAAGGCCGTACGCGAAACCCCGCAACGGACGATCCGTTGACGGCCGCCGGGCCCGGTCCTATCGTCGCACGCAACGACAACGACAACGAACAGATCGGTGCGCCGCGGGTGTTCCGACGATTTCGATCAGGGCGAGGGGGCAATGGATGTGGCTTGCGGGCCGCGGGACCATGGGTGCATCGGCCGGTCCGACGGCCGTGATGCCGGCTCGGGCGGCGGCGTGAGCTTCCGGTCGAGAGCAGGCCGCTCATGAGCAGGATGGGCAGGATCAGCCTGGCGCTCGGCCGGTTCAACGAGGTCTTCTCCCGGGTGGCGCGCGTGCTGGCGCTGGCGCTGGTGGCGGCGATGACGGCGGCCGTGCTGGTCCAGGTGTTCTTCCGCTACGTGCTCAATCAGCCGACCTCGTGGACCGAGGAATTCTCGATCTTCGCGATGATCTGGATGGCCTTCCTGGTGGCGCCGATCGCCTATCGCTCCGGCGCCAACGTCGCCATCGAGGTGGTGCGCGATCTCTTCCGCGGCCGTGCGCTGGCGCTGCTGCAGCTCGTGCTCACCGTGCTGGTGCTGATGATCCTGGCGGTTCTCTTCCGCCACAGCGTCATCTATGTCGGTCGCGGCTTCGGCTCGACCGCCTCGAGCCTGCCGATCACCATGGGCTGGATCTATCTCTCCATGCCGCTCGGGCTGGGCGGCATGATCGTCGTCGGCCTCGAACTTCTGCTGCGCGACCTGCATCACCTGATGCGGCCGGACGAGCCGCTGCCGCCGCTGCCCGGTCACGGCGAGCCGCTGATGACCGGTGTCGGCGTCGACGAGCCCGACGAGGAGCGGCACTCGTGACGCTGCTGCCCTTCTGGATCTTCATGGCCCTGCTGATGCTCGGCATGCCGGTGGTTTTCGCCCTGCTGCTCGGGCCGGGCGTCAGCCTGGTCGTCGACGGCCGGCCGGACGCCTTCTTCGGCATGCTGCAGCAGCGCCTGTTCAACGGGATGAACAGCTTCCCGCTGATGGCCGTGCCGTTCTTCATCCTCGCCGGCGAGGTGATGAACCGCGGCAACATCACCGTGGCCCTGGTCGATTTCTCGCGCTCGCTGATCGGCCATGTCCGCGGCGGTCTGGCCCAGGTCAACGTGCTCTCCTCGATTCTCTTCGCCGGCCTCTCGGGCTCGGCCGTGGCCGATACGTCGGCCCTGGGCTCGATGCTCATCCCGGCGATGGAGAAGAACGGCTACAGCCGTCGCTTCGCCGCGGCGATCACCGCCGCCAGCTCGGTGATCGGGCCGATCATCCCGCCCTCGGGCATCATGATTCTCTACGCCTTCATCATGAACGTCTCGGTCGCCGGCCTGTTCGCCGCCGGCATCGTCCCGGGGCTGCTCGTCGGTCTCGGCCTGATGGCGATGGTCTGGTGGCTCGCCGGACGCCGCGGCTTCCCGGTCGCCAGCCGCAAGGCCACCTGGCCCGAGCGCGGCACGGCGCTGCGTCTGGCCTTCTGGCCGCTGCTGACACCGATCATCCTGCTCGGCGGCATCCTCACCGGCGTGTTCACGCCGACCGAGGCCGCGGCGGTGGCCGCCGGCTACGCGCTGGTCGTCTGTCTGCTGGTCACCCGCTCGCTGCGCGTTCGCGAGCTCGGCGAGGTCTTCTACCAGACGGCCCTCTCGGCCGGGACGATCCTGCTGCTGGTCGCCGCGGCGGTGGCGTTCAGCTCGGTCATCAGCCTCTTCAAGACGCCGCAGGCGCTCACCGACATGGTGCTCGCGGTCAGTGACAATCCGTTCGCCCTGCTGTTCGCGGTCAACATCCTCCTTTTCATCGTCGGCATGTTCCTCGATGCCGGGCCGGCGATCCTGATCCTCGGGCCGATCCTCGGTCCGGCGATGGTCGGCGCCGGCGTCGATCCGATGCACTTCGCCATCGTCATGTGCGTCAACGTGACGGTCGGCCTGGCGACGCCGCCGATGGGGCTGGTGCTGTTCGTCGCCGCCGGGATCAGCGGCGAGAAGGTCGAGCGGATCGCCTTGTCCATGCTGCCGTTCCTGCTGGTCGAGATCGCCGTGATCTTCCTCATCACCTTCGTCCCGGAGGTCTCCATGACCCTGCCCCGGCTGCTCGGCTTCGCCGCCTGGCCGAACTGCGAGACCGACAGCCTCAATCTCATCGCATGTGCGTTCCAGTAAGGAGAGCCGACATGAAGCACGAGACACGCAAGAGAAGGGCGATCGCCGTCGCCGCCGGAGCGGCGCTGATGGCGGGTGCGGCGGTGATGCCGGCCGCCGCCGCCGACTACACCATCAAGGCCGTCTTCCTCGCCAACACCGACGACGAGGATTACGACGGGCTGATGGTCTTCAAGGACTATGTCGAGGCGCAGTCCAACGGCGCGATCGAGGTCGAGATCTATCCGGGCGGCCAGCTCTGCGGCAATCCGCTCGAATGTCTCGAGGCGCTGCAGGGCGGCATCATCGAGGTCTTCCAGACCACCTTCGGCGGCTTCGGCAACATGGTGCCCGAGGCGCAGGTAATGGACCTGCCCTACATCTTCCCGAGCGACCGGGTGGCCGAGTGCGCTCTGGCCAACGACACCGACTTCTACAAGAAGGTGCGCGAGGCGACGCTGGAGAAGACCGGCAACATCCGGCTGATGACCATCGGCAACACCGGCGGCTGGCGCAACTTCGCCACCACCACCAAGCAGATCAAGACGCCGGCCGACGTGAGCGGCCTGAAGATCCGCACCATCAGCTCGGAGCTCCAACAGCAGCTCGTGAGCGCCATGGGCGGCAGCCCGACCGCGGTCTCCTGGCCCGAGGTCTACACCTCGCTGGCCACCGGCGTGATCGAAGGTACGAAGAACGGCATCACCGACATCGTCGGCATGAAGTTCAACGAGCACCTCAAATACATCACCCTCGACGGCCACGCCTATATGGGTGCGCTGTGGATGCTGAACAACGACTTCTACCAGGGTCTCCCCGACGACCTGAAGGGCATCGTCGCCGACGGCTTCGACGCGCTGCGCTGGACGACCATCGTCTTTCCCAAGCGGCGGTCGATCGAGGCCTACCAGGCGTTCA
>JAGREO010000341.1 GCA_020446525.1 Geminicoccaceae bacterium | reverse complement strand
GCCTGCGGCCACGACGGCCACACGACGATGCTGCTCGGCGCTGCCCGTTATCTGGCCGAAACCCGCCGCTTCGCCGGCACCACCTACCTCTTCTTCCAGCCGGCCGAGGAAGGAAAGGCCGGTGCGAAGGCGATGATGGACGATGGCCTGTTCGAGCGCTTTCCGGTCGATCAGGTCTATGGTCTGCACAACTGGCCGGGCCTGACCTCGGGCACCTTCGGCATGTGCAAGGGTCCGGCCATGGCCGCCTCCGACGAATTCCGCATTTCGCTCACGGGCCGCGGCAGCCACGCCGCCATGCCGCACGCCTCGCTCGATCCGGTCACCGCGGGCGCGGCCATCGTCCAGTCGCTGCAGACGATCGTCGCCCGGCAGGTGGACCCGATCGACAACGCCGTCGTCTCGGTCACCCAGTTCCACGCCGGCGACGCGTTCAACGTCATCCCGGAGAAAGCCGTTCTGGCCGGCACGGTACGCACCTTCAGGCCGGCCACCCGCGATTTTTGCGAGCAGCGGCTGCGCGAGATCGCGGGCGGCATCGCTAGCGCCATGGGCGTGACCTGTGACGTGTTCTACCGCCGCGGCTATCCGCCCACGGTCAACCACGACCGAGAATCCGATCTCGCCGCTGACACCGCGGCCGAGATCGTCGGCGAGACGCAGGTCGACCGCGCACCGGCGCCCGCCATGGGTGCCGAGGACTTCTCGTTCATGCTCGAAGAGAAGCCGGGCAGCTACATCTGGCTGGGTGTGGGCGGTGCCGAGGAGGGCAAGATCCTGCACAGCCCCTATTACGACTTCAACGACGAGGCGCTGACCGTCGGCGCCAGCTATTGGGCACGGCTGGTCGAGCGCCTGCTGCCCGCGACCTGACCGGCGCTTTACCCTAACGCGAACGAGGTCAAGGGCTCCGCATCCCATAGGGTCGCATCGGGGGTGATCGGCCATTGTGGCGTGTCCATGTTCCATTAAGATCGGTTCATCTCAAGGCATCGCACATCGGCGGCACGAAGCAGGGGCAGGCCTCATGGACGAAGAGCGTTACGCCGGCGAACGGCGGGGCCTCGGGCTCTTTCTCGAAGAACTCCGGCCGATCGTGGCGCGCGAGCTCGGCTCGACCAGCCTGTTGCACCACGCCATCGTCAGGGCGATCGCACGCCCGCAGCTCCGCCATCTGCGTCACGCCCGCGATCTCTTCAACGCTCTGCCGCGGGAACAGCGTCAGTTGCTCTCCGCCGGCATCGTCGCACAGCCGGAACGCAAGCCGGATCATGCACGCCTGCTCGACACCTATCGCCGGCGCGAGCCCGAGCCGTTCGTCTGTTTCGAGGCCGACGCCGAGGGCTCCGACGACCGGCAACGGCAGATCGAGATGCGCCACGAGCTGATGGAAGGCCCCTCGCTGCGTGTCCTGGTGCGGCCCAACACCCTGCCGTCGACCACGGTGAAGGCGTTGCGCGAGATCGCCGACATGATCGAGAGCGACCGGCGCCTGCTCTCGCTGCGCTACTGGCGCGCCACCAGGGTCCGCGAGGTGACGGGCAAGGGCGGCGCCGACTGCGGCTGAGCATCGGCCCAGGCGGATCCCCGCCGAGGATCGCTCCGCCGTCGGAGCACGAGGGGCGGCCTCACCGCCGCACGATCGCACGGAGGGTGCACGCCCGCCATTGCCGCGGCGCCGATCCCCGTGTAGCTGCCATGCATGCCCGTCGCTCCCGACCCGTCCGCCTCGCCCGATCGACCCGATTCCACCGGGCGGCCCGATCCCGCCGCCAAGGGTGACGGCGGCGTCCTCGCACCGTTGCGCGAGCGCACCTTCCGCACGCTCTGGTCCGCCAATCTGCTCTCCAATCTCGGCTGGCTGATCCAGGGAGTCGGCGCCGCCTGGCTGATGACCTCGCTGACCGACTCCTCGCAGATGGTGGCGCTGGTCCAGACCATGACGCAGCTTCCGGCGCTGGTCTTCGCGCTGCTGGCCGGGGCGGCGGCCGACATCTGGGACCGGCGCACGGTGCTCATCTGGGCGCAGTTCTGGATGCTCGCCGTGTCCGTGCTGCTGGCGCTCCTCGCCATGGCCGGCATGGTCACGCCGGTCGTCCTGCTCGCCTTCACCTTCGCGCTCGGCGCCGGTGCGGCGGTCAACGGCCCGACCTTCCAGTCCGTGGTGCGCGAGCTGGTGCGGCCGGAGATGCTGGCCGCCGCCGTCACCATCAACGCCGTCGCGTTCAATCTGGCACGTGCCATCGGCCCGGGGCTGGGCGGCGGCATCGTCGCCGTCGCCGACGCGCAGGGCGCCTTCCTCTTCAACGCGCTCACCTATGTGCCGCTGACGATTCTGCTGATTCTCACGCGCCCGCCGAAAAAGAAGAAGAGCGACCTGCCGCGCGAGAAGGTCGGTTCGGCGATGGTGGCCGGTATGCGCTACGTCTGGCAGTCGCCCGACATCTGGCACGCGCTCGGCCGGGCCATTCTCTACGGTTTCGCCGCACCGGCCATCCTGGCGCTACTGCCGCTGCTGGCCCGGGACGAGCTCGGCGTCGGCCCGATCGGCTTCGGCCTGCTGCTCGGCGTGTTCGGGATCGGCGCGCTGATCGGCGCCTTCGTCCTGCACGACATGCGCCAGCGCTTCGGCGCGGAAATCATGGTCACCGTCATGACCGGCGTCTATGGCGGCGCCTATCTGATCCTCGGCCTGACGAGCTCGCCGGTCGCCGTGGTCGCCGCCCTCTTCCTCGCCGGCGCCTGCTGGCTCGGCGCCTTCAGCACGTTCAGCATCATAGTCCAGATGTCGGCCGCGCCCTGGGTCCAGGCGCGGGTCCTAGCGATCCACCAGATGGGGCTGATGGGGGCGATGGCGCTCGGAAGCTGGTTCTGGGGCTTCGTCGCCGATTTCTCCAGCCTGTCCTTCTCGCTCACCGGCGCCGGTGTGGCGATGCTGGTGGGGCTGCTGCTGGCGCCGCTCTTTAGGTTGACCACCGCCAAGGCTCCCGATCTGAGCCCCGCCCGGAGCGAGGCGCCCGTGGCGGCGGTGTCGGTGGCCGACGGCGAGGGGCCGATCCTCAATCAGATCGAATATCGCGTGCCGCTCGCGAAGGCGCCGCGTTTCGCCTACCTGATGGACGATCTCGGGCATGTCCGCCGCCGCAACGGCGCCGTCCGCTGGCGCCTGTTCCAGGACGTCGCCGATCCCGAGCACTGGATCGAGACCTACCTCCTCGCCGACTGGATCGAGCAGCGCCGCTTTCACGAGCGCATCACCGCGGCCGACATGAGTCTCGAGGAACGGGTGCTGACCATGCACGCGGCCAAGGAGCCACCCATCCGCCGCCACATGATCGCCCGCCGCGCCGACGCCCGCCTCGCCCTCGACCCCGCCGAGGCGGACCGTGCGCGCCCGGGCCGCGAGAAATGAGGGGTGTGGACGGGGCAGGGCCATGATCGAGACGGATTTCGCCACGCTTCTGGCACACGATCCGGGCGAAGGGGGCGGGCCCGTCGTTCCGCCCATCCACCAGACCTCGCTCTTCACCTTCGCCTCGGTCGCCGACATGGCCGCCTGCTTCGCCGGCGACCGGCCGCAACCGGTCTACAGCCGCGGCGACAACCCGACCGTCCAGGCCTTCGAGGCCAAGATGGCCGCCCTCGAAGGCGGGGAGGCGGCGCGCGGTTTCGCCTCGGGCATGGCCGCGATCGCCTCGACGATCCTCGCTTTCGTCGCAGCCGGCGAGCGCATCGTCTGTGTCGAGCACGTCTATCCCGACGCCTATCGCCTGATGCGCCGCCTGCTGCCGCGGCTGGGCATCACGACCACCTTCGTCGACGGCCGCGACACCGAGGCGGTCGGCCGGGCGCTCGAAGGAGCGGCGCTGCTCTATCTCGAGAACCCCACCAGCGTCGTATTCCACACCCAGGACGTGGCGGCTCTCACCGGTCTCGCCCGTGCTGCCGGTGCCGTGAGCGTCCTCGACAACAGCTGGGCCACGCCGATCCACCAGCGCCCGCTGGCGCAGGGCGTCGATCTGGTGATCCACTCCGCCTCCAAATACATTTCCGGCCACAGCGACACCGTGGCGGGCGTGGTGGTCGGCAGCCGCGACAGGCTGGCCCGGATCATGCAGCTCACCTACCCGTTTCTCGGCGGCAAACTGGCGCCGTTCGAGGCGTGGCTGCTGTTGCGCGGCCTGCGCACGCTGGCGTTGCGCATGGCGCGCCACCAGGAGAGCGGCCTCGCCGTCGCCCGCCATCTGGCGGCACACCCCCTGGTGCGGGCGGTCCACCATCCGGGCCTGTGCGAAGACGCGGGCGGCCTCGCCGGCTTTTCGAGCCTGTTCTCCATCGAACTGGCCGAGCGGGTCGACGTCGCCCGCTTTTGTGACGCGCTCAGGCTCTTTCGCCTGGGGGTGAGCTGGGGCGGTCACGAGAGCCTCGTCTTTCCGGCCATGGTCGGTCTGCGGCAGGCCGGCGAGGCCAACAGCCTGCAGGCGTTCGCCGTCGGCGACCATCTGGTCCGGCTGCACGTCGGGCTGGAAGCGCCGCACGATCTGGTGCAGGATCTGCAGCAGGCATTGAACACCGCCGCCTGATCCAAAAGAAGGGAGGACCATGATGTTTCGCCTGACCACGACCGCCGTCGCCGCAGCGCTCTTGTCGACGGCGGCGACCGCCCGAGCGGAAACGACCCTGCAACTGGTCGAGGTGATCACCAGCCCGCCCCGCACCGAGCACCTCGAGAGCATGATCGCCAAGTTCGAGGAGGCCAATCCGGACGTCACCGTCGAGGTCACCTCGCTGCCCTGGGGTCAGGCCTTCGAGAAGCTGGCGACCATGGTCCAGGGCGGCCAGATCCCCGACGTGGTCGAGATGCCCGACCGATGGGTGGCGCTCTACACCAACAACGGCCTCCTGGTCGATCTGGCGCCCCTGATGGCCGACTGGCCCGAGGCCGGGAATCTGACCGACACCGCGCTCGAATTCGGCAGTGTCGTCAAGGGCCAGATGAACATGATCCCCTACGGCTTCTATCTGCGGGCCATGTTCTACAACAAGCGTCTGTTCGAGGAGGCGGGCGTGGAAGCACCGCCCGAGACGATGCGGGACTTCATGGACGTCTCGGCCAAGATCTCCGAACTGCCCGGCAAGTCCGGCTACTGCCTGCGCGGCGGGCCGGGGGCGACCAACGGCTACATCATGATGATGGCCAACATGATGGGCCACGACGACTATTTCCGCGACGGCAAGTCGACGCTCGACAGTCCCGAGGCCGTGGCAGGCCTGCAATTCATGGTCGACATGTACCAGAAGGGCTACGTGCCCAAGGACAGCGTCAATTGGGGCTTCAACGAGATCGTCGCGGGGTTCTATTCGGGTACCTGCGCCATGCTCGACCAGGACCCCGACGCGCTCATCGCCATCAAGGAGCGCATGCCCGAGGAGGATTTCGCCGTCGCACCCATGCCGCTCGGGCCGCATGACAAATCCTTCCCGACCATCGGCTATAGCGGCTGGTCGATCTTCGAGGCGACCGGGCACCAGGACGAAGCCTGGGCGCTGGTCAAACACCTCTCCAGCCCGGAGATGAACCTGGAGTGGGCCAAGTTCGTCGGCGTCATCCCGATCTACAAGGGAGCCGATCAGGACCCCTACTTCAGGAAGCCGCAATTCGCCGGCTGGTTCACCGAGATCGAGGACGACCGCTGGCAGCCGACCTCGATGCCCACCTATCTCGAGGATTTCGGCTACTTCGCCGACGTCATGTCGATCCAGGGCGGCCAGGAGGCCCTTCTGGGTCAGCGCACCGCCCAGGATGTCGCCACCGAATGGGCCGACTATCTCACCCAGGCCTATCAGAAGTGGCAGGCCGCCCAATAGACCGGCGCGTCAGGGTGCCGGGGACGGCGGAGGCATAGGCGATGGCGGCGGCGACGACGGCGGAAGGAGGCGGGACCGGCCGCGGCCGCCGTCTGTCGCTGGCGCTCGAGCCCTTCATCTATCTCTCGCCGGCCCTTCTCCTCATCCTCCTCCTGATGATCGTTCCGCTGATCGTCGGCATCTCCTACGCCTTTCAGGACGTGCAGATCCTCAAGCCCTTCTCCAGGGGCTTCGTCGGTCTCGACCATTTCGAGCGGCTCCTGACCGAGGACCGTGTCTTCTACCGCGCCGTCGCCAACACCGTCTGGTGGACCGGCGCCTCGGTGATCCTCCAGTTCTTCCTGGGCCTCGGGCTGGCGCTGCTCCTGCACAAGCAGTTCGCCGGCAAGAAGCTGGTGCAGGCCGTGGTCTTCCTGCCCTGGGCGGTGCCGACCTTCCTCTCCGGCCTCACCTGGGCCTGGCTCTTCAATCCCGTCATCGGGCCCCTGCCGCACTGGCTCTTCGCCCTCGGGCTGATGAGCGAGCCCTACAGCATCCTGGGCGATCCCGGCCTCGCCATGTGGGGCCCCATCGTCGCCAATGTCTGGTTCGGCATCCCCTTCTTCGCCATCACGCTCCTGGCGGGGCTGCAATCGATCCCGGGCGAGATGTACGAGGCCGCCGCCATCGACGGCGCCACCGCCTGGCAGCGCTTCCGCCACGTCACGCTGGCCTTCCTGGCGCCGACCATCGCCATCACCGTGCTGCTGCGCACCATCTGGATCTCGAACTTCGCCGACCTGATCATCGTCATGACCAATGGCGGGCCGGCCAACGCCACCCAGATCCTCCCCTCGCTGATCTTCACCACCGCCTACAAGGGCCTCGATTTCGGCTACGCCTCGGCGATCGCCTGCGTCCTGCTGCTGCTGCTGATGCTCTACGCGCTGCTGCTCTTCCATATGCGCCGCACCATGAGCTCCACGGCATGACCGTCACCGGCCAGGCGCCCCACATCCGCCTCGCCGCCGTGATCGGCCACAGGCTCGGCGTGCTCGCCTATGTGGCGATGGCGCTCTTCCCGATCTACTGGCTCCTGAAGATCGCCATCACGCCCGAGCAGGCGCTCTATGCCGAGGGCGTGCGCATGTGGCCGGGCTCGACCACCTGGGCCAATTTCGAGAAGGTGCTGCTGGCCAGCGACTTTCCGGCCTTCTTCACCAATTCCGTGATCGTCTCGCTCTCGACCGCCTTTCTCGCCACGATCGCCGCCTCGCTCGCCGGCTACGCCTTTTCCCGCTTCCGCTTCAGGGGCAAGACGGCGATCGTCTTTTTGATGCTGCTCACCCAGATGTTCCCGATCGTCATGGCGATCGCGCCGCTCTACCGGCTGATGACGCCTTTGGGCCTGACCGACAGCCTCTTCGGGCTGGTCACCGTCTACACCGCCTTCAACGTGCCGTTCGCCACCTTCCTCATGCAGTCCTTCTTCGAGGCCATCCCCAAGGAGCTCGAAGAGAGTGCGATGATCGACGGCTGCACCCGCCTGCAGGCGATGACCAAGGTCATCATGCCGCTCACCCTGCCGGGCATGGGCGCCACGCTGGGCTTCGTCTTCACCGCCGCCTGGTCCGAACTGCTCTTCGCCCTGATGCTCATCAACAGCGAGGAGAAGATGACCTTCCCGGTCGGCCTTTTGACCTTCGTCTCCAAATTCTCGGTCGACTGGGGCCAGATGATGGCGGCCTCCATCCTCGCCCTGATCCCCGCCTGCATCTTCTTCGCCTTCATCCAGCGCTACCTCGTCCAGGGCCTCACCGCCGGCGCCGTCAAAGGCTGAATCCCAGCACCTCCGGCTCCGCATTCCGGTGGAATGCAGAGCGAAAGACACAGTGATGGGACGTGCGGAGGTATCAGTCCGGCAGCCGGCCGCGCGGCTCCATCTCGGGACGGGCGCCGACGGACGGAGCGGACTCCGGCACCGGCGACGGTGCAGCCGCGGCTGCATTGCCCGAAGCGCCCGCTTCGAGCGCATCCAGCCCGGCGGTGAACTTCTCGATCGCCGCACGGTTGCGCGGCAGGCGGCCGTGGCCGACGCAGAACCAGGCGAAATCGTAGGCACCCGTCCGCGATTCGAAGAAGCGCCAGATCAGCGCCCGGCGCAGCTCCAGCGA
>JAGREO010000340.1 GCA_020446525.1 Geminicoccaceae bacterium | reverse complement strand
TCAAGCGCCGCCAGATTCTGCTGGTGCAGGTGGTCAAGGAGGAGCGCGGCACCAAGGGTGCGGCGCTCACCACCTATCTGTCGCTGGCCGGCCGCTACTGCGTGCTGATGCCCAACACCCCGCGCGGCGGTGGCATCAGTCGCAAGATCGTCAACGTCGTCGACCGCAGGCGGCTCAAGTCGATCGTCCACGACATGGACGTGCCCGACGGCATGGGGCTGATCGTGCGGACCGCCGGCGCCCAGCGCAGCAAGGCCGAGATCCGCCGCGACTACGACTATCTCCTGCGCCAGTGGTCGGACATCCGTGAGACCACCCTGCAGAGCGTGGCGCCGGCCGAGATCTACGCCGAAGGGGACCTGATCAAGCGGGCGATGCGCGATCTCTACTCGCGCGACATCGACGAGGTGCTGGTCGAGGGCGACGAGGGCCACAAGGTGGCCAAGCGCCTGATGACCATGATGATGCCGAGCCGTGCCCGGCACGTGAAGCTCTACAAGGACGATCTGCCGCTGTTCTACCGCTACAAGGTGGAAGATCAGCTCGACGCGATGCACAGCCCGACGGTGCAGCTTCCCTCCGGCGGTTCGATCGTCATCCACACCACCGAGGCGCTGACCGCCATCGACGTCAATTCCGGCCGTTCGACCCGTGAGCGGCACATCGACGAGACGGCGCTCAAGACCAATCTCGAGGCGGCCGACGAAGCGGCGCGGCAACTGCGGCTGCGCGATCTGGCCGGGCTCATCGTGATCGACTTCATCGACATGGGCGAGATGCGCCACCAGCGGCAGGTGGAGCGGCGTTTCCGCGAGGCGCTCAAGGTCGATCGCGCGCGGCTGCAGGTCGGCAAGATCAGCATGTTCGGTCTTCTCGAACTGTCGCGCCAGCGCCTGCGGGCGAGCCTGCAGGAACTCTCCTCGCAGCCCTGTCCGACCTGTTCCGGCCTTGGCGTGATCCGTTCCACCGAGAGCTGTGCCCTGCAGGCCCTGCGCTTCGTCCAGGAAGAGGGTATCCGCAACGAGGTGGAGGAAATCTCGCTGACATTGCCGGTGGATGTCGGGCTCTATCTTCTCAACAACAAGCGTGAGGCGCTGGTCAGGCTCGAGGAGCGTTATGCGCTTTCCGTGAGCGTGCAGGTCGACGACCAGATGCATGCGCCGCACATGGATGTGCAGACGGTCAAGCGCTCCGCCGGCGATGGCGAAGCCGGCGAGGAGGCGGAATCGCAGCCGGCCCGGCCCCAGGCCCGCCAGCCGGATGAGCGCGGCGATGGTCCGAAGTCGCGTCAGGCCGCCGACGAGGACGAGGAGGGTCGCGGACGCGGCAAGCGCCGTCGCCGTCGTCGTCGTCGTCGGGGCAGTGGCGATGGTCAGGATGGCGGACAGGACGAGCAGCAGACCGCGCTGGAGAACGGGACGGAAGACGAGGATGCGGCGGATGCCGATGGCGGCGAGGACCAGACGGTCGAGGCCGATGGTCCCGTCATCACCGCCGAAGGATCCGCCGCCGAAAGATCCGACGATGCCGGCGATGCTGACGGAGCGGGCGACGAGAGCGAGGAAAAGCCCCGTCGTCGCCGGCGGCGTTCCCGCCGCTCGTCCGAGGCGTCCACGGCCGGTGACGAGCGTCCGGAACCGACGGAAGCGGATGCCGGCGAGAGCGATGCTGCCGAAAGGGCGGATGACGAATCGCAGGATGATGACGGAACCGCGAAGCCCCGCACCCGTCGCCGTCGCCGTCGTCGCACGCGCGATCAGGACGATACCGCCGACGCCGTGCAAACGGCCGATACCGCCGATGCAGCACAGACAGCTGATACCGCCGATGCCGGGAGAGAACCGGAACAGGCCGCAAGTGACGGCGCGGTGCCGGGCGAGAGCGGGGCGGATGCCGGATCAGCGCTCGATGAGCCGGCTGGCGAAGGCGATCCGGCAGAGGATGCTCCCGCCATATCGACCGGCGAGTCGCATGGAACGCCCGAGCCTCAAGGCGAGCGTGATCCATCGGTCGATGAGAGGGCCGTTTTCGCACGGACATCGCAAGAGGCTCGCGGAGACGAAGTCGAACCGGTGGAAGAAGCGGGGCCCGAACCCGTGATCAGCGTCATCGAGGGCG
>JAGREO010000339.1 GCA_020446525.1 Geminicoccaceae bacterium | reverse complement strand
GTGCTGGGCCACGTGCAGCGCGGCGGCTCACCGGTGCCGCTCGATCGCATCCTGGGCTCCGCCTTCGGTGTTGCGGCGGTCGATCTCGTGGCCGCGGGCCGCTTCGACCGCATGGTCGCCTGGCAGAACCGCCGGGTGGTCGACGTGCCGATCGAGGAGGCCTGCGCCCTCTATCAGGCGGTCGATCCCGAGGAGACCCTGGTGCACACCGCCCGCGGTCTGGGCATCAGCTTCGGCGACTAGAGAGATCCGGCGAGGGCTCTCGAGCCTCGCCACCCTGCGCCCAGGACGGCTTGCGCCTGTCGAAGAAGGCGGTGATCCCCTCCCGGGCTTCGGGCTCCTGCCACTGGTCGGCCAGAACCGCCACCGTCGCCTCGATCACCGCCTCGCCGATCGTCGGGCCGAGCGAACGGAGCAGGCCCTTGGCGGTGGCGACGGCCCCGGGTGCCGCCTGCAGACAGGTCGCGACTTCGGCCTCGATCGCCGCATCGAGCGCATCCTCGGCCACCACCCGGGCGATCAGGCCGAGCTCGCGCGCCTCGGCGGCATCGAACAGCCGCGGCGACATCAAGATGCGCCGGGCGGCACCGGCACCGATCCGGGCCGCGACATAGGGGGCGATGGTCGCCGGAACGATGCCGAGACGGGTCTCGGTCAGGCCGAAGCGGGCGGAATCGACGGCCACCACCATGTCGCAGACGCAAAGCAGCCCGACGCCGCCGCCGAAGGCCTGGCCCTGCACCCTGCCGATCAGCGGCCGGGGCAGCTCGTTGAGCGTCTGCAGCATGGCGGCGAAGCGGCGCGCCTCGGCCATGCGCTGGGCGCGGCCGGCGTCGAACTGCTCACGCATCCAGCCCAGATCGGCACCGGCGCAAAAGCTCCGCCCCTGCGCCTCGAGCACGACCACCCGAACCGCCTCGTCGCCGGCGAGCGCCTCGGCCGCCAGCGTCAGCTCGGCGATCATGGTCGAGGAGAGGGCATTGTGCACGGCCGGGCGATCCAGCGTCAGCGTCGCTACGCCCTCGCCATCGCGCTCGACCCGCAGACACGTGAACTCCATGGCACTCCTCCGCGACGGTCCCGCCGCCACCCGATCCGCCCACCCGATCGATCCCGCCTCTCACCCGGCGGCGCCTCGGATCAGACGAGACCGGCCAGTCCCTCATAAATCAACCGAAGCGCCAGCACGGTCAACAGCACGGAAAGCACACGGTGAAAGCCGGTATCGCTGCGGCGCTCGAGCAGATGCGTGCCGATCGCCGTGCCGAGGAGGCCCGAGGCGATCATCAGCGCGATCAGGACCGCATAATCGCCATAGGCGAAACCGAGCAGGCCGAAGGTCGAAACCTTGAGCAGATGCTGCAGGCTCATGCAGGCGGCCTGGGTGGCGACGTGCGCCCGCCGGTCCAGCTCCATGGTCTTCAGCATGGCCGCGACGAAGGGCCCGGTGGCGCCGACGAACATCGTCAGGAAGCTGGAGAAGGCACCGGTCCCCGCCACGGCGAAGGGCCCGGCCAGCCTGGGAAAACGACCCCAGACGGAATAGAGGACGAAGCAGCCGAGTGCCAGATCGAGCACCGCCGCCGGCAGCGCCACCACCAGCCGGCCGCCCAGCGCCGCGCCGAGAAGGCCGCCGATCCCGAACGGCAACAGGACCGGCAGCGTCACGTGCCGCAGCATCAGCACCAGCCGCCCCGCATTGGCACCGATCTGCACCACGCCGTGCACCGGAATGAGTGCTGCCGGCGGCATCGAAAGACCCATCACCGCCAGCAGCAGCACCCCGCCGCCGATCCCGAAAGCCGCGGTGACGAAGGAGGTGAAGGCGCTCACGGCCACCAGCAGCCAGCCCGTGGCCGAACCCACCGCCTGCGGAAAGATGCTCTCCAAACGCCGCCCCGATACCGTCGCGACCGGAACACGCACCCGCCCGCATTCCGCCGTTCACCGGCCGTCCCGCCGGCACATAACGACGCCCTCGCCCGGGAGACAAGAGGCCGACGCGATGCGGGGGCCGGCGCCGACGCCGGAGGGTTGCACCCTTGTCTCTTGCAAGCCTGTCATGTTGGTGGTGGCAGACGAGA
>JAGREO010000041.1:11439-12993 GCA_020446525.1 Geminicoccaceae bacterium | reverse complement strand
TGAACGACCAGCTCACCGTTGCGCGGGCTCGTACACTCGAGCTCAACGCCCGCGCCCAATCGGCCCGCGAGTTCAACATCGAATCGGTGCTCGGCGGCAGCCTTCCCGAGGAGATCAGTTCCTCGACCATGACCGAACTGCGGACGCGCTACGCCAATCTCAAGCAGCAGCAGGACCGTCTCGCCGTCAGGCTGGGACCGCGCCATCCCGAGCGGCTGGCTGTCGAGGCAGAACTTGCAGGTGCGCGCGACCAGATGACGGCGGAGCTTCGCCGGATCGTTTCCTCCGCCCAGACGGACCTGAAGCGAGCGATCCAGCTCGAGCAGGAACTGGCCGCGCGCCTTGCCCAGCTCAAGGTTCAGCAGGGCGACAGAAGCAATGAACGCATCGCGCTGCGCGAACTCGAGCGGGAGGCAGCCGCTAAACGCTCGGTCTACGAGGCCTTCCTTCTTCGTGCCCGCCAGACCGGCGAACAGCAGGGCATCAACGCCGCCAACATGACGGTGATATCCGCGGCCAATCCACCGCTCCTTCCTTCGGGCCCGTCTCGCGCGGTGATCTCGATCGCGGGCATGCTTCTGGGGTTCATGTCCGGTGTAGGGCTGGGCGCAGTGGGCGGCGCCTGGCGCAGCCTGCGCGACAATTCCGGTCGCCGCTCGGGCGCGGCCGAAGCGAAGCACCGTCCAGATCCCGCGACGCCGCGTCGTGTCGCACCGCCGCCGGCGCGCGTCGTCGATACCGCGTTGGAGGCCGATCCGCCGCAACCCGCCAATGATCGCGAGAGCTGGCTCCGCACGGCGATCGCGTCGGCGCGTCGCAGGCAGCTCCGCCGGGAAGCGGATGACGAAAGCGCCGCCGACGAAACTGCCGGCAGCCCCGCGGGCGGAACCGACCGCGACGCCGTTTCCCAAACACCCGGCGCCAAACCAGAAGAGCAGACCGGCATGCATCCTTATCCGCACTATCCTCCCCATGTACCGGTGTCACAGCCGCAGCCCTATCCGCAGCAGACCGCACCTCATGGCTGGCCGCAGCCCGCACCCGCCGCGCCGGGATGGACGCCCGCGCCGCAGGTGCATGCCGGTTGGCAGCCGGGTCCGCAGTCTTATCCGTCGCCCCAGGGCCAAGCCTATCCGCCTTACCCGCAGCACATGCCGGCTTCGCAGCCCCACGCTCCGGCTTATCCGCCGCAAGCCTGGGCGCAGCAGAGCTGGGCGCCCCCCGTTCAACCGGCGCCGCAACACTATTGGGCGCAGCCAACGCCCGCATGGCCGCCTCAGCCTGCCCCGCCCCAGCCGGCGTGGCACGAACCGGCGCCCGACCCGCGCTACTGGCAGCAGCACGCCCCCGTGCAGCCCGCCTACGCGCCGCCTCCCGCCGCTCAGGCCGCGCCGCCGCCGGCCGAACCGGCACCCCGTGCCGCCGAGCCGGTGGCATCTCGGCCGGCACGACGCCCGGAGGGCATCGACGGCATCCGCGCCAGCCTGCGCGAATTCCGCGAAGCGGTGGAGGACTACGCCGCCCACCGCCCGCGCGACTGAGCCGCGGCGAAAT
>JAGREO010000041.1:0-11239 GCA_020446525.1 Geminicoccaceae bacterium | reverse complement strand
CCGATCTCGCGAGCTCGGGCGTGAAGCCGGGCCTCGCCGTCGTCATCGTCGGCGAGGATCCGGCAAGCCAGGTCTATGTCGCCTCGAAGTCGAAGATGGCGAAGGAATGCGGCTTCCATTCGGTCCAGCACACGCTGTCCGCCGACATCTCCGAAGCCGAGCTGCGTGCGCTGGTCGCCGACCTCAACGCCGATCCCGCCGTCCACGGCATCCTCGTTCAGTTGCCACTGCCGCAGCACATCGATTCGGGCGCCGTGATCCGCACCATCGACCCCGACAAGGACGTCGACGGGTTCCATGTCGTCAATGTCGGCCGGCTGGGCGCCGGCGAGCTCGACGGCGCTTTCGTGCCGTGCACGCCGGCCGGCGCGATGCTGATGATCGAGCGCGCACGGGGACGCGACCTGTCCGGGCTGTCCGCCGTCGTCATTGGCCGCTCCAACATCGTCGGCAAGCCGATGGCGGCGCTGCTGCTCTCGGTCGACTGCACCGTCACCATCGCCCATTCGCGCACGCCGGATCTGGAGGCCACATGCCGCGACGCAGACGTGCTGGTGGTCGCGGTCGGTCGTGCGGAGATGGTGCGCGGCTCCTGGATCAAGCCCGGTGCGACGGTGATCGACGTCGGCATCAACCGGGTGAGCGGCGTCTACGGCAAGAGCCATCTGGTCGGCGACGTGCACTTCGACTCCGCCGCCGAGGTCGCCGGTGCGCTCACACCGGTGCCGGGCGGTGTCGGGCCGATGACGGTCGCCTGCCTGTTGCGCAACACGCTGGTAGCGGCGCGCGCGCAACTCGCCGGCGGCGCGGCCTGACCGGCGGCCGATTATCGCCGGCGCTCCGTTCGGACCGGGTTTTGCTTCCTTCAGACCAGGGTGCCGCGGGCCGGCACCCGGCCACGGGCGGCCCCGGGGTCGTCGTCGGTCTCGCGGCGTGCGAGCGCCCGCTCCAGCTTCGCCGCGGCGAGGCGCTCGATCTGCAGCGCCGAGGTGCCCTGCGGTGCCTGAAAGACGATCTCCGTCAGTGTTCGGGGATCGATGGCGGCGACGCGCAGCGCATGGCCCACGACGGTCGTCTCGATCAGGATCTCCTCGTCGTCCATCGCCCTGGTTCCGCCCGCGAGCCCAAGTCACCCGGCGCATTGTGCCACCAAGAGATTAAGCCGGACTTAAGCGGACATGCACCCGGGCGAGACGAGCGCGGCGGGCGAATCGACAAGAGCGTCGCATGGCTCTAGACAGGACCGTCGGTTCGCCGGCCACGCAGCATTTTTTGGAGACGCCTCGATGGCCGATAGGGCGACGAAGCCGCATGCGTGGTGCGCGCTCGCGCGCCGGGTTGCGCTGCGCGTGATCGCTCTGGCCGCGGTGCTCGTCGCGGCGGGCGGACCTATCGGTGCACAGCAGCCGGCCGCGCCGGTGCAGGTCGATCCCGTGCGGGTCGTGCCGCTCGAAGAGACGATCGACGTTCTGGGACGGGTGGTCGCCCGCCGCGAAGGTGCCGTCGCGGCGAGGATCGCGGCGCCGGTGGCCGAGGTGCGCGCCCGGGTGGGCGACGTGGTCGAGGCCGGCCAGGTGCTGGTGGTGCTGGATACGACGCGGCTGCAGCTCGAGCAGGAACTGGCCAGGGCCGAGCTGCAGGCGGTCGAAGCCGATCACCTCGCCGCCATGCGCGGGCTCGACCTGCTGCGCCAGGAGCGCGACCGGCTGCGGCGCCTCGAAGGCTCGGCGGCCTTTTCCGGCGCGCGGCTGGAGGACAAGAACGCCGAGATCGCCGCGAGCGAAAGCAGGGTGGAAGCGGCGAAAGCACGTCTCGAGAGTGCCCGCACGACCCTTCTCTATCGCGGCACCGATCTCGAGGACGCGATGGTTCGCGCCCCCTATCCGGGCGTCGTCGTCGAACGCCTGGTCAGTGCGGGCGCCTATGTGCGGGTCGGTGATCCGGTGGTCGTCATGGTCGATCACACCGACCTCGAGATCGAGGCCGACGTGCCGGCCGAGCGGCTGGCCGGCCTGAGCCCCGGCACGGTCGTCGGCATCGAGGTGGCCGGTGTCGCGGGCGAGGCCGTGGTGCGTGCGGTGGTGCCGATGGAGAACCCGATGACCCGCACCCGGGCCGTCCGGCTGGGCGACATCGCCTTTGCGGAGGCCGGCGGTATCGAGGCCGTGGGGCAGAGTGCCGTGGTCCGGCTGCCGCTGGGTGCGGCGCGCGATCTCCTTTCGGTGCACAAGGACGCGGTGACGCTCTCGGGCGGCCAGCGCATCGTCTTCGTGGTCGACGAGAAGGACACGGTGATGCCGCGGCCGGTGGTCCTCGGTGCCGCGATCGGCGACCGTTTCGCCGTGCTCGAAGGCTTGACGGAGGGCGATCTCGTGGTGGTGCGCGGCAATGAGCGGTTGCAGCCGGGCCAGCAGGTGGCGTTCGAGCGGCCGGTCGCCGACGACGCAGCAGCCGAGGCGCCCGACGAACGGGCTTCGGGATCCTGAAGCGATGAATCTGATCCGCGCCGCCATCGACCGGCCGATCGCCGTCCTCGCCGCCGTGCTGATGGCGGTGATGTTCGGCTGGGTGGCGCTGCTCGGCATCCCCATCCAGCTGGCGCCCGACGTCGAGCGGCCGATCATCACGGTCACGACCTTCTGGCCCGGTGCGGCGCCGGCCGAGATCGAGCGGGAGATCGTCAACCGCCAGGAGGAGGTGTTCAAGGGCCTGGACGGGCTCGAACGGCTGACCTCCTCGTCCAAGGACGACGAGGGCCAGGTGACGCTGGAGTTCTCGATCGAAACGGACATGGACCGCGCGCTGCTGCTGACGGCCAACCGGCTCGATCGGGTGGGCAACTATCCCGACGAGGTCGACGAGCCGACGCTCTCGACCTCGGGCGACGACGACAACGCGATCGCCTGGTTCGTGATGAAGCGGACCGACCCCGCCGGCGCACCGGTCCACACCTTCGGCGACGTGGCGGAGGATCTGGTGCAGGACCGTCTGCAGCGGGTCTCCGGCGTCGCCCGGGTCGACGTGTTCGGCGGCAGCGAGCGCGAGATGCAGGTGACCGCCCTGCCCGAGCGGCTGGCGCAGTACCGGCTGACGGTGCCCGACATGGTCGACGCGCTGCGCGCCGGCGGCGTCTCGATGAGCGCCGGTGATGTCGAGGAGGGCAAGCGGCGCTACGTGGTGCGCACCGACGGCGATTACGAGACGCCCGAGGACGTCGCCGCCGTCGTGCTGCGGACGATGGAGGACGCGCGCACCGGCCGTCTGGCACGGGTCACCGTCGGTGACGTGGCCGAGGTCGGTTTCGCCTACAAGAAGCCGAGTGCCCGCATCCGGGTGATGGGCGAGAACGCTCTGGTGGCGCGCGCGATTCGCGAGACCGGAGCCAACGTCATCGAGACCATGCGCGGCGTGCGCGCGGCGGTGGTCGAGCTCAATGCCGGCCCCCTGCCCGATGCCGGGCTCGTGCTCGAGCAGGTCTATGACGAGACGGTCTACATCGACAGCGCCATCGATCTGGTGACCTCCAACATCTATGTCGGCGGCACACTCGCGGCCCTGATGCTGCTGCTCTTCCTGCGCTCGCTGGGCGCCACGCTGATCGTCTCGATCGCCATTCCGGTGTCGGTGATCGCCAGCTTCGTCGCCATGGCGGCGATGGGCCGCTCGATCAACGTCATCTCGCTGGCCGGCATCGCGTTCGCCGTCGGCATGGTGGTCGATGCCGCCATCGTCGTGCTGGAGAACATCTACCGCCTGAGGCAGAACGGCATGGCGCCGGCCGAGGCCGCCTATGAGGGGGCGCGGCAGGTCTGGGGTGCCATTCTGGTCTCGGCCATGACGACGGTGATGGTGTTCATTCCGATCCTCGTCATGCAGCTCGAGGTGGGCCAGCTCTTCCGCGACATCGCGGTCGCCATATCGGTGGCGGTGCTGCTGTCGCTGCTGGTGGCCGTCACGCTGGTGCCGGCGATGGCGAAGAAGCTCCTGGGCGGCGCCGACGGCAGTCTCGTGCAGCGCCGCCTGCCGATCGTCGACGACGTCGCCCACGGCTTCGCCTCCTTCGTGCTCGCCTTCATCCGCCGGGTCGCCGGCAACCGGGCGCTGGCGCTGGTCGTCGTCGCCGGCGTGACGGCGGCTGCCGGCGGCACGGCCTGGTTTTTCCTGCCCAAGCTCGACTATCTGCCGGAAGGCAACCAGAACCTCGTCTTCGGCTTCATCCTGCCGCCGCCGGGCTACAATCTCGAGACCATGACGGCGATCGGAAGGCGGGTCGAGGACGCGACGCGGCCGCATTGGGCGGCATCGAGCGGTGCCGAAGGGGCCGGTGACGAGGAGCCGCGGATCGAGCGCTTCTTCTTCGCCGCCTTCGGTGGTGCCGCCTTTCTCGGTGCCAGTGCGCTGGATCAGCAGGCGGCGGGTGCGCTGGTGCCGGTTCTGGGGGCGCCACTCGCGAGCGAGCCCGGCACCTTCGGCTTCATCCGCCAGCCGTCGATCTTCGGCCGCGGGCTGGAGGGCACGCGCGGCATCGATCTGGACATTTCCGGTCCCGATCTGGCGCAGACGCTGGGCACCGCGTTGCGCGCCATGGGCCTCGTCGCCCAGACCCTGCCGCGCGAGGCGGGCCACCAGTATCGCCCCGATCCGGGGCTGGAGCTGGGGGCGCCCGAGATCCGCCTGACGCCCGATCCGGTGCGGCTGGCCGATGCCGGCGTCTCGGCGCGCACCTTCGGTCTCTCGGTCGACGCCTTCAACGACGGCGTGCGGGTCGAGGAGATCACCGTCGGCAGCGAGCGCATGGACCTGATGCTCAAGGGCCCGGACGACCTCACCGCCTCCACCCAGAGCATCGACGGCCTGCCGATCGTCACCCGTTCGGGCGAGATCCTGCCGGCCGGTGCACTGGCGTCGATCGAGGTGACGGCAGGACCCACGCAGATCCGTCACATCGAGCGCGAGCGTACGGTGACGCTGAAGATCACGCCGGCCGCGGCCCTGCCGCTCGAGGACGCTCTGGCCCTGCTGCAGACGCAGGTGATCGACGTGCTCCGCGCCCAGGGTCTGCCGCCCGGCATCGACCTTTCGCTCTCGGGCACGGCGGATCAGCTCAGCGCCACCTTCGAGGAGATGAAGATCGACCTGCTCCTGGCGCTGGTCATCGTGTTCCTGGTGATGGCCGTCCTGTTCGAGAGCTTCGTCTATCCCTTCATCATCATGTTCTCGGTACCGCTGGCGGCGGCGGGCGGCGTCGCCGGGCTGGCGGTGCTCAACCTCTTCACCTTCCAGTCGCTCGACATGCTCACCCTTCTGGGCTTCGTCATCCTGATCGGCATCGTCGTCAACAACGCCATCCTGCTGGTGCACCAGACGCTCCACCATCTGCGTGTCGACGGCATGGCGCCGGCTGCGGCGATCGTCGAAGCCACCCGCAACCGGTTGCGCCCGATCTTCATGAGCACGCTGACCTCGGTCTTCGGCATGCTGCCGCTGGTACTGTTCCCGGGTGCGGGCTCGGAGCTCTATCGCGGCCTGGGCTCGGTCGTCGTCGGCGGCCTCTCGCTCTCGGCCATCCTCACACTGCTGCTGATCCCGCCGCTGCTCTCGCTGGCCCTGATCCGCCGCGAGAAGCACACGGCACCGGCGCGGCACATGGTGGGCGCCCCGGCGGAATAGGCACGGTTCCCGAGAGGAGGTGACGGCGTCTTGAGCGGGACATTCGATCTCAAAGGCAAGGTGGCGCTCGTCACCGGTGCGGGGCGCGGGCTCGGCCGGGCCTTCGCGGAACGGCTCGCGGCGCAGGGTTGTGCCATCGGCGTGCACGGGATGCGCGAGCACGGGCCGGCGGAATACGGCGAAGGCACCAGTCTGAGCGAGACGGCCGAAGCGATCGGTGCGACGCACGGGGTGCGCACGGTGCGTCTGCTCGCCGATCTGACCGTGGGCGAGCAGGTCGCGCGGATCGTGCGCGAGACCGAGGCCGCGCTGGGGCCGATCGACATCCTCGTCCACAATGCCGGCGGCGACGTCGCCGCGGCCGGCGGCAAGCCGGACCCGAACGATTGCGTCGAGATCGCCGAGGCCGATGTGCGGGCGGTGCTCGACCGCAACCTTCTCTCGACGATCCTCACCTGCAAGGCGGTCGCCCGAGGCATGATGGCGCGCCGGGCCGGGCGCATCCTGACGATCACGTCCATCGCCGCCTTCCGGGGCCGGGATCGGGGTGCGATCTATGCCGTGGCCAAGGCCGGAGCGACACATTACGCCCGCTGCCTCGCCAATCAGTTGCGCCCCTACGGCATCAACGTCAACGCACTGGCACCGGGTGAGACGCGCACCGCCCGCTATCTCGCGACCCGCGAGGTCGATCCGGCACGCCTCGCGACCGAGGGCACGCTCGAGCGGATCGCCACGATCGACGAGGTGGCACGGCTGGTGGAGCTGTTCGCCGGGCCGATGGGCGACTTCATCTCGGGTCAGGTGCTGCGCGTCGACGGCGGTGCGCAATGCTGGCCCGGCTGAACGACGGGCGGCGCATCGCTACCACTAGGCCTTGCGGGGTGCCGGAAGCGTGAGGGTGCAGCGGAGGCCGGTGGCGGCGAAATCGAACGCCACCGCACCGCCGAGACTCATCGCACCCGAGCGGATGAACTGGCTGCCGTAGCCCGTACGGGTCGGCGGCTGGACGGGGGGGCCGCCCTTCTCGCGCCATTCGATGGTGAGAGCGCCCCCTTCCCCGCTCCAGTCGATCGACAAGGTGCCGGTCGGCACGGACAGAGCGCCGTATTTGAGCGCGTTCGTCGCCATCTCGTTGAGCATCAGGGCGAGTGTCGCCGCGGATCGCCGGGGCACGTCGAGGTCGGGGCCGCTCAGGTGGATGCGGTCGGACGAGCCGCCGCCGAAGGGTGCCAGCACCAGCTCGATCATGTCGCGCACGGTCCGCCCCTCTTCCTGCGAGCGCAAGGCGTCGTGAACCATGCGCAGCGCACCGATCCGCGCGTCGAACGACTGCTTGAACTGCTCGAGCGTGTCGCTCTGCCGGATCGACAGGCGATAGACCGCCAGGAACGTGGCCAGCGTGTTCTGCATGCGATGGTCGAGCTCGCCGCGCAACGCCTCCTGCCGGGCGATGTGATCGCGAATGTCGAGCTGGCGGCTCCGTGTGCCGGCGGCGTCGCGCACCGCGACCTCCAGTTCGACCGGCACCAGGGGACGGTGCAGGATGACCAGATGACCGTTCGCCCAGATCGAGCGCAGCATGGTCTGGACGCCACCGTCCACCACCGCCCGGTCGAGGATCAAGAGGATGGGCAACTGGGCCCAGTCCGGCTGCGCCGCGAGCAGCTCTTCCAGGGCGTCGGCGAGCGCACGCGTCAGGCCCTCCTGCGTACACACCAGCACACCGTCGTGGCCGGCGAGATCGTCCATGAGAATGTCGAGCGACACGTTGCAGGGGCCTGCGTCCAGGCCCTGCCCCGCGATGGCGCGGGCGAGCAGGTCCGCGTCGTCGCCGAACGGTGCCTGGAGATGAAACCTCACGTCGGTGCGCATACCGGCCCGGCGCGTCGCGAAGCCGCTCGAGTCGGTGTCGAACCCGTGTGGTGCCGTCGTTTCAGGCACGGCCGTCGCCGAGACCGACCTGCGGACCTCCGTCGACCGGCGGTGTGCCCGCTTCGGCGACCATCGGCTCGACCCGCACGTCACCCGGGCCGATCACCAGCTCGCGAACACCCAGATCGTGAATGCCGTGGCGCTTCTTGACGATGGCGACCGTGCGGCGGATCGCCGTTCGCCACTCGTGCATCCGCAAGAGGATGACGCTGTCGCCCAGATAGCTGACGTCGAGATCGCTCTCGGCGTCGCGGCCGAGCAGGCCGTGCTGGGCGACGACCAGCAGTGTGAGGACACTGCGCCGCGCCAGATATTTGAGCAGGGTCTGGATCTGCGTGACTGCCCGACGCTTCTCGGGCAGAGCCGCGAGATAGCCCGTCAAGCTGTCGATCACGACGAGGCCGACATCGTGCCGCCCGACCGTCTGCACGACGATCTGCGAGAATTCGCCGGGCGACACCTCCGAAGGGTTGAAGTCGCGAAGCTGCAGCCGCCCTTGGGCATGGTGGCCGCGCAACTCGATGCCCAGGCCCTCGCTCCGGCGAAAGAAGGTCTCGACGCGCTCCTCGAAGAGAAAGAGCGCCACGTTTTCGCCGCGCTCCAGCGCCGCGCGCGCATAGAGCGACGCCATAGTGGACTTTCCGGTTCCCGACTGACCGATCACGATCGCCGTCGTTCCGCCTTCGAGCCCGCCGCCGAGCATCGCATCGAGCCCGGCCACGCCGCAGGTCACGGGCGCCTCGCCGATCTCCTCGTCGGGCTGCAGACCCGGCGCCACGCGTGGATAGACCTCGACACCGACACCGCGGCGGATCGACATGTCGTGCCAGCCGTCCTGGATCGCCGAGCCGCGCAGCTTCTTGAGCTCCAGCCGCCGCTGTGCCGTGCCGTATTCCGGCAGCCGCTTGTCCAACTGGATGAGGCCGTGCGCGATGTTCTCGAGCTGGTCCTCGGCGGGATCGACCGAGCCGTGCTCGGTGTCGACCAAGAGGGCGGTGATCCGCTGATCGGAGAGAAAGGATTTGAAGCCGAGGATCTCGCGCCTGAAGCGCAACCGGTCGGCGGCGAGCAGGCGGATTTCGAGCAGCGAGTCATAGACCACACGATGCGGTGCGATCTCGGCGATCCTGCCGTTGATCGCGTCCCGGGTGCGGTCGAGCCGCAGATCCGCGGTCTGGAAGATCGTCTGCTGCGCCGGATCGGAGAGCAGTTCGCCGGTGGCGAGCGATTGCACGACGACACCGTCGAGCGACCAGCCGTGCGAGGCGGCCATCTGCCGCAGCTCTTCCTCGGTCTGCGACAATGACACGTAGAGCACGCTCTCGCCGCGTCGAACGCCGTCCAGCAGGAACTGCATCGCCAGCGTCGTCTTGCCGGTCCCGGCGGCACCGCGCAGGAGATAGAGCCGACCCTCGGGCAGCCCGCCGGCGGCGATCGCATCGAGGCCCGACACGCCGGTCGTCACCCGCACCGTCGTGTCGTCGATCATCGTCGCATCCTCCTCCTTCACCCGACCGACCGCGCCCCGTCGAAGGCCGTTGCCGCTGCGTGTCCATCCGCTTATTGGCAGCATGCCGGAGGACTGTCCACCACGCTCCGATGCGGTCCCATCGGCCCCCGCTGCGCGGCGGTTGACTCACCGGCCTCTCACCTCGGACAAGAGCGTTCCGTCGGGCAAACGAGAGGTCGATGATGCGCATCGGACGACGGTCGGTGCTGATCGGACTGGGCGCGGTGCCGGTCTCCGCGCGCCGCGGCGCGGCCGATGAAGGCTTCATCGTCGCCGCCGCGTCGAGCCTGCAGACCGTGTTGCCCGAGCTTGCCGCGGCCTTCGTCGCCGCGGGCGGCACGATGCCGCGAATGGTCTTCGGATCCTCGGGCAACCTGGCGCGGCAGATCACCGCCGGTGCACCCTTCGAGCTGTTCCTCTCCGCCGACGAATTGAACGTCCTCGAGCTCTTCGCCGCCGGCGCGATCCCCGACGAAGGACGGGTCTACGCGCTGGGCCGTCTGGCGCTGCTGGCGCCTGCCGAATCGACGGTCCAGGTCGACGGTCGTCTGACCGGTCTTCTGGCGGCGATCGCCGGGAACCGGCTCGAGCGTCTGGCGATCGCCAATCCCGATCACGCCCCCTATGGCGTCGCCGCCCGACAGGCGCTGCAGGCGGTGGGCGCCTGGGAGGCGGTGCGCGATCGGCTGGTCCTGGGCGAGAACGTCGCGCAGGCGGCGCAGTTCGCACTCGGTGGTGCGGTCGATGCGGCCCTGCTGGCTCGATCGCTGCTCGTCGGCAGCGAGCTCGCCGAAGCGGCCGCATACGCCGTCGTCGATGCCGATCTGCACGCGCCACTGGCCCATCGCATAGCGCCGACCGCGCAGGCCGGGAACGAGGCCCAAGCCTTCTACGCCTTCATCGGCACGGCCGCCGCCCGGGGCATCTTCGCGCGTCACGGTCTCGACCTGCCTTGAGTGGACGGACGGATGGCGGCGACGGCGTCGTCACGCAGAAGCACCGGCCGGCGCCGATGAGCCCGCTTCGCCGATGACCGGAGCCTCGTGATGGACTGGCAGGCGTTGCACCTCTCGCTGGCGCTGGCGGTGGTGACGGTGATCGTGCTGTTACCGCTGGGTCTGCTGCTCGGGCGATGGCTGGCCTATCGGCGCTTCTTCGGACGCACGCTCGTGGAGACCGTGGTGCTCCTGCCCCTGGTGCTTCCGCCCACCGTGCTCGGCTTCTATCTGCTGCAGGCCTTCGCCCCCGACAGCGCCCTCGGCCGGCTCTGGCGCGAGACCACCGGCGGAACCCTGGTCTTCAGCTTCACCGGTCTCGTTCTCGCGTCGGTGATCGTCAATCTGCCGTTCGCGGTGCAGCCGGTCCAGCGGGCGTTCGAGGCGATCCCGCGTGACGTGCGCGAGGCCGCGGCCTGCTGCGGCATGGCGCCGCTCGCGGTCTTCGCCCGCATCGAGCTGCCGCTGGCCTGGCCCGGCATCGTCACCGCCATGGTGCTCTCCTTCGCGCACACACTGGGCGAGTTCGGCGTCGTGCTGATGGTGGGCGGCAGCATTCCGGGCGAAACCCGCACCCTGGCGATCGCGATCTACGACCGGACCCAGGCGCTCGACGATGCGGGTGCGGCGGCGATGTCGGCCGTGCTGCTTTCGATCTCCGTCTTCACCATCGCCACGATGCTGCTTCTGGCTGGCCGGGTGGCGCGCCGCCATGGATGAGGGCGTCGAGGTCCGGCTGATCCAGGAGGGGCCGATCCCGCTCGACGTCGGCCTCGACGTGCGCCCCGGCGAACTGCATGCCCTGGTGGGGCCTTCGGGAAGCGGCAAGACGACGATCCTGCGCTCGATCGCCGGTCTCTATCGTCCGACTGAAGGCGAGATCGTCGCCGACGGGCGCACTTGGTGGGCGCCGACGCGCGGGATCGACCTTCCGGCGCATCGGCGGCGGGCCGGGCTGGTGTTCCAGTCCTACGCCCTCTTCCCGCACATGACCGCTCTGGCCAACGTGCGGGCGGCGCTGGGCCACCGACCGCGGCACGGACGGACGGAGCGGGCGCGGCACGCCCTGGCCCGCGTCCATCTGGCGGGGCTCGAGGAACGACGCCCGGCCGAGCTCTCCGGCGGCCAG
>JAGREO010000338.1 GCA_020446525.1 Geminicoccaceae bacterium | reverse complement strand
CGAGGGTCGGCATGTCGCCCTGCAGATTGACGATCCGCTGGTAGCGGCGCTCCGGGTCGACCTCCTGGAGCGCGGCGAAGATACGGTCGGTGCCGCTCGCCAGCGCCGGATCGGTGAGCACGGCGCGACCGCCGGCGGCGCGCACCGCCTGCGCGATCTCCTCTTCGGCACAGGCCACGACCACGTCGCCGGCTTCGGCCTCGATCGCACGCCGCCAGACCTGGACGATCATCGGCACACCGGCGATCGGTGCGAGCGGCTTGCCCGGCAGCCGCACCGAGGCGAGGCGGGCCGGTACGAGCACCAGCACGCCCTTCGGATCGTCGACGTCCCGCTCTGCGGCCATGCCGGCTCGTCCCACCCCCATGCGTTCCGTCCGTCCGGCCCCGTCCATCTCTGGGTGCCCGTTTCCGGCGCACGTCATCGGGCGCTCCGGCTCGTCGCACCCGCCCGACCGGGACAAGCTGCCCGCTTGACGTGCGCCACGGGCATGCGATACCGACCCGGAGCCGGCGACGGACGGTCGCCCTCTAGCCTCCCGACCGATCAGGTACAAGGGTTTCCTATGGCATCCTCACTCGAAGGCAACAAACTGCTGGCGGCGGTGCTGACGGCCGGGATCATGGCTTCGGGTGCAGGTGTGATCGCCTCGATCATCTATGCTCCGCACGAGCCCGAGGAGCCGGCCTATCTGGTGGCGGCGCCGGAAGGCGAGGCGGAGGCGGGCGAGCCCGCTGCCGCCGAGACCGCGGTGCCGCTTGGCGTGCTGCTGGCCTCGGCCGACGCGGCCGCCGGCGAGAGCGAATCGAAGAAGTGCGCCGCCTGCCACAGTTTCGAGGAAGGCGGCCCCAACAAGGTCGGCCCGCATCTCTGGGGCGTGGTCGGCCGGCCGGTGGCCGCGGTCTCCGATTTCGCCTATTCGGACGCGCTCAAGGCCTTGGGCGGGGCCTGGGACTACGAGGCGCTCAACGGCTATCTCGCCGATCCCAAGGGCTACGCGCCCGGCAACAAGATGAGCTTCGCCGGCATCAAGAAGAACGAGGATCGCGCCGACGTCATCCTCTACCTCGCCTCGATCTCACCCGACGCACCGCCCCTGCCCGCGGCCGAAGCGCCCGCCGCCGAAGCGCCAGCGGCCGAAGCACCTGCAGCCGAAGCGCCCGCGGCCGAAGGCGGCGAGCAACAGACCGCCGAAGCTCCGGCAGCGACCGAAGCCGCCCCCGCGACCGAAGCACCGGCGGAGAATGCTGCGGCCGAAGCCGCACCCGCCGACACGGCCGCGGCGGACACGGCTTCGACGGATTCGGCCTCCACGGACGCGAGCGCGACGGACGCGGCTGCGACCGATACGGCCGCGGCGGATACGGCCGCGACGGACACGGCCGCGGCGGCCGGCGGCACGATCGCCGCCGGCGGCGATCCGGCAGCCGGCGAGAAGATCGCCAAGAAGTGCAAGGCCTGTCACACCTTCGAAGCCGACGGCGCCAACAAGATCGGCCCGCATCTCTTCGGCGTGGTCGGCCGCGACATCGCTTCCGTTCCGGACTTCAAATATTCCGACGCGCTGCAGGGCCTCGAGGGCACCTGGACCCACGACAAGATCGCCGCCTACGTCGCCGATCCCAAGGGCTTCGCGCCCGGCAACAAGATGAGCTTCGCCGGCATCAAGAAAGAGCAGGAGCTGGCGGACCTCGTGGCCTATCTCGAAACGCTGCACTGACGCGCGCCGGGCATTCTCCGAACGCCGGCACGGCCGCGTTTGCGCGCACCATATCGGGTGCCGGAGTGTCGGGCCGGGTACGTCGGAGCCGGTTTTTCGGGATGGTGCCGCCGGAGTGGATTGAACACTCGACCTCCTCATTACCAATGAGGTGCTCTACCGACTGAGCTACAT
>JAGREO010000337.1 GCA_020446525.1 Geminicoccaceae bacterium | reverse complement strand
GGGGGGGCGTGGCTGAGGGGGAGCGGCCGTTCGTGCGGTCGTCCCGGGCAACTGTTCAGGTTCGGTGGCGGTCGGCAGACGAGCCCCGGGCGCCGGAACGGACTTCGGTGTCCAGGGGTGTCACGAGGTCTCGTCTGCCACCACCAACATGACAGGCTTGCAAGAGACAAGGGTGCAACCCTCCGGCGTCATCTCCGGTCCCTCGTATCGAGGCGAGCGGGAGGAAGCCCCGGGCTGATGGCGACGGGCTTGCGTCGGGTGGCTTCAGGGGGTAAGCCGCGCACCTCTTGCGTGTGCCGGGATCGCCGCCCTTGCTTCGACCTCTCTACGACTGGACCATGCGTCAGGCATCGGGCAGGCATGCGTTGCGCGGTCTGGCGGTGGTCTCCTTCGTCGAGAGCTCGTTCTTTCCGATACCGCCCGACGTGCTGCTCGTTCCTCTCGTGATCGCGCAGCGGGACCGGGCCTGGTTCATCGCCTTCGTCTGCACCGCGGCCTCGGTCGCGGGCGGCATGCTGGGTTATCTCATCGGCGCGGCGCTCTACGATACCATCGGCGTGGCGCTGCTGGAATTCTACGGCTATCTGGCGAAATTCACGGAATTCCAGAGCCTCTACAACGAATGGGGTGCGTGGATCGTCTTCGGCGCCGGCATCACGCCCTTTCCCTACAAGGTGATCACCATCGCCAGCGGCGTGACGCGCCTCGATCTCTTCGTCTTCGTCGTCGCTTCGGTCCTCGCCCGCGGCATCCGCTTCTTCGCCGTGGCCGGGCTGCTCTGGTGGTGGGGGCCGCAGATCCGGGGCTTCATCGAGCGCAATCTCGGCTGGCTGACGATCGTCTTCTTTCTCCTGCTGATCGGCGGCTTCGTGCTGCTCAAATGGCTCTGAGAAACGGCTCCGGGATGATCCGTCACGCCCTCGTCCTGGCCGGCCTCTTCGCCGCACTCGCTTTGGGCTTCGCCTGGCTGCTGCAGTTCGGCTTCGGCTTCGCCCCCTGCGAGCTCTGCCTCTGGCAGCGCTATCCCTATGTGGCGATCCTGCTGCTCGCGCTCCTCGGCCTGCTCACCGGCTGGACCCGCACGGCGCTGGGTCTGGTGATCGCCGCCTTCGCCGTCGACGCGGCGATCGCCTGGTATCACGGCGGCGTCGAAGCCGGGCTCTTCGCCCTGCCGCAGAGCTGCGGGGCGATCGGCCGGGCTTCGACGATCGAGGAATTGCGGGCGCAACTGACCCAGGCCGCACCGGCCTGCGATCAGGTGGGGTGGACCTTTCTGGGACTTTCGCTCTCGGTCTGGAACGCGCTGGCCGCGACCTCGATGACCGCACTCCTGCTGGCGGTGCTGCTCAGCAGAGCGGGCCGCTGAAGATCAGCGGCAGGGCCAGCAGTGCGGCCGCCGTCCAGCTGGCGACCACCTCGACCGGATCGGCGACGACGGGACGGGCGTAACGGCGAACGGCCTCGGCGATTTCGTCGAGGCTGGTATCGGGCCACATGATCGGTCTCCGGACACTCGGTTGCGTGTGCCCGCATACGCTCTGCGGAGCCGGGCGGATGTGACGGATCGCACAATCGGCGATCGTGTCGCACCGGCGGCGTTCTCCCGTCAGAGGACGTAGCGGCGGAACCAGGCGAGATCGACATTGCCGCCGCAGAGGATGACGGCCACGCGCCTGCCCGCCATGACGGCCTTTTCCTGCAGCAGGGCCGCGAGCGGGGCGGCACCGGCCCCTTCGGCCAGATTGTGCGTGTCGGTATAGTAGGCGCGCATGGCGAGAGCAATCTCCTCGTCGGAGACCTGCACGATGCGCGCGACGCCGGCTTTGACGATCGCCAGCGCCCGCGGATCGGCGGCCCGCACCGCCATGCCGTCGGCGATCGTGGTGGCCGGCCCGGTGGTGACCGCCTCGCCGCCGGCGAAGGCGCGGGCGTGGATGGGAAAGCGGTCGCTGACCACGCCCACGACCTCGGTGGAAAGGCCCAGCAGGTCGCGGACCGTCACCACGCCGCAGATGCCCGAGCCCATGCCGATCGGCACGTAGACGGTGTCGATGTCGGCGAGAGCCTCGAACATCTCGAGAGCGTAGGTCGCGACACCGGCCACGAGGTCCGGATCGAAGGACGGCACCGGGTGGAGCCCGCGGGTCACGGCGAGGCGTGCCGCCTCCTCGCGCGCCTCGTCGAAGTCCCGGCCGTGCTCGATCAGCTCGGCGCCGAAGGCCCGCATGGCGGCGTTCTTCTCCACGCTGTTGCCGTGCGGCACGAGGATGGTGGCGGTGCGGCCGTGCCGCTTCGCCGCGAGCGCGATGCTCTGGCCGTGATTGCCGCGGGTCGCGGTGACGACGCCCCGCACGGCCGGATCGCGGCGGACCAGCCGGTCCATGTAGAAGAGCCCGCCGCGCACCTTGAAGGCGCCGGTGGGCGTGTGGTTCTCGTGCTTGACGTGGACCGCGCAGCCCGCGCGCCCGGCGAGGAGCGGCCAGGCATGGAGCGGTGTGGGCGGCACCACCGGGCGGATGACGGCCTGCGCCTCCTCCAGCGTGGCGCGATCGAACATCATGGCGCGCGCTCCGCCTCGATCGTCAGCGCCACCGGCACGTCGAAGCCGATCACCGTGTCGCCGGCCCAGTCGCCCTGCCCCAGGCCGAAATCCCGGCGGTCCAGGGTTGCCTCGCCCGCGGCGCGCGCCCGATCGCCGTCGATGCTGATGGTCATGGGCAGGACGATGCTGCGGGTTCGACCGCGGATGGTCAGTTCGCCTTCGACGTCGTAGCGGTCGCCGCCGGCGGGCGTGAAGCGCTTTGAAACGAAGGTCGCGGTCGGGTGGTTCGCCACATCGAACCAGTCGGCGCTCTTCATGCCCTCGTCCCGCTCGCCGTTGCGGGTGGCGAGGCTGTCGACCTCGATGGTGGCGGTCACCGAGGCATCCTCGGGAGCGTCCGCATCGAAGGTGATCGCCGCGTCGAACCGCTCGAAGGTGCCTTCGACGGCCGCACCCATCTGGGTGAAGGTGAAGGTGATGCGGCTCGCCTCGTGGTCGACCCGCCATTCGGCGGCGGAGGCGGAGAAGGCGAGGAGAAGCGGGATCAGGGCCAGATGGCGCATCGGCGTCATTCCCGGGTGGGCACGATCATGCGGCGAAGCACGTCGTCGCCGTCGATCAGTTGGTGCTTGAGCGCGCCCGCGACGTGCAGCGCCACGAGCGCCAGCAGGAGCATGGCGGCGAGCCAGTGTGCGTCCTCGAGCCACTCCCGCCACGGCTCCGCGGCATCGATCGGCTGCGGCAGGACGACGAGGCCGAACCAGTCGACCGGCACGTCGGCCGCGGCGGTGGTGAGCCAGCCCAGCACCGGCACGAGAAAGAGCAGCGCAAAGAGGCTCGCATGGGTGACGCCGGCGAGCCGCCGCTCGATCGGCCGCATGGCCGGCGGCGGCGCCGGCCGCTTCCGGCTCACCCGCCAGACCAGGCGCAGAGCGGCCAGCAGCAGGATGGTCACGCCCAGGCTCTTGTGCAGATTGTAGGTCACGAAGGTGGCCGGATCGAAGCGCGGCAGGTCGGTCATGGTCCATCCGAGCCAGGCCGCCCAGCCGATCAGTGCCGCCGTCGCCCAGTGCAGGACGATGTGGACGAGACCCCAGCCGTGCGCCGAATTGGCCAGCCGCACGCGGCTAGCCCTCGTCGCGGAACAGCTCGGCCTCGATGATCAGTTCCACCTCGTCGCTCACCATGGGTGCGGCCATGGCGACGTCGAAATCGCTGCGCGACACGATTCCCCGGGCCGAGAAGCCGGCCACCTCGACATCATATTGCGGGGCGAAATCGGCCAGCTTGTGGCGGCCCAGATAGTTCAGCGTCACCTCGAGGGTCACCGGCCTCGTATTCTCCTTGATCGTCAGATCGCCGGTCACCCGGGCCGTCTTCTCACCGGTCGGCTCGACCGCGGTGGAGACGAAGGTGATGGTGGGGTGGGTGTCCACCGCGAAGAAATCCGCCGAGCGCAGATGCGCGTCGAGCGCCTCGATGCCGGTGTCGATGCTGGCCGCTTCGATCGTCACCTCGAAACGGCTCGCTTGGGGGTTCCCGGCGTCGATCGTGAACGTGCCCTCGTAGGCGCCGAAGCGGCCGAAGGTGCGGCTCTGGCCCAGATGGTCGTAGGAGAAAAGGATGTCGTGATGACCGTTCGGATCGAAGCGGTAGGTGTCGGCGGCGTGAGCCGCACCGGCCAGAGTGAGAGCGGCGGCGGCAGCAAGCACGGGCATTCGCTTCATCGGCTCTTCCTCATCATGGGCGACGGGTCCGAGTCGAATTAGCGCGGCCCCGGCCGTGATGCCACCGCCCGGCGGCGAACGCTGCGTTTCGCCGATGGAGCGACGGGCGCCGCCGTGGCGACCCCTATCGAACGTCGGCCTGCACCTGCACCTTCTGCATCACGTCGGGCGTGCGCGGCGGCTCGCCCTTGGCGATCTGGTCGACCACGTCCATGCCGTCGATCACCTTGCCGAAGATGGTGTACTGGCCGTCGAGGTGCGGAGCGGGCTGGAACATGATGAAGAACTGACTGTTGGCGCTGTTCGGGTTGGCGGTACGCGCCATGCCCAGCGTGCCGCGTTCGAACTTGCGGTCGCGCGAGAATTCGGCCTTCAGGTCGGGCTTGGAGGAGCCGCCGGTGCCGGTGCCGGTCGGGTCGCCGGTCTGCGCCATGA
>JAGREO010000336.1 GCA_020446525.1 Geminicoccaceae bacterium | reverse complement strand
CGATGCGGTAGCCGTCGGCGTCGGTCTTCTCGATCCACCTGGCGTAGACCTCGACGAACTCCTGCTTGACGTCGCAGCGGCTGGTGTTGACGTCCTTGAGCCCGCCGGGGAAGTCGCCGTGCAGGAGCTGGTCGGGATCGTCGAAGTTCACCGTCCGGCCCTTGCGGTTGTAGATCGCCGGGTCGGAGAACAGCTCGGGCTGCGGCGGCACGTGGTTGGTGGCGGGGTCCCACTGGAACACCACGGGGGCGGGCCCCGCCTCGCCCAGCGAGGTGAAGGCCTGGATCCCGCGGGGATCGAAGTCGGGGTCGTACTCGGTGTAGTGGTTGACCGGGACCTCGTTGCCGTCGTTCTGGAGGTTGATGTCGGCGACCCCGTTGAGGTTCATGTCGTAGAAGAACGCCTGCCCCACGTGGTTGGCGACGATGTCGATGATCACCTTCATGTCGCGGCGGTGGGCCTCGGCCACCAGCTCCTGCAGGGTGGCGAGGCTGCCGAAGTGCGGGTTGACGTCGCCGAAGTCCTGCGCCCAGTAGCCGTGGTAGCCGTCGACGTTGGCGTCGGTGTCCACGTTGCGCACCACGGGCGAGATCCACAGGGTGGTGACCCCCAGCTCCTCCAGGTAGCCCATGTGGTCGATGAGGCCCTGCCAGTCGCCGCCCTGGTAGCGGGCCAGGTCGTCGTAGCGGACGCCGTAGTCGTTGCCCACGTCGCCGTTGGCGAAGCGGTCGACGAGCACCTGGTAGATGATCTCGTCGCGCCAGTCCTCGACGTGGGTGGAGAGCTCGACCTCGCTCTGCTCCTGCAGCTCGCGGAAGTCGGCACAGCCGGCCGGGGCGAGCAGCAGCGCCGCCGCCAGGGGATGCTCAGCCTCGGGCAAGATCGTCCCCGCCGGACGGATGGCCGTTACGGAGCAGTTGGCGGAGCGTCAGCGCGAAGCAGAGCACCACCGCCGTCGCCGCCGTCGCCGCCGACGGGGCCTGGGCCGGCAGCATCGCCGCACCCAGCGCCAGCAGGGCACCGGCCGCGAGCGCCACAAGCAGACCGTCGGCCGCCGCCAGCGCCGCCACGGCGACCAGACAGATCCCGTCGGCGAGGTCCGGGGCCGCGGCAGCCGGTGCGACGATCACCGCCAGCAGGCCGGCGAGCAGGCCCAGCCCCGCCAGCACCGTCCGCCGATCCTCGAACGACACGCCCAGATGCCGCAGGGCCCGGGCGTCCTCGGCGAGCGCGCGATCGATCGTGCCCGCGGGCGAACGATACCATCGATGGAGCAGCCAGAAGATCAGGACCAGAGCCGCCATGGACCAGAGCGGTGCGCCCTCGGGCTCGATCCATCCGGCCGGCATCACCGACCGGCCGACCGGCAGGGCGGCCACCGCGATCACCGCCGATGCGAGCCCGCAGGTGAGCGGGTCACGATCGGCCGGAAACCAGGCACGCGCGGCGGTGCGAAAAAGCAGCGTCGCCGCGGCGATCAGGGCGAAGGCCAGCACATGGCGCAGCGTGACCAGCCGGGAGGGATCCGAAACCGACGCCGCCATCGACACCGCGCCCGCCCAGAGGTCGGAGAACGCCGCCGCGACCGGCTCGGCCCAACGCTGCCCATCCGCCAAAACTCACGATCTCCCGCACGAGAGCTTGCATCGCGCACCCGCCTTGCGCCATCTAGCCGACGCTGTCACGTCCGGGCCCGCAGCAGGATCGACCGATGTCGTCGAGCGCGTCGGGGCGCGGGCCGGGATACGGATGGCCGGTCATAGAGCGTGCACCCCCGGGTGTCCACCGACAGCGGGAAACTCACGCACGAAGTGTCCGTGATACTGTTTATTCACCTCATGATCGAAAGCCGCCGATCCATGATCCGCCTCCTCCTCGCCGCCGGTCTGCGCTTATTGGCGGTGGCGCTGCCCGTAATCGCCGCCCCGGGCATCGACGCCGCACGCGCCGCCGACTGGCGTCCGATCGCGGTGACCGTCGTCGAATGGCCGGCCCCACCGGCACCGGCGCCACCGCCGCGACTGGAAGGCGTCACGATCGGTCGCAGCTTTCGCCTGAGCGCCGACGATCCGCGGTTCGGCGGGCTCTCCGCGGCGCTCTGGGCCGCCCCGCTGCTCTATCTGGCGAGCGACCGCGGCACGCTCTGGCGCGCACGGGCACGGTTCGACGGGCAGGGCCGGCTGGCCGGTCTGGAGGAATGGGCCGTCCTCGAGCTCGTGGACGAAGTGCTGCCGCGGCGCCGCCTCGACGTCGAATCCCTCGCCTGGGCACGGGATGGCCGCATGCTCGTCTCGCTCGAGGGCGAGGAGCGCCTGCGCCTGCTCGATCCGGACGCACCTTCACCCGTCATGCGGCCGGCAGCGGAATTCGGTGCGATGCCGGGCCGCGGCACCAATGGCGGCATCGAAGCCCTGACCGGCACGGCCGACGGCGGCTATTTCGCCGTTTCCGAAGGCGTGGCGCGCGGTGCCGGAACGGCCGCCCTGCGCATCGATCCCTCGCCCCCGATCGAACCGGCCGCCGATCCCGTCTCCTTCGACGAGCGCCCGGCCGCGGGTCGGATACTGACCTACCTGCCGGCCACGGGCTTCGCCGCCACCGGTGCCGATCACGTCGGCGAGGTGATCTACGTCCTCGAGCGACGCTACGGCCTGCTCTCCGGCTGGCAGGCGCGCATCGCCCTCCTCGACCCCGCGCGCGACGTCGACGCCTCGGGCACGATGCGCCCGCACGCGGCGGTGCGGCTTCAGGGGGTCCTGGCGATGGACAATTTCGAAGCGATCGCCGCACGCGCCCTGGACCGGAGCCGCGACGCGCTGGTGATCGTCTCCGACGACAATTTCAACTTCCTGCAGCAGACGCTGCTGCACGAGATCAGGATCGATCGGGCGCGCTGAACCACCCTCGTCCCGCGCCCCCCGGAAACCGCCGGAGCGTCAGGCGGATTTGGCGGTCGCCGTCTCCAGCCGCCGGCGCATGCGCACCAGTTCGATCGGCAGGCTGCTCTCCCTGCTGCTCAGCAGGAAGGCATCCAGACCGCCGCGCTTTTCGATCGTCCGCAGCGCGCTCGCCGCGAGCTTGATCCGCACGCTCTCGCCCAGCCCTTCGCTGTAGAGGTTGCGATGGAGGATGTTGGGCAGATAACGCCTGCGGGTGCGGTTGTTGGCGTGGCTGACATTGTTGCCGGTCAACACGCCCTTGCCGGTGAGGCTGCAACGTCGCGCCATGATGGAAGCCCTTCGAACAGATCGGAAATCGAGAAGATACCCGCGCCAAAGGGCTGCCTCGCCCGCGCGAACAGGCCCGCTTGTTAAGCGCACGACGCCGCGACGTCAAGCGGGCCGGGCTTCCGGACACCCGGGCCGCGACCGCCCGGGTGCGGCCGGCCCGCAATCGAATCTTAAGAAAGCTGCGCTAACAAGGGCGGCCTGACCGCATCGCCGGAGCGCGGATGCCCGCACCTTGACGAACCATCGATCGCATCGCCCCATCGCCGCACTCGTGCTGCTGCTCGTCCTGGGCTGGTGCGGCACGGCCTGGGCCCTGCCGCCCAAGGTGGCCGGCCTGCTCGGCCGCATCAGCCGCGACGTGGGCGGCGCCATCGAGCAGGTCGCCCTGCTGCGCGACGCGGCGACCGATCCGACGGCCGGGGCCGGGCCGCTCAATCCCGGCGCCGACGCCGTCGGCATCGCCGCGGGCGGCCGCACTTCGACACTGGCGATCCTGCGCCGGGCCGGCGAGCGCCTCGCACGCCGCCTCGACGATCTGCGCCGGGCCGATGGCGGCGCCGGACCCGCCCGGGCCGAGCTCCTGCTGCTGATGCGGGTCGAACTCGACAGCCTGCTCTGGTCGATCGAGGATCTGCACGAGGACATCGATCCGGAGCGCGCCGACGAACTGCTCGACCGCCTGCATCGCAACCTCGTCGAGCTCGAAGCCGCCACCGCCGCCATCACCGCGATGGATCGATGATGCGCCAACGGGCCGGGCGCGAACGCGTCCCGGAACGAATCCTCATTTTGTAGGATTTTTATCTTGCATCGCGGATCGGATGCGGTTATCCTTCGCGCCATCATGTCACGCACACCCGCCATCCGCCCGCCCATGCAGACCGCTTCGCCCGCCGCATCCCGCGGCGGCCGGCTGCGTGCGCTCTGGCGCGCCGGGTGCCGCAAGGTCGGCTCGATGCTCGAGCGCCCCGCCCGCGCGCCACGGATGCCACGCGCGCCCGCCCGGGCGGTGAACC
>JAGREO010000040.1 GCA_020446525.1 Geminicoccaceae bacterium | reverse complement strand
TCGACCGCATCGCCACCCACATGCTGGCCTTCGAGGGCGACAGCCACGTCGAGTGGTTCGAGGGCAATTTCGAGGATTACGAGGCCGACAAGAAGCGCCGGCTCGGTGCCGCCGCGGTCGAACCGCACCGCCTGAAGTACAAGCCGCTCAAGGTCGCCTGAGGCGGCGACCGCGCGCCCCGTCGGCCAGGCCCCGTTGGTTCAGCGCAGCGCCGCGACCACCGCGTCGAACATGGCCATCGGATCGATCGGCTCCTTGCCCAGCGGCTTGGGCTGGGCCATGTGCGTGGCGATCACCACCCTCTTCGTCGGGTTGACGTAGATGTTCTGGCCCTGGATGCCGATCGCCGCGAACGCACCGTCGGCGATCGAATCCTCCGTCCAGCCGGGCCACCACATATAGCCGTAGGCGAGAGGCGAGCCGTCCGGCATGGTCTTGGGACTGCCGGCCTCTTCCGTCCAGCCTTCGGGCAGAACCGCCTTACCGTCGATCACACCGCCGTCGAGGAAGAACTGACCGAAGCGGGCGAAATCGCGCAGCGTCGCGGCGAGCCCCGAACCGCCGATCTCGACGCCGTCGGGTGAATCGAGCCACCAATAGGCGTCCGCCTCCATGCCGTAGAGCTTCCAGATCTTCTCCGAGAGATAATCGGCGAGCGGCTTGCCGACGGCACCGTGCACCACCTCGCCCAGCACCTGCGTCTCGCCGGTGGAATAATTGTGCAGCGTGCCCGGCTCGGCGGCCCGGGGCAGCGCCGCCATCACCGCCATCGCCGCCCCCGGCTCCTGGGCGATCTGCGCCCGCAGCAGGTCGCGTCGATCCGAGCCCGGATCGGTATAGGTCTCGTTCCACTGCACGCCGGAAGCCATCATCAGCACGTCGCGGACGCTCACTCCGTCATAGGCGCTGCCCTCAAGCGCCGGCACGTAATCGACCACCATGGCGTCGAGGCCGTCGATGAAGCCGTCGGCGATCGCCGCCCCCACCAGCGTCGAGGTGACCGACTTGGCCACCGACATCGACATCCAGCGCGTGGCCGGCGTGTTGCCGCGCTGATAGGTCTCGTAGACCACCGCACCGTCGTCGAGCACGATCATGCCGGTGACGTTGTCGAGGGCGAGGAAGTCGTAGAGGTCGTAGACCTTGTCGCCGATCCTCATCGAGACCTTCGCTTCGAGATCGACGGGCTTTTCGGCAAGCGGCCGCGGCGTGTCCCCGGCCGCGACCCTGCGGCTGGGAAAGAGACGGTCGATGTTGCGGAAGGTGGCGACCGCCAGATCCGGCGTGAGCTTGCCGTCGTAAATCTGCTCGACCGTGCCGATCGGCTCGTCCGCATGCGGATAGTCCCCGGCCGACGCCGCCAGCGCCCAGGGGCTCATCGCCGCCACGGCCAGACCGACGCGAATGGACATCGAAGCTTCCTCCGGTTGCACTGCGTGATCGCATTGCGATAGTCCCCCCTGCAGGCCGCCGCGGCAACCGCCTTCTTCAAAGGCACATCGTTCTTCGAACAGGAGGACCTCGAAGGGCGGGCCTCGAACGGCGGGGCGGCGCTTCGAACACAGCCGCGCGCCGCATCTTCGGTCCGGGGTCGGCCCGGGTCGTTCCCGGATCGGGCCGGGCGGGGCACCGGTGCCCACCCATCTCGTGCGCGAAAGACGAGCACTCCATGCACCACGACGAATTGCTGCTGGCGGCGACCATCCTGATCGCGGCCAGCACGCTGAGCGTGGTGATCTTCCGCAAGGCCGGCTTCGGCTCCGTGCTCGGTCTTCTGGCGACGGGCATCGTCGTCGGTCCGTCCGGTCTCGCCGTCACCCGCGAGGTCGAGCAGTTCCGCTCGGTGACCGAGCTCGGCGTCGTCCTGCTGCTCTTCGTCATCGGCCTCGAGATGGACCACCGGCGCCTCTGGGCGATGCGCCGGGCGATCTTCGGCATGGGCCTCGCCCAGGTCGCGGCGACCGGGGCGGTGCTGGCGGCCGGTGCGATGATGCTGGGCCACCGCTTCGACGCGGCGCTGATCATGGGGCTGGGCCTCGCCCTCTCCTCGACCGCCTTCGTCATGCAGCTCCTCGAGGAACGCGGCGAAGTCCTCACCACCCACGGTCGCGGCGCCTTCGGCATCCTGCTCCTGCAGGACCTGATGGTGGTGCCGCTGCTGTTGCTGGTGGCCCTGCTGGCCGGGCAGCCGGGGCCGGCGCAGGAAGCCGGCGAAGCCGGCGCCGATCTCGGCACGCGCCTCGCCCTCGCCGTGGCGATGCTCGGCCTCGTGGTGGCGACCGGCCGCTGGCTGCTGCCGCGCGCCCTCGCCTATGCCGCCCGGCAGCGCAACGCCGAAGCCTTCACCGGACTGGCCCTGCTGGCGGTGGTGCTGGCCGCATGGGCGATGGAGGTGGCCGGCCTGTCGATGGCGCTGGGCGCCTTCCTGATGGGCATGCTGCTCGCCCGCTCGCGCTTTCACCACCAGCTCGAGGCCGACGTGGCGCCGTTCAAGGGCGTGCTGTTGAGCCTCTTCTTCATCTCGGTCGGCATGTCGATCGACGTCGGCCTGCTGCGGGACCATGCGGGCTCCATCGCACTGGTCGTCTGCGCCATCATCCTGGTCAAGGCGTCGATCCTGGCGCTGGTGGCCCGACTCTTCGGTCACGGCCGGGCCGACGCGCTCCGCCTCGCCGCGCTGCTCGGCCAGGGCGGGGAGTTCGGCTTCGTGCTGTTCGGTGCGGCCCGCGCCCTCGGCCTCCTGGACGACGCCACCTTCGTCCAGACGATCCTGGTCATCTCCACCAGCATGGCCGCGACCCCGCTTCTCGTGCGCGCCGCCCAGTTCGCCATCGGACGATGGAAGCTGGAGGACGAGCCCGAGCGAACCGCCGTCTCGGACCTGAAGCGGCATGTGATCATCTGCGGCTTCGGCCGCGTCGGGCGCATCGTCGGCGCCATGCTCGAAGCGACGCAAATGCCCTATCTGGCGATCGAGCGCGATCCGGCCCGGCTCGACGACGATCGCGCGCGCCAGGGCCCGATCATCTTCGGCAACGCCTCCGACCGCGCCATCCTTGCCCGGGCGGGGATCGACCGGGCGGCGGTGGTGGTGGTCACGCTCGACGATCCGAAGGCCGTGCTCAAGGTCGTCTCGGCGGTGCGCAACTTCCACGCCGAGGTGCCGGTGCTGGCGCGCGCCCGGGACATGCGCACCCGCTCGGCGATGCTGGCCCAGGGCGTCGACGAAGCCGTGCCCGAAGCGGTCGAGATGAGCCTGGCGCTGGGCGAAGCGGTGCTGCAGCGGCTCGAAGTGGCGGACGACACCCGCGCCTTTCTCGCCGGGCAATTGCGCGCCGACGGCTTCGCCGCCCTCGCCGCCCTCGAGATGCCCGAGCAGCACTGATGCTCCGCCGATCGGGCGCCCCGGCGATCGGGCGAAGCGGATCGACCGCCGATCGGCACCCAACGGACTTGACGACCGGCCACGGCATCGAAACGATGCGCCGCGCCCGTGCCCCGGGCTTTGGGAGACCCCCTTGCGATGAACGACCTGACCCAGCGGCTCGCCGCCTGCTACACCGCCGTCGTGCACGACATCATGCGCGCCCACGGATTCACCAATTTCGTCCTGCCGCACACGATCCGCCTGCTGCAGCCGGACCGCCGGCTGGCGGGCCCGATATGGACCGTCGAGGGCCACCCGACCGATCAGGCGGACCCGGAGCAGACGCTGCTCGAATGGACCGGGCTCCTGAGCCGCGCCAGGCCCGGCCACGTGATCGTCTGCCAGCCGCACACCCACGAGATCGCGCTGATGGGCGAGCTCTCCTCGGAGACCCTCAAGCTCCGGGGCATCGAGGGCTATGTGGTCGACGGTGCGGCGCGCGACGTGGCGCGGACGATCGAGCAGAACTTCCCGGTCGCCTGCACCCACGCCACGCCCCGGGACATCGTCGGCCGCTGGCTGCCGCACAGCGTCGGCGAGGCGATCCACATCGGCGACGTGCGGATCGAGACCGGCGACTGGCTGATCGCCGACATGGATGGAATCTGCATCCTGCCGATGGCCCACGCCGAGGAGATCGTGGCCGCCGCCGAAGAGGCGATCGGCACCGAGAACAAGGTCCGCACCGCCATCCTCGACGGCCTCGACCCGCAAGAGGCGTTCCGGCTGCACGGCAAGTTCTGATCCCGAGCGACGGGACCGGCCCCGGCACCACGCTGGCCGCACGGCGACCGGACCAGCCGAGGGACCGGCACGTCGAAAACCGTCGAGGTGAGCGTCAGAACGTCGAGGCGAAAGTCCGGCTCCGATTTTTCCGCGCGCAGGGGAACGTCCACCGCCGCCGCACGTTCTCACTCGGCCGACGGCGGGCGCGTGCCTCGCCGTCCTTGCATCAGGAGAACGACGATGGTTGCCAAACTCATCGCTTCGACCGCGGCCTTGGCGCTCATGAGCGGGATCGCCTTGGCACAGGATGCGACCAAACCGCCCGCCGACGCCATGCCGGCCGATGCCGCGAACCGGGCGAAGACGACCGTCGAGAGCGGCAGCGATGCGGCCGCCGGCGGCGCGGCCAGGATGCAGGAGGGTACCGAAACCGCGCAAGACAGCCTGAAGGCCGGCGAAGGGACGGCGCAGGATTCGTCGGAGAAGGCGCCGCCCGCCACCATGGCCGACGGCACCAAGGGTGCCGATACGCCGATGGTGACCACCGCCGGCGCCGACGGCGCGGCCCAAAGCGGTATTCTCTTCTCGCAGTCCGAGGGCGAGACGCTCACCGAGGAGATCATCGGCGCCGACGTGCGCAACGCCGAGGACGAATCGATCGGCGAGATCAAGGCGCTGGTGCTCGACGAGAACATGGCCGTCAAGGGTGCGATCGTCGGCGTCGGCGGCTTTCTCGGCATCGGCGA
>JAGREO010000039.1 GCA_020446525.1 Geminicoccaceae bacterium | reverse complement strand
ACGCCCGGCCGGTGCAGACAATTGGGCGGCATCACCCGGAGATCGCTGCGCAGGCCCGAGAACCACGGATCGCGGATCATCCCCTGCAGCGTCTCTTTCTTGACCTTGCACCAGCGTGCGACGTGCTCCAGCCCCCGGCCCATGGCCAAGAGCCAGAACATGCGCAGCCAGTCCTCGCAGCGCAGATGGCTGCAGGCGAAGAAATGGCGCTCGAGGGAGGGTGACGGGTCTCTGGTCATGACAATGATTATAGTCATATAACACGAGCAACGCAAGGGCTTTTTTTGGGACGCCCGGGATTGGCATGCGCCGCCTCGGCAGGGACCGGAGGGTTGCACCCTCCGAACCTCCGGCTTCTTTTTTTGATTCTGCAAGTTGGGTCGGCGGAGGCGGGAGGGGCGGTGTGGCGATCGCGGACGGCGCGGGGCAGGTTCGACCGTTCGGAAGTAAAAAATGGGTTTTTCTTGATACATTTTTTGAATAGAATCGCCTTTGAAAAATATGAATTCAATATTATATAATGATCGAGCGTAACTTTATGGAGAAAGGAAGAAAAAATTGATGACGAGAACGACGGTGGACGCGCGGTCGGTGTTGGGCAGGCATGCTCTCGGTTATGGCTCGCACGACCATTGGATGATCGTGGGTGACGTGCGGCGGCGGCAGGCGGAATTCGTCGCCGACGGTATCCACCGCCTCTGGACCGCGGCGGGCCGGGCGGTCGGGCGGCTCGCCCGCAGCCCCGGCCTCACACGTGGCACCGCACCTCGGACCGGAACGGACCGGCCGCGCTACTCGGCGAACGCCGCGATCGCCCGCACGCTCCACCGGGGCCTCGAGCGCCTCGGCGGCACGCTGCGCCACCGCGTGATCGAACCCCTCGCACGCCGCCGGCGGCACGAAAGGACGCTCGATCACCTGCGCACGCTGGACGACCGCATGCTCGCGGACATCGGCCTGACCCGCGACCGGCTGGCCCACCTCGACGCCGCCGCCATCCGACCGGCCCCGCCCCTGCCACGGCTCCCCCGATCGACAGGGGCCCGACCGGTACGCCGTGCGGACGAGCCGACGACACACCGCATCGCTCCTCGAACCGATGGCCGGAACCGCCGGATCGGCGCCGTCGGCCACCCAGGGCCGGCGGCCGGGCGAATGGCCGCCTGACCGGACGCCCCTCCGTTTCCGGCGCCTGTCTTCGGCCCCTTTTTCCGGTTGTTGCCGGGAGGACGAAGCCGGCGCCGGAGGATCGCACCCTCGGGACCACCCGCTTTTCCCCCGAATCCGTCGGTCGGGTCGGGAGAAGCGTGAATGGTGGCGTTCGGCTCTCGAAAGCGAACGGGAACTGTTTCGCTTTCACCGTGAGAAGCGGGAGGGGCGCGCCGTCGGGGATCTCGGGCGTCGCAGGAGGATGATCCCTTTTCTTCGGCGAACGCTCGTCCATCACTTGTCGAAAAGTGCGGCAATGGCGAGAACGACTGCGCCGAAGGCGAAAATTGGGTAGCGGGCGGCGAGCGCGAAGATGGCGGCGATGCCTCCGTGGCCCGCCTTCCGTGCGCCGTCGCAGAGCTTGCTGGCGACGAACCAGACGGCGAACGCCAGTGCCGTGAGGCCTGCCGTCGCGAGCAGGCTCAAGCCGAACGATTCGACCGGGCAGAACGAACCCCAGGTCACGATGCACTCGTTCAGGCTTCCATGGCTCCGCATGCGCACGGCGGCAGCGGGGCCGGCCGCCGCGAGGGTGAAGAGCAAAGCGAGCGACAACGACGACGAGCTGCGAAGAGACATGGCCGTCTGGTCCTTTGCGGGGCTGATTCGATTCGGGATCGTGAGAAGCCGGTCGAGGCGGGAAAGATGACGGATTTCGCGCCGGATCTCAGAGCATGTCGGATTCCAGCCACGGACAATCGCGCGCCAGCTCCGCTACCTGCCGGTTGGTCAGGTCGAGAACCTGCAGCATTTGCGGTGTGGTCGGCGACGTCCATGCCGACGCTGTCGCGGATTTCCGATCGGCGAGATCGAGTCGAATGACGACGCCATCGCGCAGAACGCTCGTGTAACACCACGCACGTGCCCAAATCGGGTCTTCGCTCGTATCGAAATGATGGCCCGCCTGAATCCTCCACGTACGGGCGAAGTGTTGGACCTCGATCGCCTTGAAGACGGCGTAGTTGGTCGTCGCTTTCGATGGAGTGATTTCGCTGCTCGCGCCGTACTCGCGCTCGAGACGGCGCAAGCCCGCGCGGACACCGGTGTCCGACACACTCTTCGCAACGGTCGGAGGCCAGGCGAAGCTCATGCCGATGCCGATACCCAGAGCGGCGATGGCGATGGCGACACCGGCCGCCAGCAGACCACGGGCGTCGGCGAGCCGGCGGATGCGATAGGCGGCCGCGTCGGCCTTGCGGGAGGGGATGGCGGTGCGGTCGTTGACGATCTCCGCGGCCTTGTAGAGCAACGAGGTGTCATGCCGGCACTGCATGGCCGTCTCCCCAAGCGGATGGCTTCAGGATCTCGCCGACACCTCGAGGCAGATCGCGCTCGAGGATGCTGCGCACGGCGTCGGGATCGTCGGTGAGAAGCGGGACGTAGATGAACTCCTTGACCGGTCGTTCGACGATCTTGTCGACGATCTTCTCCACGACCTTCTCGACCGGCGGCCCTTCGACGATGCGCTCGACGGTGCGCACCCGCTGCCAGCGCCAGGAGAGCAGCAGGCGGCGGAGCAGGCCCGCCAGGCCCATGGCACGTCGCTGGCGCGGCCGCGGCTCGCTCAGACGGATCAACCCTTCACCGAGAATGGCGGTGGCGGCACCGGCCAAAGCTGCGAGCGCCGCGATCGAGCCGAACCAGAAGGCCGCCACCTGCTTGGCCTCGTGCGAGCCGATCTCGGCCGGCGCTTTGCCGAACCAGAAGGCGGCGATACGATAAATCTGATCGAGCTCGGACAGTTCGAGGTAGGCCGCGCGCGCGGGCACCAGATTTTTCTCGACCACACGCAGGCGTTCTTCGGTGAGGGCAACCGCGTCGAGACGGGCGGCAGCCTTTTCGCTGCGCTCGGCGGCTCGTGCTCCCTGCTCTCGCTCGAGCGCGCGCTGGTCGTCATAAGCTTCGTCGATCCTTTCCTGCAGACTCCGCCGGCGTGCGACGAGATCGGCCGATGGCGTGATGTCCAGCGCTGCGCGCTGTTGACGAAGCTCGACGATCTGCGCCTCGACCTTGGAGATTTCCACGCCGTGCCGCTTCTGGATCTCGTCGAGCTCCTTTTTCGGATAGGGCAGCTTTTCCAGGGCTTGCTCCCATTTGCGCACGGACCGCTCGTCCCCGGCCTTGCGCGCATCCTCGATGCGACGCAGGTAGCTCTCGCGCTGGCTTTCGAAGCGGTCGATGCGCTCGTTGCGTTCCGTCTTCGCGAGATCGCGCAGATCGCCGATGGCCTGGCGGCGTTCGGCGATGCGTCGATCGAGATCGAGCGCCGCAGGAGGAAGGGCGTTCAGATCCAGGGTCGCGAGCTCGGCCTTCAATTCCTCGACGCGTTCGGCGGTCCGTCGGCGCAGTTCGTCCGCCGGGCCGACGAGCAGCACCTGCGTATCCGTGGCGGCCTCCTTGGAACGGGCGAGATCCGTCATGAGTCTCGATCGTTCATCTTCCAGCTCTTCGACGGCCTGTCTCTGTCGCTCGACCGCCTGCATGCGCATGGTGAAGCCGCGCTCGAGACTGAAGAAAATGGTCTCGAAGGTGATCACGCTCATCAAGGCGAGAAGGACGAACAGCACCGGCTTCCACGTCCAGCGAGCATGCACCAGCGTCGTCGCCACGGGTATCTTGGTCAGCTCGGCGCAGGCGACGACCAAAAAGCCGCCGGAGGCGAGAACGACGTCCAAGGAGAGCCCATGGCCGCCGGCCGCATGATGGGCGTCCATACCGATCGCCACGGCGATCAGCAGTCCCGCAGATACCGCGATGCCTTCGATGACCCAAGCGACCACATAGAGCTTCTGGCCGATCTTGCGCCGACGCGCCTGCGAAATGCAGTCCATGTGTATTTCCATCTTCGACCGGTGAACGAATTCACGACAGTGCCGAAAGGCCTGGCGGGGATACCGTGCGTATCGATCGAAACGAGTTATTTTGCTCTACGAGTTGTTGTTAATGAACACTTAAATATGCCAAAAATTCTCGAAATATTAACGATCCATACGGCCACCCGGCATGGGTCGCGATGGTCGAAATTCGTCCGCTGCGCTACGAACCGGCCCTGTGTCGTGGATCACAGGTAGTGGGGAGCGGGTGATGCGTGTCACCTCCGGTTGGTCGATCCGCGGTTAGGGTCCGCTCATCGACAACCCGACGAGGAGACGTCAGATGCGCAAGGTCACCAGCTTCAAGTCTTTCGCCACCGCTTCGGTCGCCGCCCTGGCGCTGATGGCCGCCGGCGAGGTCCACGCCCAGGCGGCTTCGGGCGGGGTCAAGGTCGGCGGCACGCTGACCCAGCGCACCACGGTCAACGGCAATGTCAGCGTCGAGAGCGGCGGTTTCGGCGGGCTCGGTGCCAAGTCGACGACCAATGTCGGCAACATCGAGAACATCGACGTCGGCGGCCAGGCGGTGCAGACCACCTTCGTGCGCCGCAACCTGACCAACGAGGGCGGCACGCTCGAGGTCGGCTCGATCAAGAACACCAAGGTCGGCGGCCAGTTGCGCCAGACGACCACGGTGCTGGCCGACGTCAGCCACAAGTCCGGCGGGTTCCTGGGCCTGGGCAAGGGCGGCGCCACCGAGATCGGCAAGATCAACGGTGCCGACGTCGGCGGCAGCCTGACCCAGACCACCACCATCCGCCAGTCGGTCTCGACCGAGGGCGGCTGCACGGCGATCGGCCTGATCGGCGCCTCCGACTGCTGACCCATCACCGAAACGCGCTGAAGAGAGCGGACGGGGGCCGGAGCGATCCGGCCCCCATCACGTCGCGTGTCGCTCACCGGCGGCCGCGCCCCCGCCCCCGATTGCCGATCCCGGTCCACGGGAGTCCCACGACGGAGGAGTCCGACGGCGGGGGGGCCGTCGCGAACGGTCAGTTCTGGCGGGCGCCGAGCGTGTCGGCGGCGTGGGCGCCGCGTTCGCCCATGGGTTCGGGCGAACCGGTGGTGGTGTCGTGTCCGGTCTGGTGCTCGATCTCGGAATTGAGCTCGGCGCCCATCAGCACGATCAGGGCCGACAGCCAGAACCACATCAGCAGGATGACGACCGCGCCGATCGAGCCGTAGGTCTCGTTGTAGCTGCCGAAACTGCGGACGTAGAAGGAAAAGGCCATCGATCCGGCGACCCACAGGACCGTGGCGATCACCGCACCCGGGCTCACCCAGCGCCAGCGCGGCTTCGCCCGGCTCGGGGCGAAGCGGTAGAGCACCGCCAGGGCGAGGATCATGACGACGAACAGGATCGGCCAGCGCAGCCACGTCACCAGGGTCTCGATCATCGGGCCCAGCCCCAGATGGCCCAGCAGCGCCGGCACCACGGTGATCATGACGAGGGTCGCGATCATCACCACCAGCATGCCCAGGGTGAGCAGCAGCGCCGTCAGGTTGAGGGCGAAAAAGCCGCGCTTCTCCTCTTCGTCATAGATCATGTTCAAACCCTCGATCAGCGCCTTCATGCCCTTGGCGGCGCTGTAGAGGGTCAGGGCCAGACCGCCGATCGCCGCGAGCGAGACCGCGGAGCCGGCGCCGGAGGCGACCTTGGTCGCCTGATCCTCGACGATCGCCGCCGCCTCCTCGGGCAGGATGCCACGCAACTGGTCGATCTGCCGGACCACCTCCTGCGGGTCGAACACCAGACCCCAGATCGAGACCAGGGCGGCGATCGCCGGGAACAGGGCGAGCAGGCCGTAGAAGGCGACGCCGGCCGAGACCATCGAGACATGGTCGGCGCTCATTTCGTTTTTGGTGCGAAGGGCGATGTCGTACCAGCCGGGTTTGGGGATCGCCCGCGGCGTCTCGGCGCGCCGCCCGCGCCCCTCCTCGTTCCGGCGGCCTTCGTCGGTCTGCGTCGTCATGCTCTCTCCTGCGGTCTCTCTCGCGACGTTGGGCGACGCGGGATGAACGATCGTGACGATCGGTCGGTTTCCGGTCATCTTCACGGTTTCGGGCCGTGCGTTGCGGGCGGGGGCGCGCGCGGGGGGGATCGGCGGCCGGTATTCGAGGCAAAGGAGAACATGGTGCATTCGGACATCGTCACCGGGCTGTTCGTCGGCCGGGCGGAACGGCGCTGGCCGGGGCGGCCGGCTTCGGCGATCGGCAAGCGGCCGGTGGCGGCGGACGAGGCGCCGCTGATCCTGGAGACCGAGGGCTTTCTCCTCGACGAGCAGGCCGATCCTCGGGTGCACGGCGGGCCGGACAAGGCGGTGCATCACTATGCGGCCGGGCACTATGCCGCCTGGCGCGCCGAATTCCCCCGCCTCGCGGCACGGCTGGTGCCGGGCGGCTTCGGCGAGAACCTCTCGACGGGTGCGGGCGGAGCGGATGGGGAGCCGTGGGACGAGACGAGCGTCTGCATCGGCGACGTCTTCGAGCTGGGTACGGCGCTGGTGCAGGTGACGCAGGGCCGTCAGCCCTGCTGGAAGCTGAACGCGCATCTGGGCGAGCCGCGCATGGCGGCGCGTTTTCAGGAGACCGGACGGACCGGCTGGTATCACCGTGTGCTCCGGCCCGGCCGCGTGGCGATCGGCGACGTGATGCGGCTGGTCGAGCGGCGGCATGCCGACTGGCCCCTGGCCCGGCTGATCGCCGCCCGTTTCGCCCCCCGCCTCGATCCCGTCGAGGCGGCCGAGGCGGCGGCCCTCGCCGTTCTCGCACCCGGCTGGCGGCAGGCCTTCGCCAGGAAGACCGATCCCGACTGGCAGGAGGACACCACCCGCCGCCTGCAGGGCTGACCGCCGCCACCCCGGACGCGCCCTCCCCTTACGCGCACCCCCCTTACGCGCACCTTCGTGTGGTCGCAGGGACGCTTCGGGTTGCCGGCGCGCCTTCGGGCTTGGTATGCGGTGCGCCCGGACGGCCCGTGCGTCTCTCGTGACGCGTGCGGCCCATCGAAGGAAATCAGCATCCCGATGTCGACCCAGGCGATCGTCCCGAGCGGGGCCGGGCCCGTGCACGAAGCCGGAGGGCGTTCCGCACCGGACCCGTCGATCCCGGACCCGTCGATCCCGGACCTGTCCATCATCGTCCCCCTGTTCAACGAGGAAGACAATGTCGCGCCGATGTACGAGGCGATCCGGCGGTCGGTCGCGGATCTCGGTCGGCCGGTGGAGATCGTCTTCGTCGACGACGGCTCGAGGGACCGCACCCTCGAGCGGGCGATGCGGCTCGAGCGGCAGACCGGTCCGGTGCGTCTCAGGATCGTCGCGTTCCGCCGCAATTACGGCCAGACGGCGGCGATGGCGGCGGGCATCGAGCATGCGCGGGGCCGCATCCTGATCACCATGGACGGCGATCTGCAGAACGACCCGGCCGACATTCCGCTCTTTCTGGCGAAGATCGACGAGGGATACGATCTGGTGGTCGGCTGGCGTCACGACCGGCAGGATCACTGGTCGAGGGTGTTGCCGTCGAAGGCCGCCAACTGGCTGATCGGCCGGGCCACCGGTGTGCCGATCAAGGACAATGGCTGCTCGCTCAAGGCCTATCGCGCCGAGCTGATCAAGCAGATCCCGCTCTACAACGAGATGCACCGCTTCATCCCGGCGATGAGCTCGCTCGGCGGCGCGCGGATCGCCGAGATCAAGGTGCGGCATCACGCGCGCCGTTTCGGCGCCTCGAAATACGGCTTTTCGCGGATCTACAAGGTGTTTCTCGATCTTTTGTCGATCGCCGCCATTCTCGCCTTCAACCGGCGGCCGATGGTCTGGTTCGCCCGGCTGACCCTGACGGCGGCGGGGCTGGGCCTCGTGACGACCTTCTTCGCCATCCTGCGGGCGGTCGACAGCGCCGGGCAGCCGGGCATCGTCTTTCCCGGCGTGGCCATGCTGTTCGGCATGCTGACCCTCTCGACCCTCTTTCTCGGGCTGCTGGGCACGCTGGTCTATGCCAGCGTCGCCCGGCGGCTCGAGCCCTTCCTGCGGCTCAAGGCCCGGCCGATCCGCGGCGAGCCGGACACCGGCCCTCTTTCGGGAAACCTTTCATGACCGTCGCCGACCCCCTGCCCGTGCGCGATGCGGCATCCGATGCGAAGCCGAAGCCGGATCGGAAATCCGTTCCGGTCACCGATCCGGTGAGCGTCGTGGTGCCGGTGATGCAGGACCGGCCCGAGATCGCCGCCACCCACGCGCTCTATGCCGAAGCCCTCGGCCGCTGCTGTGCGAAGCTGCAGTTCGTCTACGTGCTCGACGGCGACCGGCCGGCCGCGATGGAAGCCCTGCTGCAGGCCCGAAGGGCGGCCGCGACACGGGACGCCGCCGGTGCCTCGGTGAGCCTCGACATTTTGCATCTGCCGCAGGCGCAGGGCGAGGCGGCGGCCCTGGCGGTGGCCTTTCGTCATGCGGCCGGGGCCTGGATCGTCACCCTGCCCGATCATCCGCAGGTGGTGGGTGACGAGCTCCGCCGGCTGGTCGAGGCCGGGCTGCGCCACGATCTGGTGGTGGTCGACCGCCAGGCGCCCGACCGGCCGGCCGAGAGGCAGTTCGAGAAGATCGTGCGGCTCTTTCTCGGCACCGGCTTTCGCGATCTGCGCTCGGGCGTGCGGATGATGAGAAAGGCGGTGGCCGAGGAGATCGTGCTCTATGGTGACCAGCACAATTTCTTGCCGATCCTGGCGCAGAGCCACGGCTTCGCGGTCGCCGAGATCCCGCTCGAGGCCCGGGCCAGCCAGCGGCGGCCGATCGGGCTCAAGGGCAAGCCGTCGCTGCTGCTCGACGTGCTCACCGCCTTCTTCATCATCCGCTTCGTCCGAAAGCCGTTCCGCTTCTTCGGCGGCATCGGCCTCGCGATCTTCGTCACGGGCGGCCTGATCACCGCCTGGCTGGTGTTCGCCCGTCTGTTCCTCGGGGTGGCGCTGATCGATCGGCCGGCCCTGATCCTCTCCTCGCTGCTGGTCGTGCTCGGCATCCAGATCGTCTCGGTCGGGCTGATCGGCGAGATCATCACCTTCGCCTACACCAAGGAGCAGAAGGATTACCGTGTCGCCCGGATCATCGAATAGCGCCGACCGGCCCGAAGCGGCGATCCCGGACGGTCCCATCATCCCGGACGACGGGGCGATCCCGGACGACGGGGCGATCGAAGCGCGGCTGACGTTCCTGCGCGAGGCCGAGCGCCTCAAGGACGTGCTGCGCAGCGCCCATACCCGAAGCGGCCGGCAGGAGAGCAGTGCCGAGCACAGCTGGCGGCTGTGCCTCTGGGCGATGGTCTTCGCCGACATGGCGGTCGGGGCCGGCCGGACCCTCGATCGGACCCGGCTGCTCGAGCTCTGTGTCCTGCACGATCTGGGCGAGGCCATCAGCGGCGACGTGCCGGCGACCCGGCAGCACGCCGACGACGGCCGGGCGGCGCGCGAGCGGGCCGATCTGCAGACCCTGAGCGCCGCCCTGCCGGCGCATCTGCGCGCGCATTTTCTCGCCTTGTGGGACGAGTATCGGGACGCCGCCACGCCCGAGGCCGTGCTGGTCAAGGGCCTGGACAAGCTCGAGACGATCATGCAGCACCATCAGGGCCGCAATCCTGCCGGCTTCGATCACGCCTTCAACCTGCTCTACGGCGCCGACCGGACGGCGGCGCATCCTCTTCTGGCCCGCATCCGCGCCCTCCTGGACGAAGAGACCCGCGCGCGCCTCGGCTGAGGCCGCCCGCGTCCTATGCGCGTTCTCCTCCTATTCTCGTTCTCTTCCTATTCTCGTTCTCTTCCTATTCTCGTTCTCCGGGGGAGGCCGATCCCCCGCCTCCCCGGCCGCTCTCCCCGGGCCGGCTCCGCCTTCGATCATCGCCTCGAGCACGGCCAGGCGGTCGGCTTCCCCGGCCGGCTTGTCCCAGCGGATCCGGTGGATGCGGGGAAAGCGCAGGGCGACGCCGGACTTGTGACGGGTCGAGGCCTGCACCGCGTCGAAGGCGATCTCCAGCACCAGGCTCTTTTCGACCTCGCGCACCGGCCCGAAGCGGGCCGTGGTGTGGTTGCGCACGAAGCGGTCGAGCTCGGCGAGTTCGACGTCGGTGAAGCCGAAATAGGCCTTGCCCACGGGCACCAGCCGACCGGCGGCGCCGTCCCCGGAATCGGCTGTGCCGCTCCAGCAGCCGAAGGTGAAATCGGAATAGAAGGAGGAGCGTTTGCCGTGGCCGCGCTGGGCGTACATCAACACGCAATCGACCAGCCTCGGATCGCGTTTCCATTTGTACCAGAGACCCCTGGGCCGGCCGGCGACATAGATGGAATCCCTGCGCTTGAGCATCAGCCCTTCGCGCTCGCTGCCGGCCGAGGCGTCGCGCAGGCGGGCGAGATCCTCCATGTCGCTGAAGGCCAGCAGCGGTGAGAGGTCCATCGACGCCGGTGCGTGTCCGGCGACGAACGCCTCGAGCGCGGCCCGCCGCGCGACGAACGGCCGATCGCGCAGATCCGTCTCGTTCAAGATCAGGATGTCGTAGAGATGAACGAAGGCCGGATGGGCGGTCCGAAGGGCGGCACCCGGATTCTTGCGGCCGAGCCGTTGCTGCAGATCGGCGAAGCCGGCGACCACGCCTTCCCGGACCACCAGCAGTTCGCCGTCCAGCACCAGCCGGTCGACGGCGAGGGATGCGATCGACGCGACGATCTCCGGAAAGCTGCCCGAGATGTCGTCGCCGGAGCGCGAATAGAGCCGCGCCTCACCTTCCTGGGCCACCAGTTGCACGCGGATGCCGTCCCATTTCCATTCGGCGACGAAGGCCGCGGGATCGAGCGCGGTGCGGTCCGCCTCCTCCAGGGGTGCGGCCAGCATCAGCGGCCTGAAGACCGGCCGCGCATCCGTCCGGGGCTTCTCGCCCCGCCCCTCGAGCCAGCGAAAGAGCGGCTCGTAGGGCGGATCGAGGGCATGCCAGAGCTCCTCGATCTGGGCAACCTCGATGCCGCCCATGCGGGCGAGTGCGGTCTTGGCCAGCCGGGCCGAGACGCCGACCCGCAGGCCGCCGGTGATCAGCTTCAAGAGCGCCCAGCGGCCGTCGGCATCGAGCCGGTCGAGCCAGCCGGCCAGGAGCTCCGGTACGGCACTGCGGGCTGCCGTGCGCAGGCCCTCCACGACCTGCGCCAGGCCGGGCCCCGCCGGGCCGGGCTGGGCCGGGCCGGGCTGGGTCGGGCCGGGCTGGGTCGGGCCGGGCTGGGTCGGGTCGGGTGCCGCACCCGCACCGGCGTGCTGCGCTTCGGGCCACATCAGGGCCGCCGTCTCGGCCAGATCGCCGACGAAGTCGTAGGACAGGGCGAAGAGCTCATCGTCGGTGCGGGTGCGCACCAGATCGCGAATCAGCGCCGGTTTGGCGTGCGGCAAGTCCAGCGTGCCGGTCAGCGCCGCCACCGCCCAGCCCCGATCCGGATCGGGCGTGTGGCGGACGTAATCCTCGATCAGCGCCAGCTTGACGTTGCGTTGCGGACTGAACAGCAGCCGCTCGAGCAGAAGGGCGAAACGTTCCATGATCCGATGAGATAAGGATCGAAGCACCGCCCGGCCAGTCGGCGCCCCGGCCCGTCGCACCCGGCCAGGTACCCCCGGCCGGTACCCCGGTCGGGCGGTCGAAGCCGCTCGGGCTCACACGTCGCGCTTGCGCCAGACGAACCCTTCGAGCCGGTCGCCGCGGCGCTCGAAGGCCTCGTGCAGCAGCAGCGCACATCCCAGGCGCTCGAGCTGCGGCTGCAGCTCCGCCCGGTCCAGCAGATAGGCGGAACGGCGGCCGCGCCGGTCGAAAGCACCCTCCTCCGGCTTCGGGGCGTCTCCCTGCGGCTCCGTCAGGGCGAACGAGCAGAGACAGAGATGGCCGCCGGGCTCGAGCCGGTCGACGACCGCCCGCCATTGCGCTCCGCTCGGCTTGTACTTGACGATCACCACCAGCGCGAAGGAGCCCAGGCCGTCGAGAGCGTCGGGCGCGTCGAGATCGCGCACGACGGTGTGCAGATCGAGGCCGCGGCGCCGCGCCTCCGCCTGCAGGCGGTCGAGCGCCCTTGGAGCGATGTCGAGTGCCGTGACCCGGCCGCCCCGGGCGGCGAGCTCGAGGGCGTTGGCACCCTCGCCCGCCGCCACGTCGAGCACCGTGCGGTCGGCGACGGGACCCGCCACCGGCAGCGCCCGGTCGATCAGCCAGGACTCCGCCGGTCGCGGCTCGAAGGGCCGTTCGCCGTAGCGGCGCTGCCAGCGCAGCCGGTCGGCGTCGCTCATCGGCCGCGAGCCGGAAGAAAGGCCGGAGGGGCGGGAATGTCCTCGTGCGGCGTTTCGATCACCATGGACGTCATCTCCTCGGGCGGGGCGACGTCGGATGATCCGGGGACGCCCCGACCTGTTTCGGCCGGTTTCGTGGCCGGTTTCGTGATGGACGGGCTCGCTTCTCTCTTGTGCGAATCCCACACCCGCGCCTTGATCCGGCGCAAGGGGCGATCGGGGCTCTTCTGCGGACGGGCCGCGCGAAGGGGTTTCGCCGATGGGAGAGGAGACGCAGATGACGCCGCACTACGAGGTCTATGCCATCCGCTATGCCGGGTTCGCCGCGCGCACCCGGCGCGAGACGTTCCTGGGCCTCGATCCGCACGACGCCGCACCGATGCCGATCGATTATTTTCTTTGGGTGATCCGCGACGGGCAGCGGACGATCGTCGTCGACACCGGCTTCGACGAGGCCGAAGGCGCGGCGCGCGGGCGGGCGATCACCCATCATCCCCGCGCCGCCCTGGCGCTGCTCGGCGTCGACGCCGGGCAGGTCGAGGACGTGATCGTCACCCATCTGCACTACGACCATGCCGGCACGCTGGACGCCTTTCCCCGTGCCCGCTTCCATCTGCAGGAGGCGGAGATGGCCTATGCCACCGGCTACTGCATGGCGCACGAGGCATTGCGCCACCCCTACAGCGTCGAGCACGTGGTGCAGATGGTCCGCTGCGTCTATTCGGGCCGGGTACGCTTCGTTCGCGGCGACGCCGAAATCGCACCCGGCGTCACCGTGCATCTGATCGGCGGTCACGCCAAAGGCGTGCAGGCGGTGCGGGTCGAGACCCGGAGCGGGCCGCTGGTGCTGGCCTCGGACACGGCGCATTTCTACGAGAACCTCGAGCGTCATCGGCCCTTCATCATCACCCACGACGTCGAGGCCACCCTGCGCGGCTACGATCGTCTTCGGGCCCTGGCCGAAGGCCGGCTCGAGCGGGTGGTGCCGGGGCACGATCCCCTGGTGCTCGAGCGCTTCACGGCACCGGACGCACGCTTCGCCGGCACCATCGTGCGGCTGGATCGTTGATTTCACGGCGCATCGTGCGCGAACATCTTGTATGATGTCCCGAGGTCGACCATGTGCGGGCGGCCGCGTCCTTCGGCAGGGTCGCCTTCCGGTCGAGAGGCTCGCTTGGTGACTTGCCCGGCGAAAGGCTGTCCGCCGAGACGAAAGGCCGTTCGACGAAAGGAAGATTTCATCTCTTGCGCGTGACGCGCCTCGATCGTGTCGGGTCGTGGCGCACGCGACACGGTAGGGGCGGTTCGTCGCGCCGGATCGCCGCAGACGCCCCGGCCGGTGCGAAAACGGTTTCGTCGGGGCGACCGGAAGCCTACGCACCTTTCGAGCGCCCGCAACGCCGCAGGACCCACCAACGCCCCAGGCCGAAGAATTCATGAGCAAGATGCGCGTTTCGCACCAAGGCAACGTCGATCCGGGCCAGCGCCTGTTCGACGATGTCGACACCATCGACGTGATGAGCCTGTTCGGCGCGCTCAGGCGGCGCAAATGGATGATCGCCGCGGTCAGCCTGATCACGGCCCTTCTGGGCGGCCTGCTAGGCACCACCATCGACAAGAGCTACACCGCCGAGACCAGCGTGCTGATCGAGCCGGTCGACAATCCGGTGCTCGACCGTCAGGCGGTGGCCCGCGGGCTGACCATCGACGAGCAGACCATCGCCACCCAGATCCAGTTGCTGCAGTCGCGCAGCTATCTGGCGCGGGTTATGGAGGATCTGGATCTCTACGCCGATCCCGAGTTCAACCCGGCGCTGGTGCCGCAGACCGACCCGTTCGACGAGCCGCCGCTCTCCTGGATCAAGCAGCCGCTCGAGAAGGCGGCGGGATTGCTGCCCCAGGAATGGCTGATGGAGATGGGCTTCGTCGGCACCGGGGCGGAGCCGCTGGCGATCGACGCCGACGTCGCCCGGCTCTCGCGCGAGCGGGCGCTCAACGTCTTCGCCGGCAATCTGCGGCTGTTCAACGACGGCGCCTCCTCGCTGATCCGCATCGCCTTTCAGGCGGGCGACCCCGACAAGGCGGCGCGGATCGCCAACCGGATCGCCGAGATCTACGTCAACGAGCAGCTCAACTCCAAGCTTCTGGCGACCGACCGCACCTCGAGCTTCTACGACGAGCGGCTGGCCGAACTGCGGGAGGAGGTGCGCGCTTCCGCCGAGGCCGTCGCCGCCTTCGCCTCGTCGATCGACGTGGTCCCGACCGAGGGCACCACCTTGAGCCAGCAGGATCTCTCCGAGCTCAACCGCACGCTGATCGTCGCCCGCGGCGAGCTGGCCGAGAAGCAGGCGCGGTTGCGGCTGGCGCGCGACGTGCGGGCCTCGGGCCAGGATCTGGGGGCGATCAGCGAGGTCGCCAATTCGCCGCTCATCCTCAGGCTGCGCGATCAGGAGACCGAGCTGCTGCGGCGCCGGGCCGAATACAGTGCCCTCTACGGCCCGCGCCACCCGCGCATGCTCGATCTGGAGCGTGAGCAGGCCGAGTTGCAGGCGAAGATTTCCGCCGAGGTCGACCGCATCACCCGCACGCTGGAGAACGAGGTGCAGGTGACCGCCTCGCGGATCGCCGACATCGAGGCACGGCTGGGCACGCTCAAATCCGATGCGACCCTCGACCGGGCGGCCGAGGTCAAACTCGCCGAGCTGCAGCGTCAGGCCGCCTCCAGCCAGCAGATCTACGAGGATTTCCTGCAGCGCTCGAAGGAGCTGCGGGAGAACCAGACCCTGGTGCAGCCCGACGTGCGCATCGTCGCCACGGCCAAGCCGCCGACCACCTCGAGCTCGCCCGGCGTCAAGCTGTTCTCCGCCGCCGGCCTGCTGATCGGCTTCACCGTCTCCTCGCTGGTCGTCGTGGTGCTCGACCGGCTCGATCGCGGCGTGCGCAGCGCCCGCGAGGTCGAGCGTCTCCTGGGCCTCAACACGCTGGGCATGGTGCCGCTCCTGACCCAGCTCAAGCGCAACCAGAAGCCCTATCAGTATCTGATGGACAAGCCGCTCTCGGCCTATGCCGAGGCGGTGCGCAGCGTCTACATGGCGATCAAGCTCTCCAACGTCGACAAGCAGCCCAAGGTGGTCCTGGTCACCTCCTCGCTGCCGCAGGAGGGCAAGACCACTTTCGCCGTCAGTCTCGCCACCTTCGCCGCCCGCAGCCACAAGCGGGTGCTGCTGATCGATCTCGACCTGCGTCATCCGAGCGTGCATCGCGAGCTGGGCTGGCAGGTCTCGGCCGGTCTGGTCGAATATATGGCCGGCGACCGGGCGCTCGAGGAGATCATCCAGCACGACCTCGAGACCGGCCTGCACTTCCTGCCGATCAAGGGCCAGACCACCAACCCGACCGATCTGCTCGACAGCCAGCGGATGCACCAGCTGATCGATCTCTGCCGCAATTCCTACGACTATATCGTCCTGGATTCCGCCCCGCTGGCCAGTGTCACCGACACCCGGGTCGCGGCACTCCTGGCCGAGCGGGTGGTCTTCGTCCTGCGCTGGGGTGCGACCGTCGCCAGTGCCGCGGAGGACAGCGTCCAGGTATTGCGCGACGTCGGCATCGAACCGGCCGGTGCGGTCATCACCCAAGTCGATCTGAAGAAGCACGCGCAATACGGCTATGGCGATCTGGGCGAATATTACGGTCAGAGCCAGCGTTACTACGTCAACTGACCGGTCCGCCGGCTGCGGCGGCCCGCCTCCCCTCGCCCGGGTCTGCACACCGGGTCTCGACCGGATGGCCTCTTCGCCGGGTGGCCCCGACGCGGTAGCTCGGGGGCAACCGCACGGCGAACGGTATCACCGCCCTGTTCCACGATCCGGTAAAGTCGCGTCACCGGCCCGCCACGCGCCGCGGTGAAGCGGGCCGACCCGGGTCGCGGTGCGACAAGATGCTTGCATTGACATGGGGAAAACGTCTATCGCGACCGGCCACCTGCGCAACGACCATCGGATCCGCGATGACCAGCCGACCCGCCACCGACGAGTTCGTCTTGAACCGGCGCTCGCTCGACGCCGACGGCCTCAGAAAGGCCATTCTCGGCAAGCTGATCTACAGCGTCGGCAAGGATCCGGAGCACGCCACCCGTCACGACTGGTTTCTGGCGACGGCCCTGGCGGTGCGCGACCGGATGGTCGACGGCTGGATCGACACCACCCGCGACATCTACGCGACCGGCAAGAAGCGGGTCTATTACCTGTCGCTCGAATTTCTCATCGGCCGGTTGCTGGCCGACAGCCTGCGCAATCTCAAGCTGGTCGAGCCGGTGCGCGAGGCCCTGGCCGGCCTCGGGGTCGAGCTGGATCAGGTGTTCGAGGCCGAATCCGACGCCGCTCTGGGCAATGGCGGTCTGGGCCGGCTGGCGGCCTGTTTCATGGAGAGCATGGCGACCATCGGGGTCGCCGGCTTCGGCTACGGCATCCGCTACGAGCACGGCCTGTTCAAGCAGGGGCTCGACGACGGCTGGCAGGTCGAGCGGCCGGAGAACTGGCTGGCCTTCGGCAATCCCTTCGAGTTCGAGCGGCCCGAGGCGGTCTATCCGATCCGTTTCGGCGGGCGGGTGCGCGAGGATCGCGACGCCGACGGCCGGCGGACGCATCATTGGGAGGGCGGCCAGCGGGTTCTGGCGGTCGCCTACGACACGATGATCGCCGGCTATGGCGGCAGCCACATCAACACGCTGCGTCTGTGGTCGGCGCAGAGCGGCGATCTGATCGATCTCGATGCGTTCAACCGGGGCGACTACATGCAGTCGGTCGCCGATCAGGTGGCGGCCGAGAGCATCAGCCGGGTGCTCTATCCCAACGACAGCACCGAGGCCGGGCAGGAGCTGCGCCTGCGGCAGGAATATTTCTTCACCGCCGCCTCCCTGATGGACATTCTGCGGCGTCATCTCTCGACCCATGCCGATCTCGGCGAGCTGGACCGGCACGTCGCCCTGCAGCTCAACGACACCCATCCGGCGATCGCCGTGCCCGAGTTGCTGCGTCTGCTGATCGACGAGCACGGCATGGATTTCGAGCAGGCCTGGACGATCACCCGCGGCTGCATCCACTACACCAACCACACGCTGATGCCCGAGGCGCTCGAGCGCTGGCCGGTGCAGCTCATGGAGCGGCTGCTGCCGCGGCACATGCAGCTGATCTACGAGATCAACGCCCACGTGCTCGACGAGCTGCGCGCCCGCCCGGCCAACGACGACCCTTTCCTGGGCGAGGTGTCGCTGATCGAGGAGGGGTATGGCCGCTCGGTGCGCATGGGCAATCTGGCGTTCGTCGGGGCGCGCCGGGTCAACGGCGTCTCGGCCCTGCATTCCGAGCTGATGAAGAAGACCGTCTTCGCCACCCTGCACAAGCACTTTCCCGAGCGCATCACCAACCAGACCAACGGCATAGCACCCCGCCGCTGGCTTTTGGGCTGCAATCCGGCCCTGGCCTCGCTGGTCAGCGAGACCATCGGCGACGGATGGATCACCGATCTCGAAAAGATCGGCCAGCTCGAGCCGCATCTGCACGATGCGGCTTTTCTCGGCCGGTTCGCCGCCGCCAAACGGCGCAACAAGGCGCGGCTGGCGGCCCTCGTGGCCGAGCGGACGGGTGTCGTCCTCGATCCGTCGGCGCTCTTCGACATCCAGATCAAGCGCATCCACGAATATAAGCGCCAGCTGCTCAACATCCTCGAGGCGATCGCCCTCTACGACGAGATCCGCCGGCATCCCGAGCGAGACCGTCAGCCCCGCGTCAAGCTGTTCGCCGGCAAGGCCGCTCCTTCCTATTGGCGGGCCAAGCTGATCATCAAGCTGGCCGGCGACGTCGGCCGGACGATCAACGCCGATCCGCTGGTCGGCGACCGTCTCAAGCTCCTGTTCCTCGCCAACTACAATGTCAGCCTGGCCGAGGTGATGATCCCGGCGGCCGATCTTTCCGAGCAGATCAGCACGGCCGGGCTCGAGGCTTCGGGCACCGGCAACATGAAGTTCGGCCTGAACGGAGCGGTCACCATCGGCACGCTGGACGGCGCCAATGTGGAGATGCGCGAGCGCGTCGGTGCCGACGACATCCTGATCTTCGGGCTGAGTGCGGAGGAGGTCCGCGCCAAGCGTCAGGCCGGCTGGCGGCCGGCCGAGGCGATCGCCGCCTCACCGGTACTGGCGCGGACCCTCGAGCTGCTCGAGCGCGGTCACTTCTCGCCCGACGATCCGGGCCGGTTCCGCCCCATCGTCGACGATCTCAGACAGGCCGACCATTTCATGGTGACCGCCGATTTCGACGAGTATCGCGCGGCCCAGCGCCGTGCCGAACATCTCTACGGCGATGCCGACCGCTGGCACGCGACGGCGGCCCGCAACACCGCCCGCATGGGCTGGTTCTCCTCCGATCGCACCATCCGCGGCTATGCCGCCGAAATCTGGCGCACCGGGGAGACCACGAAGGACACCGCGACCGGGGTCGGCGCGACCGGCGGCCCACGGGCGCCGGGCATCGAAGCCGAGGGCGGGACACCGGACGATGCCGCCGCGCCGACGCGCCTGAGCGTGCCGGCGCCTCTTTGAGCCGAACCTCAGGGGGCTTGCGCGCTTCCGACCGGTCGTGAGACGCGACGGAGCGATGAGCCGGGATCCGGCCCGCTCTCGCCCGGTCGTGCAGAGGCTCGAAACCCACCCATCCGACGTCGGATGGGCGTTCGCACCGGATCGCGCGTTCGGGCGGCACGGCCGGATTGCACCAGACCGGATTTTCACGAGACCGACTCTCATCGGGCCGGCTCCTACCAGGCCGCACCTTACGGGGAGTAAGGCGGGCCGGCAGGATGTGCCGCGCCGAGATCGACGAGGCCCCGATGCGGTCGCGTGGCGACGGCCGCTCGATCGGGCACGCTCTCTCCATCGTGGTCCGCACCGGCGGTGATCGTCTTCCAGCGGCCGGCTTCGAGCCACGGCAGCAAGGCCGCCTGGGGCATCGGCCGGGTGAGCAGATAGCCCTGCACGTCGTCGCAGCCGAGCGCCTCGAGCAGGCGCAACTGGCCGTCGGTCTCGACCCCTTCGGCGACGATGGTCATGCCGAGCTCGTGACCCAGGCCGATGAAGGTCTTGACGATCGCCCGGTTGCGCGGATTGGTTTCCAGATCCATGACGAAGGAACGGTCGATCTTGAGCCGGTCGAGCGGCAGGTCGCGCAGATAAGCGAGACTCGAATAGCCGGTGCCGAAATCGTCCAACGCGATGCACACGCCCAGATCGTGCAACTGACGAATGATGTATTCGCTCATCTTGCGGTCCTGGACGAGCACGCCCTCGGTCATCTCGATTTCCAGAAGGCGCGGTTCGAGACCCGTCTCGTCCAGGGTGCGGGCGACCAGATCGGGCAGCTCCGGCCGCCTGAAGTGGGCACCGGACAGATTGATGCTGACCTGCAGATCGAGATCGTGCTCGGTCTTCCAGACGACCGCCCGCCGGCAGCCCTCCGCCAGCACCCAGCGATCGATGTCGAGGATCATCGCACTGCTTTCGGCGACCGGGATGAACTCGCCGGGCGGCATGTTCTCACGGGCCACCGGATCGTACCAGCGCAGCAGCATCTCGACCCCGACGATCCGCTGGCGCGCCAGGGACAGCTTGGGCTGCACCGCCAGGTCGAGCTCGCCGCCGGCGAGTGCCCGTCGCAAGGAGCGTTCGACGGTGCGGCGACGGGCACGCATGGCGAGGATGGCCGGGTCGCAGATCACGTGACCCCCGCGATCGATCTGCTTGGCGCGGCAGAGCGCAAGATCGGCCAGCCGCAGGAGATCCGAGCCGGTCGTCGCGTGATCGGGATGGATGGCCAGACCCAGGGTCACCCGGACGATCAGCCGCTGGCGATCGAGGACGATCTGGTGACGGAACGAGGCGAGCACCTGCTCGGCCAAGGCCGACGCCTTCTCCTTCGCCGCGTCGCTCCCGGCCCCCTTTTCCGCGATCAGGGGCACCAAAAGCGCGAATTCGTCGGTGCCGACCCGCGCGACGCTGCCTCCATCGGGAACGATCGACACCAGCCGCTCGGCCGCCGCCTGCAGCACCAGATCACCGACCTGATGTCCGAAGGTCTCGTTGATCTCCTTGAACCGGTCGATATCGGCCAGAAGAACGATGGTGTGACGCTCGCCGCCCGGACCCGCGGCCCGATCGGCCTCGGCCAGCAGGCCGTTCAGGGTCTCCAGAAAACACGCCCGATTGCCGAGCCCGGTCAACGGATCGCGACGGGCCAACCGCTCGTAACGCCGCTGGCTGGCGAGAAGGGCCCGCTCACGAGCCCTGAGCTCGCCGACGTCGCGATACACACCGATCAGACCGCCGTCCTCGAGCCGTGTCTCGCTACAGCACACCAGCCGGCCGTCGGCCAGCCGCCGCTCGATCTCCCGGCCGTCGGCCCGACGGAAGGCGGCCAGCACCTCCGCGGCGATCGCCTCCGCCGGACGATCGTCCGGATCGTGGCCGCCCTGCGCCACGCCGTGCCGCAGCAGGTCCTCGAAGCGGATGCCGGGCCGCAGGATGTCGGCCGACGAGGCGTAGAGAGCGCGGTAGCGGGCGTTGCACGTCACCAGCCGCTCGTCGGCATCGAACAGGGCGATGGCGTCGGTCGATGCCTCGAGCGCCGTCTCGAGCCGCCGATGTGCCGCGCGTGCACGATCCAGGGCGTTCTCCCGTCGTTTTGAAGCACGCTTACGACGCAGGGCCCACAACGAGGCGGCGAGCGTGACCAGCACCGAGAGGCCCAAGAGACCGGTCGTCGGCCCGTCTTCTTCCCGCAAGTCGAACCAGGGGATCGAAAGCGAGGGTCCGAACACGACGAACGCCGGCAGCCCCCCCTCCCCCGTCGCGGGAGCGGCCGACCACTGCGGCTGTGTGGTCGTCACGAGCGCGAGGCCGGCCAGCAGCAGGGCCCCGAAGAAGAGACAGGCGATCTTCCGGGGGCGCCGATGTTGCGGCACCGGTGGATGCGCGATCGCCGATACGACGTCGTTCAGCATCGCCGCCCCGTGCGATGCGGCGACCGGCGAGCGACCGGCGTCGCACACGACGTGGTGTCGCGCGGCGCGCCCGCCGCATGCCGTTCGTCACGGTCGATCGCAAATGACCAGCGGCGCACCGCCATGCACGCATCCTCGCCAATGAACCCGCTCGTTTGCGAGGATGATGCCCGTAACTCGTAAAGAAACGGTTAGCCAACGGCGCTCCCCGCCCTTCCCCCTCCCGGAACCGCCGGCGACGGTCCCGATGGATGAACGCACGACCATGCCCCGGATCCTCACATCGAGGACGAGACGTCGGCTCGTGATGCAGGTTCGAAGGGCAGACCGTGACGAAGCGACGGTGATGCTGATAAGTGTTAGGTTTTTATTCTTTGATCATCATGTGTCGTCGGGTGTCTTCAGGCCGAGCTTCGAGCCGAGTTCGCGATGGAGACGGAGAAGGTCGGCCCGGATCCGGTCGTCGGCGTCGAGACCCTGTGCCGGCAGCCGGCTCAGCCGGTCGAGCAGACGACGCGCCATGCGGGCGGTCACGACGACGTCGTCGCCGGTGGAGGCCGCATCGGTCGTGCCGCGGGCGCCGCGGATCTCGCGGACGGTGACGGGCGCGCTCTTCGCCCGGTCCCAGAGACGCAGTTGCTCCCGCTCGCCCTGGACCTGGGCAAGCTCGATCAGCCAGCTTTTCGACACCCGATCCGACGTCGGATATTCGCGGCGGATCCGCTCGGGCAAGGTGGTCAGCGACAGCAGCGCGCTCACGGTGTTCTGCCGCTTGCCGATGATCTTGCCGATCTCGTTCTGGCTGTAACCGCGCTCGGCCATCAGCCGGGCGACGGCGGCGGCCTCGTCGAACGGGTCGAGATTCTCGCGCTGCAGATTCTCGATCAGGGCGATCTCGCCGGCGTCGCCGTCGGTGAGAATGGCCGCAATGGTCTTGCGTCCGAGCTTGCGACAGGCGCGCATGCGCCGCTCGCCAGCGATCAGCACATAAGAGCCCTCGCCCGAGGTGCGGACGATCACCGGCTGCAGCAGGCCGTGCCGCTCGATGGACGCGGCCAGATCGTCGATCGCCGCCGCGTCGAAGCGGGTCCGCGGCTGCTCGGGGTTGGCCGTCAGCCGGTCGAGGTCGATCTCGACGACGCGCGGCAGGTCGGCCGAGGTCTGAAAGAAGCTGTCACGAGCCATGCGATCCTTGAGCGATGGCCGTCCCCTGCCCTTGCCCGCCACGGGCTTCCGCTCCGCGGAAGCCCGTGCCGTTCGCTGCCGCGGTCCGATCGTGTCTTCGTCGGCGGCTTCAGCGCCCATCGATCGTCACCTCCTCGCGACGCTCGCCGGCCGTTCGTCGGGTGAGCCGCGCCACGATCTCGCGATAGCCGTCGAGGGCCTTGTGCTCCGGACGGCTGATCAGCGTCGCGACACCTTCGACCGAAGCCTGATCGAACACCGTCGATCGGCCGATCGGCGTGAAGACGCGCTGCCGCTCGCCGAGAAGCTCGATCAGTTCGTCGAGCGCTTCGCGATCGTGGGCGTTGCGCCGGTCGTACATGGTCGGCAACACGCCCATGATCTCCAGGCCGGGATTGAGGCGGGCCCGCACCCGTTCGACCGTCTCGAGCAGCAACGACACACCCATCAAGGAGAGATAGTCGGTCTTGACCGGCACCAGCACTTGGTGTGCGGCGGCGAGCGCGTTGACGGTCAGCAGGCCCAGCGACGGGCAGCAGTCGATCAGCACGAGGTCGTAGCGCCGCCGCCGATCGCCGCTTCCCGCCTGCTCGACGAGGCTGCCCATGCGTTCCCGCAGCAGGCTGGCGCCGTTCCAGGCGGAAAGAAGCTCACTCTCGGCGGAGGCGAACCGGATGCTCGAGGGCAAGAGGTCCGCCCCGCCCGTCCCGGTCGGCACGATCACCTCGTCCGGTGTCCGATCTTCGAGCAGCCAGTGATGGATGGTCCGACCCTCGGCCTCGAGCGCCCTGGGGTCGGCGCCGGCATAGATGGTCAGGCTGGCCTGCGGATCGGCGTCGATCATCAGCACCCGCAGTCCGTGCGCCGCCGATGCCTGGGCGAGATTGACGACGGTGGTGGTCTTGCCGACCCCGCCTTTCTGGTTGGCGACCGCGATGATGAGCGTCATGGTCTCCACATAGGCCCGCCGGGCGCCCACGTGATAGGACGCGGATGCAACAGCCGACTGACGATCGTCGCGCGACATCCGACGTCGGATATCCGGCACACGTACCCGCCGGCCGCCGCCCGGCCATGGGCGCATCCGACGTCGGATGTCGCGCGAGCGCTGCGTGACATCGTATCGATCGACACCGGCGTCATTGTTCGTTCGATGTCGGATATGACGACGAGGGCAGCCGGGCGCGCGAACATCCGACGTCGGATATTTCCGCCCAAACCGCAACCTGTCTCGAAGTCCAACTCGTGCCGGTGTCCTTTCGGGGCAGGATATCGTGCTGCTCGGGATCAATCGGCGACGAGGATCCGCACCGGGTCATCCGACGTCGGATGAGACTCCCGGCGTCGCGGGTGAGGGCGGATCGGTCGGTCGCTCGCCCGGCGGCCGATCGATCCGGTCGCCGAGATCGGCGATCACCACCTGGCGACGCCCGTCGATCACCGTGTTGAGGATCAGCGACCGGCCGTCGCGGCCCCAGACGGGATGCGGGTCGACCCGGCGGGCGCGCAGGTTCGGCGGGCCGCAGTCGAGCTGCAGGACGTGCCGTTCCCGGCCACCGGCGAGGTCGATCAGCCTGAGCGGCGCGCGCCCGTCCGGCGCCCCGAAGCCTTCGTTGAGATAGGCGTCGGTGACGAGAAAGCGGCCGGTCGGGTCGACACTCGGATGACCGCTGCCGCGCCAGGGACCGATCGGCTCGGGCGATCCGGAACCGTCCTGCGCGATGCGGACGAACCGCATCCCCTCGGCTGCCGTCTCAGGGACCGAATCCGGAACCAGATTCATCAGGATGTCGCCGTCGGCCAGCCAGCTCGGATGGTGGCCGCCACGGTCCCAGGCTTCGTGCGGCAGGGCCTCGCGCACATGCCCGCCGTCGGTGTCCAAGGTCATGATGCGGCTGCGCACGGCACCCGGACGATCGGCCAGATCGATCGAGCGCAGGACCTGAAAAAGCCGCCCGCCGCAGGGTGCGATCTTGGTGTGAAAGAGATAGTTGACGCCGCTGCGCAGCAACGCGCGCGCCGGCGAAGCATCGACCAGGTCGGCGATGCTCGCCAGGAGCTCGACCCGGCCGCTCTCCAGATCGGTGCGCCAGATGCCCTCGTCGCCGGCGGCACCACGCGCCAGCCGGCGGCGACCGAACAGGCCCTCGGGCACTCCGTAGCCGTATTGCGTGCGGTTGACCAGGTCCAGCGCCGGCCCCAGCATGAACCGGCCGGACGGATCGACGGCATAAAAGGGCGCGTCGTAGCGACGGCACGAGCGGTCGGCCGGATCGATCGCCACGCCGACGCCCCGATATCCGCGAGGTTCGACCTTCAGATCGTTGGTGTAGAGAATATCCGACGTCGGATGCCATTGCAGATTGGCACCGAGCTGCAGCGCCCAGCCCGAGGTACGGTATACCGCCTGGATGGTCCAGGCGCACAGATCGACGAGGCAGACCTCCGCCATGTCGCCGGGCCAGGGTCCGCGATGCTCGAAGGGCAGGCGGGTGACGGCGAGATAGCGACCGGAGGGGCTGATCGGGCAGACGTCGAAAAAGGTGTGCATGCAGGCGTCGCCGGCCGGTGTGGCGACGATCGCCCGGAGCTCCTCGGCATCGTCGGAGCCTTCGATCCGATCGCCGGCACGGTGCGGGAACGGCCGGACGTCGAAGGGTACGGGCTCGAACAGGGGTGCCGGGGCATGCCGGCGCTCCAGGCCGACGCGACGCAGCGCGGCACCGGCGAAAGCCCGGCTCTCTTCCTCCAGATTCTTGACCAGCCGCCTGGTGGTCAGCAGCCGGCCGCGCAGCCGTGCAGCCGGGCCTGAAAGGGCGGGCGCGGATAGGGTGGTCGTGGCGTTGTTCGAGGAAACCGCAGTGGCCGCGACCGAGCGAGGCGGAGCAGGGCAGGGTGCTGCAGCGGACGGCGGAGCGGGCATCGTGAGCCGGGCGAAATCCCTCATGCGGCGGCAACCTCTCTCGAACCGGCTTCGTCGTCCCCGATCCCGACCGGCGGCGGAACCGGGGCGCCGATACGGGCGGCGAGACGTTCGAGGACCGGCCGGTCGACGATCTCGTCGACCTTGCGGGTGAACCACATGGGCGACGCCTCGAGCCGCGGCAGGTCGGCCATGCCCACAGTGTCCGGGCTGCCGCCGCGGCCCGTCCAGGTGATCTCGTGACGGTGATCGTCCGCCAGGGTGGCGGCGAACGGCGAAGCCATGATCAGGTTCTGAAAGAACAGCTCGTCGGGAGCACGGACGTGCGCCAGGAAGGCCGCGTAGCGCACGGTGATCGGATCGTCGACCAGCCAGCGGCAGAAATCCCGGCTCAGCACGCGCCACCACGAGCCCTTGAAGCGGATCGGCGTGGATTTCGGCACCAGCCGGGGCAGGGGCGTGCGCAGCACCTTGTCGGCCCGCTCGAAGCTCATCAGATAGGGCCGCCGGCGCACCTCGAAGGGCTGATCGTGAAGCTCGAGCATACGGATGAAGTTCCGGCACGGCTCACGTTCGAGCTCGGCCACGATCGCTTCGCGTCGCTTCAAGGGGTAGCATTGCATGGAGAGCGCGATCAGGTGATCGAAGCCGCCGGGCTCGCTCAACAGCCGCCGGATCATTCGCAGTTCCGCACGCAGCAGGCCCGACCCCATCCAGACCACCCGCTCGCGCGCGACGAAAAAGACGTTGGAGCGACCCGCCGCGACTCTCTGGAAGGCCTGGAACACGGGCTCCGGCGTGCGTGCGTCGACGTGCACCGCGAAAAGATCGTCCGCGTGCCAGACGGCCTCCAGCAGCCAGCGGAACTGGCTCGGCTGCTTGTAGCCGCTGATCGTATAGGCGAGACGCATCGCCACTCCTCGTCACTGGTCCGCGGGGATCGAGAGTCCGCAGCGCTCGCCGTCGGCACTCGGGGCAAGGGGAGGGCGGCCACCGATCGGACGGGCGCGGCACGCTCGAATATCCGATCGTCACTCTAGCGCTCGAACCTTACCGCCCGGTTAAGACCGGCGCCTCGTTCCGATCGGCCCTCGGAGATCGTCGTTCCGAGAGATAGAAACGCAGGGTCGGCTGAGCGTCGCTCGAGGGGATGTCGGCGAGCGCCATCCAGCCGGCCCAGATGATCTCCCGCCGGTCGACCGCGACCGCCGGCCGTTCGTCGAGCACCGCCTCGAACAGGCTGTCGGTGATCTGCCGGCCGTGCCATCTGAACGTGCGCTCACGCACTAGGGTCAATTGTTCGACACGCAACCGCACACCGACCTCCTCGGCCAGCTCGCGCACGGCCGCCTCGCGTGCGCTCTCGCCCGCCGCCCGCCCGCCGGCGGGCAGGCCGAGGCCGTCGCGATAGGATTCCCGGACCACCAGGAGCGCTCCGTTCACCCGCAGCGCCACGGCTGCACCCTGCGCCCGTCCGCCGGTCCAGCGCCACCACCGCCGGGCGAGGGGGTAACCGAGCCTGTAGGCGAGGCGAAAGAAGTGATCGACCCATTCGCCGAGAAGACCACTCATGCGAGCGCTTGCGTTTCCGTAACGATCCCGGGTTGCTTCATGCTCGTTCGCCGGCTCAACCGACGATGTTGTGCGCCGGGCCGTAGGGGAAATGAGTGATGTTGGTGTTGCCGTCCTCGGTGATCACCAGGATGTCGTGCTCGCGGTAGCCGCCGGCACCGGGTTCGCCCTCGGGGATCATGATCATCGGCTCCATCGACACCACCATGCCGGGCTCGAGCACGGTCTCGACGTCCTCCCTGAGCTCGAGCCCGGCTTCACGGCCGTAATAGTGGCAGAGCACGCCGAAACTGTGGCCGTAGCCGAAGGTCCGGCGGTGCAGCAGATCGTGCTCGGCATAGATCTCGTTCAGGGCGTGCGCCACGTCCATGCACCGGGCACCGGGCACCAGCAGCTTCTTGCCTTCGTCGTGCACCCGACAATTGATCTCCCAAAGACGCCGGTGCGCATCGCTCGCACGACGGCAGAACAGCGTTCGCTCGAGCGCCACGTAATAGCCGGAGACCATGGGAAAGCAGTTGAGGCTCAAGATGTCGCCTTCCTCGATCCGCCTCGAGGTCACCGGATTGTGCGCACCATCGGTGTTCGAGCCGGACTGGAACCACGTCCACGTGTCCATCAGCTCGGCATGCGGCCATATCTTTGCGATCTCCCGCACCATGGCGCCGGTCGAGGCGAGCGCCACCTCGTGCTCGGGCACGCCGGGCGCGATCGCCTCGCGGCAGGCCTCGCCGCCCTTGTCGGCGACCGCCGCCATGGCGGTGATGTGGGTGATCTCCTCGGCCGACTTGATCATCCGCAGGCGCATGACGCCCGAAGAGACGTCGACGAAGCGCACCGAGGGCAGGGCATCTTCGAGTTTCTTCATGGTCTGCAGATCGAGATGATCGTACTCGATGCCGACCACCCCGGCCGTACCGACGAGCTGTTTCACCGCCCGGAAATAATTGTCCCGTCGCCAGTCGGTATAGACGAGGTTGTCGTGGCCGAAGGTCCGTCGCCAAGGCTGACCACCGTCTATATTGGCCGAGATCGAGACGAGCCTGTCTCGGGTGACGACCAGTCCGTATTTGCGTCCGAACGAGCAATAGAGAAAATCGGCATAATAGTCGATGTTATGATAGGAAGTGAAGAGGACGGCGCCGACGCCCGTCTCGTCCATCAGCCGGCGCAGTCTGGTCAGCCGGCTTTCCATTTCGGCCTTCGAGAAAGTGCCCTCGACCGGCGTTCCGTTCTCGATCTCGATCAGGTCCGGCATGTTCTTCACGGCTTTTCCTCCAGGTTCGTGCGCACCCAGTTCGTGTGTATCGGGCGAGAACGGCTGGCGCTCGTTCGGCACCTCCTCTAGCCTCGAATTCGTGGCGAGGCGAGACCGGGACGAAGGGAGGGCGCGTTGAGCCTCGAATTTCTTCTGACCTCGCTGATCGTGGTGATCGCACCGGGCACCGGCGTGCTGTTCACGCTCGCGGCCGGGCTGGCCGGCGGCAGCCGTACCGCCCTCGTCGCCGCGGCGGGCTGCACACTCGGAATCGTGCCGCACATCGTCGCTGCCGTTACCGGGCTGGCGGCACTCCTGCACGTGAGCGCGCTCGCTTTCCAGATCTTCAAGATCGCCGGCGTCGTCTGGCTGCTCTACATGGCCTGGGCGGTGCTCGAGGAGCGCGGGCCGCTGGAGATCGACGAGAGGCGGGCGCCACGCTCGACGGGCCGGACGATCCTGGCGGCGATCCTGGTCAATCTGCTCAACCCCAAGCTCTCGATCTTCTTTCTGGCCTTCCTGCCGCAATTCGTCGATCCGCGAGCCACCGCGCCGGTGCTGCGCATGCTCGAGCTCAGCGCGGTCTTCATGGGTCTCACTTTCGTCGTCTTCGTCGGCTATGGCGTGGCGGCGGCCACGATACGCCGGCAGGTGATCGAGCGGCCGTCCGTCCTGGCCTGGCTGCGTCGCTCCTTCGCCGCCGCGTTCGTGGCCCTGGGTGCCAGGCTGGCCCTGGCCGAGCGATGAGAGGGATCGACGGCGGAACGCGGCTGGCGGGCGTGATCGGCTGGCCGATCGGCCATTCGCTCTCACCGGTGCTGCACGGGCACTGGTTCGCGCGGGCCGGGGTCGCAGGGTTCTACGTACCTCTGGCGGTGCGGCCCGAGGATTTCGAAGAGGCTTTCGCCGCCCTGCCGAAGCTGGGCTTCGCCGGCGTCAACGTCACCATCCCGCACAAGCAACGCGCCTTCGCTCTGGTCGACGAAGCGGATGAAACGGCCGAGCGGATGGGTGCCGTCAACACGGTATTGATCGATGCCGAAGGCCGCAGGCTCGGCCGCAACACCGACGGCTACGGCTTTCTCGCCAATCTGGAAAGCCGGGCACCCGGCTGGCGGGACGTCGTCGGGACGGGTCGTGGCCGGCCGGCGGTGATCGTCGGCACCGGCGGCGCGGCGCGAGCCGTCGCCTGCAGCCTGATCGAGGCGCGGATCGGTCATGTTCGGCTGATCAACCGGACGCGCGCGCACGCCGAGGAGCTGGCCGCCGCACTCGCCTCCTGGAGCGACGCGCGGGTCGAGGTCGTGGACTGGGAGGATCGTGAAGCGGCACTGGGCGGCGCCGGGCTTGCAGTCAACGGCACCAGTCTGGGCATGAACGGCCAGCCGCCGCTCGATCTGGCCCTGGACGCGCTGCCCACCGACGCGGTGGTGGCCGATCTCGTCTATGTGCCGCTCTGGACACCGCTGCTGCGCGCTGCCCGGCTGCGCGGTCTGCGCACCGTCGACGGTCTCGGCATGCTGTTGCATCAGGCGGCGCCGGGTTTTCGTCATTGGGGCGGAAGCGAGCCTGCGGTGGACGAGGCGACGCGTGCACTCCTGCTCGAGCGGCTCGGAGGCTGATGCGCAACGCCGGGCGCACGAAGCCGGAGGGGAACCGGTGATATACGGGCGGCGAGACCGGGAGCGACGGCGCGAAGATGTGCTCCTCCGCTCAGGCCGGTTCGCCGTGTCGTGAGCGTCCGGTGAGCAGGGCCGCGAGGCTCAACCGGACGAACGGCTGATAGTCGAGCGCATAGCGTCTGAAGAGGCGGCGCGGCTCCTTGACGATGCGCCAGAGCCAGCGCAACTCGAGATGGTCGATCCAGGCGGGGTAATAGGTCTCGCTCTGGGCCAACTGATCGAGAAAGCCGCCGCAGGTGAAGGCCACGCCGCGAAAACCCGCCTCGCGCAACGCCAGCAGGAGCTTTTCCTGGTGCGGTGCCCCCATGCCGCAAAGGACCATGTCCGCAGGTGCCTCCCGGACGCGCTGCAGGGCCTCCTCGGCGCCCGTGAAGCCGTCGAGGCACCCGACGATGCGGATTTCCGGATAACGCGCCCTGATACGCCCACAGGCGCGCTCGGCGACACCGGGTGCGGCGCCGATGACGAACAGACCATGCTTGCCGTCGGCGAGTTCGGCCATGACCGGATGATAGAGCGAGGAGGCGTCGAAGCTGAAGCGCTCGAGCGGTTGGCGCAGCAGCCGGCGGGCGACGGCGACCACACCGATCCCGTCGGGCAGGACCATGTCCATGCGGTCCAGAAGGCCGACATAAGCCTCGTCGCGACGCGCCAGCGTCCAGGCGAGGGGATTGACGAAGGTGATCGAGAGAGGGCGGTTCGTGTCCCAGGCGTCGCGCACGGCCTCGACGATGGCGTCGCTACGGGTCGTTGCGGTCAAGGGCAGACCGAAGAGCCTGACGGACTGCATGGGCGAAGACCTCCCGAATGTCTCCGCCCGAAAAAAATGGCCGGCGACGAGAAGGGTCGCCGGCCACGAATCAGAGGAGACGAGGAGCCCTCAGTGTCGCCTTCTCGTCCTTTTCATGGGTTAACACGGCTCGTGCTTCGCTCGGATTGCGTAACCCAATGCCGTTTTCCTCTTCACCATGAGGACGAAGAGTCGGGGACGGAGGTCGAAGGGAACCGGCCTCCGATCTTCTCCGACCTCGTTGCAAGCCTGCTTCTGCACGGGCGCATCGATGATGTGTGCGAAGCAAACTCCACCCGGCTTCGAGCGTCTTGGAGCCTTGCGATGGAGGCTCGATCGGGGGCCGAACTCCGTCGTCGCAGGTGGCGATTCGGCGTTAGAACGTTAGAGAAGAGTCTGTTAGAGAGTTATAGGCGCTAATCATTCTTTTATCTCAATGGTTTGCGGCAAGAAATGTGAATGATGTACCGAATATGTGTGAACGATGTACCGAGTCGAAACGTGAACGATGTACCGAATCGATGTGAACGATGTACCGAGTCCTGTGGATGGTTTTCACGGCTCGGGCGGCCGATGGCGACAGCTTGTGGATTGTGAACGATGTACCGAATCGCCGCCCCGAAGGGGCGCCCCCCGTGAACGATGTACCGAACGGGACGACCGCCGGGCACGCCTCGAGCCCATGCGCCTCCGCTTGCCGCCATAAGGGGTTCGAACGAAAGATGTGAACGATGTACCGAATGGTATGGACTCTGCGAATCCGCGCCGGCACTCGGGCGTGACGCCGTGGATGAACGGGCTCATGAGCTCTCTCGAACGAGCGGTCGCCCGAGGATGTGAACGATGTACCGAGTCTGGACGAGGGCTCTCTTGTGAACGATGTACCGAAGCCCGCCACGCAGAGTGACTGGGTCGACGGTCTCCGTGCGGGTGGGCGAGGCGCGAGCCGGCCGGGAACGGACGACCGGAAGGAAGGGCGTTGATGAACGCAAATATTGGTCGAGGCGGAGGCGTGCGATGATCGATCGGGCCCGTCGTTCCGCTCCCGGAAATTCGGGTGGCCGGCATCCCGCCCGATGGACGGAAGTCCGGCCCGAAGGGCTCTTCGTCCGGCCGGGCGGCTTTTTCGTCGATCCGCTGCGGCCGGTGGAACGGGCGATCGTCACCCACGGTCATGCCGACCATGCGCGTCCGGGACACGACCGGGTGCTGGCGACGACCGAGACGCTGGCGGTGATGCGCGCCCGGCTGGGGCAGGGGGCGGGGCGTCGGCAACAGGCGGCGGCCTATGGCGAGACGATCGAGGTGGGGGAGACCAGGGTCACGCTGCTGCCGGCCGGCCACGTACTCGGCTCGGCGCAGGTGCTGATCGAGCATGAGGGTGCGCGGCTGGTCTGCTCGGGCGACTACAAGGACGTGGCCGATCCGACCTGTGCCGCCTTCGCGCCGGTGCCGTGCGACGTCTTCGTCACCGAGGCCACCTTCGCCCTGCCGGTCTTCCGCCATCCCGAGCCCGCCGGCGAGATCGCCAAACTGCTGGACAGTCGCCATCTCTTCACCGGACGCTGCCACGTGGTGGGCGCTTATGCACTGGGCAAGGCGCAGCGCCTGATCGCCGAATTGCGGCGGGCTGGCTACGACCGGCCGATCTGGCTGCACGGCGCGCTGATGCCCTTGTGCGCGCTCTATGAGGCGCACGGTGTGAGGCTCGGCGATCTGCGCCCGGCGACGATCGACGTCGCGGCCGGCGGGCGGGGCAGGGTGCGTGCCGAACTGGCCGGTGAGATCGTCCTGGCGCCGCCTTCCGCCATCGCCGACCGCTGGGCCCGGCGGTTGCCCGATCCGCTCGTGGCGATGGCCTCGGGCTGGATGCGGGTCAAGCAGCGGGCCCGTCAGCGCGGCGTGGAGCTGCCGCTCGTACTTTCCGACCATGCCGACTGGGACGGCTTGATCGCGAGTTGTGTGGCCACCGGTGCCCAAGAGGTGTGGATCACCCACGGCCGCGAGGAGGCGTTGGCCCGTGCGCTCGAGGTACGCGGCATCGAGGCCCGGGCGCTGGCGATGGTGGGCTACGAGGAGGAGGACGCTTGAGACGGAACTTCGATCCTCGACCCGGTTCCGAACCCGAGTTGCTACGCAGTTCCGCAGGATCGCGGGCTATGGCGTCGTCGTGTTACGGAAGAACTCCCGGTCATGAGCCTCGACCACGGGCATCGCGCTTACCAACCGGTCGTGTCCCGACGAGGTGAGCCGAACGCGTTTCGATCGATGGTCGGCTTCCGAGGGTGTGCGCTCGATCAGTCCATCCCGCTCCAGGCGCGTAGCGATCTGAGAGACATGCATCCGATCCAAGCCGGGTCGTGTCCCACTGCGTGGTGTAGCTGAGCTGTC
>JAGREO010000335.1 GCA_020446525.1 Geminicoccaceae bacterium | reverse complement strand
TCGGCACGCTGGCGATCGGCGAGGCGGGGGCGATCAACGCCGCCCTTCTCGCCGCCGCCATCCTCGCCGGGGCCGACGCGGCGCTGCGCGCCCGCCTCGATGCCTGGCGCGCAGCCCAGACCGACGCCGTGCCCGATGCGCCCTTCGACGAGCCCGGGGATCCGGATCGATGATCGGGCCCGGCGCGTGCATCGGTATCCTGGGCGGCGGCCAGCTCGGGCGCATGACGGCGATCGCCGCCGCACGGCTGGGCTATCGCTGCATCGTCCTCGCCCCCGAGCCCGAATGCATCGCCGGCGACGTCGCCTTCGCGCGCATCGAGGCCGACTATGAGAACGAGGCGGCGCTGGCCGAATTCGCCCGCCGCGTGCAGGTGGCGACGATCGAGTTCGAGAACGTGCCGGCGGCGAGCCTGCGCTTTCTAGGCCAACGGGTGCCGACACGACCCGCGGCCGCCATTCTCGACGTCACCCAGGACCGCCTCGCCGAGAAGTGCTTCGTCGCCGTGCAGGGCATCGCCGTGGCCGATCACGCGGCCGTCGACGACCCGGCCACGCTCGAGGCGGCGCTGGGGACGCTCGGACCCGCCTCGATCCTCAAGACCCGGCGCATGGGCTACGACGGCAAGGGCCAGGTCCACCTCGACGACACGTCGCCGCAGCGGGCATGGGACGCCCTGGGCCGGGTGCCGTCGATTCTCGAGCGCAGGGTCGCCTTCGCTTGCGAGATTTCGGTGATCGTCGCCCGCTCGCCCTCGGGCCGGATCGCCTGCTACCCGCCGGTGCTCAACGGGCATCGGGACGGCATCCTGCGGCGCACCACGGCACCGGCCGCGATCCCGGACGCGCTCGCCGACGAGGCGCGCGCGATCGCCGGCCGGCTCGCCCGCGCGCTTCGGCTCGAGGGCCTGCTGGCGGTCGAGATGTTCGTCACCGAGGACGGGCGGATCCTGGTCAACGAGCTGGCGCCGCGGCCGCACAATTCCGGTCACTGGTCGATCGACGCCTCGGGCTGCGATCAGTTCGAGCAACTGGTGCGCGCGATCTGCGACCTGCCGCTCGGCGACCCCACACCCTTCGCCCACGCGGTGATGGACAATCTGATCGGCGAGGAGGTGCGGGACTGGCCGACCCTCCTGGCGGAACCCGGCGCACGCCTGCACCTCTACGGCAAGAGCGAGATCCGTGCCGGCCGCAAGATGGGCCACGTCACCCGCATCCGGCCCCAGGTTCCCTGAAGACACCCGCGCATCCGGGCACGACATCGCCGGTCGCACGGCATCCGAACGTGCTTCGCGGACACCGATTCCGCCCGCTGCGCTCGCACCCTTCAGGCGATGATGTCGGGATGGCTCTCGCGCTCGACCTGGGCGATCCGGTCCTTGAGTGCGAGTTTCTGCTTTTTCAGCCGCTGCAGGGCCACCTGATCGGGCGTGCCTTCGGCGGTCAGCTGCTCGATCCGGTTGTCGAGCGCGCGATGGGCGGCGCGCAGGCTGCTCAAGCGGGTGTCGATCCGGATCAGTCTGGTGCGGTCACTCATGCGCTGCGAAACCCGATCCCCGCCCGGCCCCCCGCCGCGGCGGCGGGGACCGTGGCCGCGACGCGACATCTTGCCCGCACCACCGCCGCCGTGCGAGACGGTGGCCTGCGCGCCGCGGCGGTGTAGCACACGGCGTCCGGTATTTCAGCCGCCATCGTACGATCCGTGCGCGCGATGGTGCGGCGACCGGACGAGCGGCCCGATCGAGCGGCCCGGGCGAGCGAGTCGAACGAGCGGACCGGAAAGGAGAAGCCATGCGCCTGGGGATCATGACCAGCGGCGGCGACTGCGCCGGCCTCAACGCCGTCATCCGCGCGGTGGTGCTGCGCGCGACCCGGGGCTTCGGCTGGACCGTGCTCGGCATCGACGAGGCCACCCACGGCCTGCTCAAGCGTCCGGTCGCGGCGCACGAGCTGACGCCGGACAGCGTCAAGGGCATCCTGCATCTGGGCGGCACGATCCTGCGCACCACCAACCGCGGCAACCCCTTCGCCTATCCCGACGACCAGGGCGGCCTGATCGACCGCTCGGCGGAGATCGTCGAGGGCTGCCGGCTGCTCGGGCTCGACGCGCTGATCGGCGTCGGCGGTGACGGCAGCCTCGCCATCCTCCGCCGTCTGGCGCAGCAGGGCGGGCTGAACTTCGTCGCCATCCCCAAGACCATCGACAACGATCTGGGCCACACCGAACGCGCTGTCGGCTTCAGCTCGGCGGTCGTCGTCGCCACCGAGGCGGTCGACCGCCTGCACGTCACCGCCGCCAGCCACAACCGGGTGATGGTGCTCGAGGTGATGGGCCGGGACGCCGGCCACATCGCGCTCACCGCCGGTGTCGCCGGCGGCGCCGACGTCATCCTGATCCCCGAAATCCCCTATTCGATGGCCAGGGTGTGCCAGAAGATCGAGGCGCGGCGGCAGGCGGGGCGCAATTTCAGCCTCGTCGTCGTCGCCGAATCGGTCAAGTCGGCGGCCGGCGAGACCCAGCACTATGTCGACGCGCACGGCCAGTCCCGCTATGGCGGCATCGGCCGCGAGCTGGCCGAGGAGATCGCCACCTGCACCGGTGCCGAGACCCGGGTGACGGTGCTGGGCCACGTGCAGC
>JAGREO010000334.1 GCA_020446525.1 Geminicoccaceae bacterium | reverse complement strand
CCCTGGCCGTCGACCAGCGGGTAGCGCTGCGAGAACTGCTGGGCGAGGCGGACCAGCGCGTCGTAGACCGCCACGTCGCCGTGCGGGTGGAACTTGCCGATCACGTCGCCGACCACGCGGGCGCATTTCTTGTAGCCCGAGGCGGGGTCGAGGCGGAGCTGCATCATGGCGTAGAGCAGCCGCCGCTGGACGGGCTTGAGGCCGTCGCGGACGTCGGGCAGCGAGCGGGCGGTGATGGTCGAGAGGGCGTAGGCGAGATAGCGCTCGCCCAGCGCGTCCTTGAGCTCGACGGGCTGGATCTCGGGCCCCTCGCGTTCGGGGCCGCCCCGGGCACTCCTGGCGGTCATGCGTCAATCCGTATCGCTGTCGTCGGCGGTGCGGGCGGCCAGCAGGTGGGCCAGGCGCTCGCGCGCGGCCGGCATCGGCTGGTCGCTGGGCCGCGATATATGCCTCGTGAAGAAATAGCCGGCAAGCTTCAACCCCTGGGCGATCTGCAACAGGTCGGCCTCGACCTTCTCCACGAGGAAGGGCGGCAGGGCCAGCAGTCTGGGCGCATGCAACCCGGCGGCTTCGGCGGTGACCGCCCGGCCGGTCCTGGGGGAGACGAAGGCGAGGCCGGTCGTGGTGCCGGTCACCGCGCAGCGCGAGAGATCGAGCCCGAAGCCGGCCTGCTCGAGCAGCAGCAGCTCGAAACGGACGTAATCGGCGAGCCAGTCGAGGCTCTCTCCGGTGGCCGCACCGATCCGCTCGATCAGGCGCAACAGGCCGGCGAAGAGCAGGGGATGCGGCTCGCGCTCGCGCAGGCCGGCATCGACCATCGCACAGGCGGAGACGAGGCCCGCCAGCTCCAGCGGCCGGTCGAGCAGCCGGGCCGCGGGCTGGGCCACGGGCTCGAGGGTGAAGGTGCCCAGATGCTGCGCCAGCCGCGCCTTCCAGACGACCTCGAGCCGGTTGCCCACCTCGACGAGCGCCCGCCGGCCGCGCGCCCGGCCGGCCACCACCAGCCCCGCATGCTTGCCGTGCTCGAAGGTCAGCACGACGGCGATGGCGTCCCGCTCGCCGTGCGGCTGGGCATGCAGGAGGATCGCCTCGTCGCGCCATTCCATGAGGGATGGTGGTAGAGGGTGGAGGGGTTTTGGCAAGACGATGCCGGAGGGCTCGCCGCCCTCCGGACCTCCCGCTTCTCTTTTTTTTTCTGCAAGTTGGCGGTGGTGAAGGACGCGGCGATGGAATAGGGGCGGGAGCCGCCCGATCGCCTGGAAACTTCCCAACGGCCCGGTCTGCATCTATCCGTGAGGGTACGTGCCTGTGCAGGAGAACGAGCGGGGAGCGTCCATGGCGGAAAAGCGCGCCTTCGTCACGATCGCCGTCCTCGGCGTCGCGGCGCTGCTCGGGCAGTCCGGCTCGCTGGCGTTGCTGGCCGGCATCGCCGTGCCGCTGGACCGCATGATCGATCTCGTCTTCGAGCGCCACGACCGCCATCGGCGGCAGCGCCTGCGCACGCTCTGCGGCTGCCTCGCCGACGAGCTCGACCGGATGGTGCCGGCGGACGCGGACACCCGCGAGGCGGTGCGCCTGGAGGCCGAACGCCTGCTCGACCGGTTCGGGCCGAGCGACAAGGCGTTCGTCGAGCACCACGGGATGAAGGCGGGCTCGGTCGCCGATGCGCTCCTGGGGCACACGTCGTGGTCGAAGCTCGACCTCATGGAGAACGAAACCTCGCTGCGCCGCGTGCTGACCTGCTTTTACGACAGGCTGCCGGTCCAAGCCGAGCTTTTCGCCGATCTCCTGCCCTTCATCCACCGGGCGCACTTCGCCACCTCACGCGACACCAACGCCGTGGTCCATGAGTTGCGGGAGCGACTCGTCGCCCAGGAGCGGGACCGGGCGCGGGAGTTCGGCATCAAGGAGGGCATGCTGATCGCCCTGGCGCGCCGCTATGCCGAGGGCAGCCCGGACGATTTCGACGCCGCTCTCGCCGGGCTCGAGCGAGCGCTGGAGGTCGCCCGCGAGGAACGCGAGCGGGGCCGGTTGCCCTCCAATGTCTCCGAGGCCGTGGACGCCGTGTTCGCCCGGATCGACGCGCACAACGATGAGGGCGACCTCGAAGCCGGGCAGGCGGTGCTCGATGCCGAGCTCGCTTCGATGGACGAGGAGGACGCCCGCCGCCGGGCCGAGCGCGCCCGCCTCTACGACAAGGGCATCGCCCAGGCGATCCTGAGCCGCAACGTCGCCAACGCCAGCCGCTTCACGCTGGCGAAGCTGGATCTGGAAGCGCCGCCCGATCCGCAGGAAGCGTTCGTGGCCCTGCGGGCAGCACAGGACGAATGGTACGAGCGCGGCTGCGACAAGGGCCTGAATTTCGATCTCGAGGTCGCCATCGCTCTCGCCCGCACCGCACTCGCCCGTGCCACCGATGCCGACCAGCGCGGCGCGGCCTGCAACGATTTCGGCACCGCTCTTTCGACGCTCGGCGAACGCAAGAGCGGTACGGCGCGGCTGGAGGAGGCCATCACCGCCTATGGCAGCGCGTTGAAAGAACTGAATCGCGAGCGCGTCCCGTTCCAATGGGCTACAGCCCAGAACAATTTGGGCAACGCGCTTCGGGCACTGGGCCAGCGCGAGAGCGGCACAGCACGGCTGCGGGAGGCCGTCATCGCCTACCGCAAAGCCCTGGAGGAATGGACACGCGAACGCGTCCCGCTCCAATGGGCTACAGCCCAGAACAATTTGGGCAACGCGCTTCGGGCACTGGGCCAGCGCGAGAGCGGCACGGCGCGGCTGCACGAGGCCGTCACCGCTTACGGCGACGCCCTTCAGGAACGGACACGCGAGCGCGCCCCTTTCGACTGGGCCATGACCCAGAACAATCTCGGCACCGCGCTCCAGACACTGGGCGAGCGTGAGAGCGGTATGACGCGACTAGAGGACGCCGTTACCGCCTACAGAGCCGCCCTAGAGGAATTGACGCGCGAGCGCGTCCCGCTCCAATGGGCCGGA
>JAGREO010000038.1 GCA_020446525.1 Geminicoccaceae bacterium | reverse complement strand
GAATAGCGGCGGATCGGCGAGGTGAAGTGGGCGTAGCGGCGAAGGTTGAGCCCGAAATGGCCGACATTCTCCGGGCTGTAGATCGCCTGGGCCTGGCTGCGCAGGACGAAGGCGGAGACCTGCTCGCGCAGGGCCGGCTCCCCGATACGCTCCAGGAGCCGGGTGAAATCGCCGGGTTTTTGCGCGTTCGCGCTCCAGGGGATGCCCAGATGCTCGAGATACTGCGCCAGCGCCTCGAGCCGGAGCGGGTCGGGCTTGTCGTGCACCCGAAAGAGGCAGGGCGCCTTGCGCTCGGTCAGGGCCCGCGCGGCGGCGACGTTGGCGGCGATCATCATCTCCTCGATGAGCATGTGCGCCGCCAGGCGCTCGCGCTGGACGATGCCGGTGATCGTCCCTTCCGGGCCGATCTGCACGACGCGCTCGGGCAGCTCCAGCTCGATCGTGCCGCGCCGCCGGCGGGCCGCGGCCAGCTTCTCGTAGAGCGCGAAGAGCGGCGCCACGACACCCAGGGGATCCGCATCTTCGTCGTGCGCCCGCTGAACCTGCTCGTAGGTCAGCCGTGCCCGCGAGCGCATCAGGCCGCGCACGAAGGAGAAGGACAGGAGATGGCCCTCGATGTCGAAGCGCATGCGGCAGGCGATGCAGGCGCGATCCTCGTCGGGCCGCAGCGAACAGAGCCCGTTGGAGAGCGCCTCGGGCAGCATCGGGATGACCCGGTCGGGAAAATAGACGGAGTTGCCGCGCTCGAAGGCCTCCTCGTCGAGCACGTCGCCCGGCCGCACATAATGCGCCACGTCGGCGATGGCGACGAGCGCCACGTGCCCGCCCGGATTGTCCGGCGCCTCGTCCGCCATGGCCCAGACCGCATCGTCGAAGTCGCGCGCATCCGCGCCGTCGATCGTCACCAGCGGTACGTCCCGCAGATCCTCGCGCCGGCCGAGAGCCACGGGTTCGGCCGCCTCGGCGGCATCGATCGCGGCCGGTCGGAAGCTCACCGGCAGCTCGAGCTCCATGGCGACCGCCAGCGAGACCGCCGCGGGCTCGTCGCTGCGGCCGATCCGCTCGACGATCTTCGCCAGTGGCCGTGCCAGCGGGCCGCCCGGCTGCAGCGTCGCCCGGACGATGTCGCCGGCTTCGGCTTCGACGTCCGCCGGGACGTCCTCTCTGCGTATGAAGAATTCCTGCTTCGCCTCGCGCCGCGAGGGCACGAGGACGAGATTGCCGCCGGCCTGCTGCAGCACGCCCACGATCTCTCGCGAGGCGCGCGGCAGGAGCTTGAAGACACGGCCCACGACCGTGCCGTCCTCGTCGCGCGAGAGCCGCGCCAGAAGCCGGTCGCCGACGCCCGGTGCGGTGCCCGGCCGGTCGGCGCGGATCAGGATCGCGGCACCCGGCATCGAGCCGCTTTCGGCCCAGACCTCGCCGTCGGCATCGACCTCGCTCACCTCGCAGAAGACCATCGACGGCGCCCGGCGTGCGCCTCTGGGATCGGCTTCCCGCAGCCGCCGCTTGAGCTCGGCCTTGGCGCCGCCGCTCAGGCCCAGCTCACGCGCCAGATCCCGGGCCGAGACCCGCCCGCCGCGCTCGTGGACGATCTCGGCCAGTTCGTCCGGCGACGGGATCGGCGGCCGCCGCCTGCCGGACGCCACCCTACCCGTCGCTCCTGACGATTTTCTTGCGCAGGATCGCCACCGGCCTCGGCGGCTCCACCGGCTTCTCCTCGACCTTCTTCACGGGCGCCTTCTTCGCTGGCGCCTTCTTGGCCGATGCGGCCTTTTTGGCCGGCGCCTTCCCGGCCGATGCCACCTTCTTGCCGGGTGCCTTGGCCGCGGCCGTTTTCCTGCCCGCCTTCTTCGGCGCACCGGCCTTGGCCGCCAGCATCGCCATCGCTTCCTCGAGGCTCAGTGCCTCGACCTCCATGCCCTTCTTCAGACTGGCGTTGGTCTTGCCGTGCTTGACGTAGGGGCCGAACCGGCCGTCGAGGATCTGGACGGGCTTCTCGTCGTCGGGATGCGCGCCCAGCTCGCGCAGCACCTTCTGGCCGCCGCCGCGGGCCCTGCCCTGCGGCGCTTCGGCGAGCAGCGAGACCGCGCGGTTCATGCCGATGGTCAGCACGTCGTCGTCCTCGCCCAGCCGCACATATTTGCCCTCGTGTGCGATGAAGGGCCCGAACTTGTTGATGCCGGCCGTCACCGGCTTTTGCGTTTCGGGATGGTGCCCGATGGTTCGCGGCAGCGCCAGCAGGCGCAGGGCGATCTCGAAGGTCACGTCGTCGGGTGTGAGCGAGGGCGGCAACGACGAGCGTTTGGCCTCCTTGCCGGATCCGGCCTGGACATAGGGACCGAAGCGTCCGGTCTTGAGCCACACCTCCTCCTCGCTCTCGGGGTCGACGCCGAGCATGCGCTCGCTGGCCGCGCGTGCCTCGGCGGCGGCCCCGTCCTCGCCCAGCTTGCGGGTGTAGCGGCATTCGGGATAGTTGGCGCATCCGACGAAGGCGCCGAAGCGGCCCAGCTTGAGGCTCAGCGCGCCGTCGCCGCAAAGCGGGCAGATGCGCGGATCGCTGCCGTCCTCGCGCGGCGGGAAGAGCGTCGTCGCGAGGGTCTCGTTGAGGATGTCGATGATCTCGGCGGTGCGCCGCTCCATCACCTCGCCCGCGACACCCTCGAAGGGTGGCCAGAACTCGCGCAGCACCTCCTTCCAGAACTTCTCGCCCGCGGCGACGGCGTCGAGCTCGTCCTCGAGCCCGGCGGTGAAGGCCGGCTGGACGTAGCGGTCGAAGAAGTTGGTGAGGAAGACCGTGACCATCCGCCCGCGATCCTCGGGCACGAAGCGCCGCTGCTCCAGCCGCACATAGTCGCGCGCCTGGAGAACCGAGATGATCGAGGCGTAGGTCGACGGGCGGCCGATACCCAGTTCCTCGAGCTTCTTGACCAGACTGGCCTCGCTGTAGCGCGGCGGCGGCTCGGTGAAGTGCTGCGACGGCGTCACCTTCTCCTGCGCCAGCTTCGTGCCCGGCGTCAGATCGGGCAGCACGGCCTCCTCGTCGTCCTCCGACGGCTCGTCGCGGCCCTCCTGATAGAGCTTGAGAAAGCCGTCGAAGGCGACGGTCTGGCCGGTGGCGCGCAAAGCCACCGATTGCGCCGCATCGGCGATGTCCACCGTCACCCGGTTCATCACCGCCGCCGCCATCTGGCTCGCCACGGTGCGCTTCCAGATCAGCTCGTAGAGCCGGCGCTGGTCGTCGTCGAGATAGCGGCCGATCTGCTGCGGCGTGCGGAAGAGATCGGTCGGCCGGATCGCCTCGTGCGCCTCCTGCGCGTTCTTGGTCTTGGTCTTGTAGACCCTGGGCTTCTCCGGCAGGTACGCCTTGCCGAAGCGGCCGTCGATCAGCCGCCGCGTAGCGCCGAGTGCTTCGGACGAAAGCTGCACGCTGTCCGTGCGCATATAGGTGATCAGGCCCACCGTCTCGCCGTCGAGTTGCGCCCCTTCGAACAGGCGCTGCGCCGTCTTCATCGCCCGATCGGCGGAAAAGCCCAGCTTGCGCGAGGCTTCCTGCTGCAGCGTCGAGGTGGAGAAGGGCGGCGACGGGTTGCGCCCGACCTGCTTCTTCTCGACGTCGCGCACCTGCAGCGCCGCGCGTTCGACGGCGGCCACCGCGGCCTTCGCCGCGGCCTCGTCGCCCAGCGCGAACTTGTCGAGCTTGCGGTCGCCCATATGGGTCAGCCGTGCGGTGAACGGGCCGCCGCCGTTCTTCAGCAGGGCCTCGACCGTCCAGAACTCCTGCGCCCGGAACGCCTCGATCTCGCTCTCGCGGTCGCAGATCAGCCGCAGCGCCACCGACTGCACGCGGCCGGCCGAGCGCGAGCCCGGCATCTTGCGCCAGAGCACCGGCGAGAGGGTGAAGCCGACCAGATAGTCCAGCGCGCGCCGGGCCTGATAGGCGTCGATCAGATGCGCGTCGAGATCGCGCGGGTGCTGCATCGCGTCCAGCACCGCCTTCCTGGTCACCTCGTGGAAGACCACGCGCTTGACGTCGACGTCCCCGAGCGCCTTCTTTTCGGCCAGAGCCGCCAGCAGATGCCAGGAGATCGCCTCGCCTTCACGATCCGGGTCGGTCGCGAGAAAGAGGTGTCTCGCACCTCTGACCGCTTTGGCGATCTCGTCGACGCGCTTCTTCTTCTCGGCCATGACGACGTAGTGCATACGAAAATCGTCGTCCGGCACGACCGCACCGTCCTTGTCGAGCAGATCGCGCACGTGACCGTAGCTGGAGAGGACCTGGTAGTCGCTGCCCAGATATTTGTTGATCGTCTTGGCTTTGGTCGGGGATTCGACGACGACGACGTCCATGCGGGCCGTATCCAAAAATACCGGGCGGCCGTCCGTCGACGGTCGCGATGAAGGGAAGTGCCGGAGCGATCAGCCCATCTCGAGGGAGACGCGGTTCCCCGGATGACGGACCAGCCGGCCTTCGAGTTCCAGGTCCAGCAGGGCCTTTTGGACCAATGGCGGCGATGCATGGCATTGGCGGATGAGTTCGTCAACCGACAGCGGCGCCGCCCCCAGCAGCTCCTCGAGCCGCCCCGCCATCTCGTCGGCCGGCCGCTCGCCGGCGTTCGGAGAGGGTACGGATGGTGCCGGAGGCGGGCCCGGTGGCGGCCTTTCGGCGCGTGGTCCCGGCGCCACCGGCTTGCGATCCGGCAGTGCCGCCAGCACGTCCGCGACGTCCTCGATCAGCGCCGCACCGTCGCGCAGGAGCCGGTTCGTGCCCTTGTGCCGGGCATCGAGCGGCGAGCCGGGCACCGCCATCACCTCGCGGCCCTGCTCGAGTGCCAGCCGGGCGGTCATCAGCGATCCCGACTTTTCCGCCGCCTCGACCACCAGCACGCCCTGCGACAGGCCGGCGATGATCCGGTTGCGGCGCGGGAAGTGTTTGGCCGCTGGCGGCGAGCCCCAGGGTCGCTCGCTGACCACGGCACCACACTCGGCGATGCGACGCATCAGCTCGGCGTTCTCCGCCGGATAGGCGACGTCGAGCCCGCTGGCGATCACCGCGATGGTGCAGGAGGGCGCTTCGAGCCCGCCTTCGTGCGCCGCCGTGTCGATGCCGCGCGCCAGGCCCGAGACGATGGTCAGGCCGGCCGCGCCGCAGCCTTTCGCCAGATGCCGGGCCAGCCGCCGGCCGTTGCCGCTGGCGTTGCGGGCGCCGACCACGGCGAGACATGAGTGGTGCAGGAGATCGGCGTCGCCCAGCACACCGAGCACCGGCGGCGGGTCGTCGATCGCGCGGAGCGCCGCCGGATAGTCCTCGTCCTCCAGCATCAACAGACGACCGCCCGCAGCCTCGACCGTATCCATTTCGAGCGCCGCCCGGTCTCGCGCAAACACCTTCTCGGGCAGATGCCGCGCCCCGTCCCGCAGAACCCGCGCCGGCGACCCGTAGCGTTGCAGCAAGCGGGCGAACAGGATCGGACCGACGCCGCCGGTGCGTGCCAGTCGGAGCCAATCGAGCCGCTCCTCGCGAGATGATGACGACATCGACCTGCCGGACAAGTTCTACCTTAGGTCGATATCATGGCGCATTAATTCGCGCAGTACCAGTCCGGCGTCGGGATCAGCTTCGCGCGACCTCGATCCCGTAGGTCTCGATCACCGGATTGGCGAGCAGCGCGTCGCACATGGCGCGCGCCATGCGCTCGGCCTCGCCGGCATCGGCCGTGGCGAGATCGAGCTCGATCCGGCGCACACGCCGGACGTTCCGGACGGCATCGAAGCCCAGGCCCTGCAGCGAGCGCGCGATCGCCGCGGCCTCGGGGTCGAGAACACCCTCCCGGAACGTGATCGAAACGATCGCCTTCATGCTCGGCGGTGCGGTCATTGGATCGTTTCGGGACCCTTGAGATCGCGCGGACCGGCTTCGGGGAGAATGCCCAGGCGCCGGGCGATCTCCTGATAGCCCTCCTGAACATTGCCCAGATCCTGGCGGAAGCGGTCCTTGTCGAGGCGCTCGTCGGTGGCGCTGTCCCACAAGCGGCAATTGTCCGGACTGATCTCGTCGGCCAGGATGATGCGCATGTCCTCTTCCTCCCAGAGCCGACCGAACTCCACCTTGAAATCGACCAGCTTGAGGCCGACGCCCATGAACAGGCCGGTGAGGAAATCGTTGATCCGGAGCGCCATGCCCAGCATCTCGTCGATCTCGGGAAAGGCGGCCCAGCCGAAGGCGGTGATGTGCTCCTCGTTGACCATCGGATCGCCGAGCTCGTCGGACTTGTAGTACCATTCGACGATCGCCCGCGGCAGCCTCGACCCTTCCTCGAGACCCAGACGCTTGACGATCGAGCCGGCCGCGACATTGCGCACGACCACCTCGACCGGGATGATCTCGACCTCGCGGATCAGCTGCTCGCGCATGTTGAGCCGGCGGACGAAATGCGTCGGGATGCCGATATCCTGCAGCCGCATCATCAGATATTCCGAGATGCGGTTGTTGAGCACGCCCTTGCCGGTGATGACGGCCTTCTTCTGATTGTTGAAGGCGGTGGCGTCGTCCTTG
>JAGREO010000333.1 GCA_020446525.1 Geminicoccaceae bacterium | reverse complement strand
TGGCGGCCGCACCACCGCTCGCGGCGGGCTTTCCCGCCGCCGGCGCGGCCGCGGGGGCCGTCGCCGCCCGAGCCGTCGTCGGCGCCGCACCGGTGCCGCCGATCCGCCGCCGCTTGACTTCGACGGCGACGGCCTTGGACCGACCATGGCTGAAACTCTGACGCACGGTGCCCTGCTCGACCGTCTTCTTGACGTCCGGACGCGCGCCGGTGGGCGAGCGCGTCAACTCGATGCGGCCGCTGCGATCTTGTCCCTTGGCGTCACTCATTGCGCTCGCAAACCTCTTCGTTCTGCTGGGACCGGTCGTACGACACCGCCCCTTCGCCCGGCACGACCCATTCGAATGTGCGGAAACCGGCCAGTCGACGCACTTCGCCAACAAGCCTTCGGGCCAATCCGCCACCATCGACGCCACCACCCTCGACGAAGGCGTAGACCAGTTCGGCGCGACCGATCTGCGCGCCCATCTCGATCCGGTCGAACGGCGCGAGCCAAGCCCGATCCCCAGCCATCCGACGCAGTTTCGCCGCATCGGAACGTGCATCGGCCGCCGTCAGGAGAACGCCGGGCCGGCCCGCGGCCAGCGCCACGCACACCTGATCGAAGCCACATGTAAGCTGCCCCGCGCGTTTCGCCAACCCGATGAGATCGAGACAACGACGCACCAGAAGCTTTTCCACGAGCCCGGCCAGATCGGGAGCGACATCGACCGGACGTCGGGCCTCACGGGCGAACAGGTTCCTGGTCACCGCGCGTTCGACGGCGGCCCGCTCCGCTTCGATCCAGATGCCGCGACCGGGCAGCTTGTGCGCCACGTCCGGCACCACGGTGCCTCGGGGATCGACCACGAAACGCACCATGCCCTCGGCCGGCGCACGCTCGCGCTTCGTCGCGCCACGACGAACCGGGCCGCTGCGCGCGGCACCAGACGCACCGCCGGCGCCGCCTCGCGATGCGCCCGGGTCCATGACCGGTTGCGTGTCGTCGACCGAAAGCATGCTCACGCCTGCTGCTCGACCTCCGCCGGTTCCACCCCTTCTTCGTCACTTTCGACGACCTCGGGCTCCGGCTCGATCCAGCCGAGCGCGATGCGCGCCGCCAGGATGATGTCGCCCGCCTCGTCCGCGGAAACGTCGACATCGGGCAGCGCCTCGACCAGCTCATCGGCGGCGAGATCCGCCAGATCTTCGAGGCTCTTGACCCCGACGTTGCGCGCCAGCTCGACCGCCGTCTGCAGATCGATGCGCTCGAAGCCACGCAGATCGTCGGCGACGCCCAGTTCGTCGGCGGCGGCATTCAGCGCATCGCGCTGCTCGTCGAGCCACGCCTCGGCGCGCTCTTTGAGCGCCTCGGCGATCTCTTCGTCGAAACCCTGGATCTCCCCCAGTTCCTCGACATCGCTCGCGGCGATGTCCTCGATCGACGCGTAGCCTTCGGTAGCGAGCAACTGGGCGATCACCTCTTCGACGTTCAGGGCCTCGCTGAACAGGCGTGTGTTCTGCGTGAACTCGCGCGAACGACGCTCGCTGTCCTCGGTCTCGGACATGATGTCGATGTCCCAGCCCGTGAGCTGCGAGGCCAGCCGGACGTTCTGCCCGCGCCGGCCGATGGCGATGTGCTGCATGTGATCGGGCACGATCACTTCGATCCGGCCCACGTCCGGATCGAGCACCACGCGGCTCACCTCGGCCGGTGCGAGCGCATTGACGATGAAGGTGGCCGGATCGACCGACCAGTTGATGATGTCGACCTTCTCGCCGGCCAGTTCCTGAACCACCGCCTGAACCCGGCTGCCGCCATGCCGACGCAGGCGCCGACCGGGTCGATGCTGTTGTCCTTGGAGATCACGGCGATCTTCGCGCGGCTGCCCGGATCGCGCGCCACCGCCTTGATCTCGATGATGCCGTCATAGACTTCCGGCACCTCCTGCTCGAACAGTTTGGCCATAAAGGCCGGGTGGGTGCGCGAGAGGAAAATCTGCGGCCCGCGACCCTCCTGACGCACGTCGTAGACATAGGCGCGGATGCGGTCCTTGGGGCGGAACAGTTCGCGCGGAATGAGGTCGTCGCGGCGGACGATGGCTTCGGCCCGGCCGAGATCGACCAGCACGTTGCCGTGCTCCATGCGCTTGACCTCACCGACGATCACCTCGCCGATGCGGTCCTTGAATTCTTCATATTGCCGCTCGCGTTCGGCGTCGCGCACACGCTGGACGATCACTTGCTTGGCACTCTGTGCGGCGATGCGCCCCAGATCGATCGGCGGCAGCGGATCGAGAATGTGATCGCCGATGTCGGCCGCCGGATTGCGCTCACGGGCGTCCTCGAGATCGATCTGCCTGGCGTAGTCCTCGACCTCTTCGACCACCTCGAGCTCGCGGTAGATGCGAATCTCGCCCGTCTTGCGATCGATCTCGGCGACGATCTCGTGCTCGAGACCATATTTGCGCCGGGCGGCCGTCTGCACCGCCTGCTCGAGCGCCTCGATCACCTCGGGCGTCGAAATGCCTTTTTCCTGCGCCACCGTCTCGGCGACCCGCAGCAGTTCGGCACGGCCCAGGCCGATACTCGCTTCCATCGGTTCGTCTCCCTACCGCGCCGCACGGCGGCCGTGGCCCGTCCCGTGTCCCGCTTCTTCGCTGTCCCGTCCGGCCGTCCGCGCCCGCCTGGTCGCAGCGGCGATCACCTCGTCGGTCACTTCCAGCCTCGCCTTGCGAATACGCTCGATCGGCAGTTCGAGCTCCTCGCCCCGCTCGAGTTGCATGCGCACCATCCGGCCGCCGACGAGGCCCGCGAGCCGGCCCTTGAACCGCTTGCGGCCGCCGATCTCTCCCTCGATCTCAACCCGCGCCACCTCGCCGGCGAAGCGCTCGTAATCCGCCGCCCGCACCAGAGGCCGATCCAGGCCGGGCGAGCTGACTTCGAGGCTGTAGCGACCGGGAACGGGATCGGCGACGTCGAGCACGGCGGAAACGGCGTGGCTGATCTCGGCGCAATCCTCGACCGTCATGATCCGCTCCCGATCGCGCGGCTCGGCCATCACCTGCAAGGTGCGCCGCGCGCCACCGATCATCCGGGCGACGACCAGATCGAATCCGAGGTCGTTCAACATCGGTTCGATCAACTGCTCTATGGCGGGATTGTGCTCGATTCCGACCTTCACCTTGAGCGGACACTATGGACAAAACAAAAAGAGCGGGCGGCGACCCACTCTTTGCGAACTGCGACGAGATTTCCTGAGCCGTCCTATGCCCTCTTTCGCCCGAGTGCGCAAGCCCCTGTCCGAGCCCGGCACCGCGCGTATGATCGCTCGGGGGCGCCGCTCACCGCCGGCGAAAACGCAAGAAGACCGGACGCCTTCCCTGCGCCACGGCTTTCTGCTCGTAGCGGGTCGCCGGCCAATCCGCCGGGCGCACCCGCCAGTCCGAGGCGCGCTCGGCCAACCAGGCGAAGTCCTCTCGATCCAGCATCACGGCCAGCACCCAGCGCAGATGATCGACATGGTCGGTGGCTATGCGCAATTCGCCGCCCTGGACCAGAACCCGCGCCAGATCACGGACGAAGGCACTTTGCAAGATGCGGCGTTTCCAGTGGCGTTTCTTGGGCCAAGGGTCGGGAAACAGCACGAAACAACGCTCGACCGCGGCATCCGGCAAGGCCGCCACGAGCAGCCTCGCGTCGTCGTCGAAAATCCGGACATTGGCGAGCGCACGATCTTCGATCAGGCCCAGCAGCTTGGCGACGCCTCCCGTGAACGGCTCCACGCCCAGCAGCGTGACGTCGGGATGGGCCTGCGCCTGCGCCGCCAGATGCTCGCCGCCACCAAAGCCGATCTCGAGCCAGGTGCGGCCCGGCAGAGCGAGCACGTCGCCCGCCGGCGGCAAACCGACGCGCAGCGCCGGCAGCATCGTCTCGAGCCTGACCTTCTGCGCCTTACCCAGACGCGGCGAGAGATGGCGCCCCCACACCTGCCGGCGGCGAACCGGCCGAGACGGGTCCGAACAGCGTTCCGGCGATGTGGTCAGTTGAAATGCCGGCGCAACTGGTCCGCCAGATCCGTGCGCTCCCAAGAGAAACCACCATCGTCTTCCGCGGCACGGCCGAAATGGCCGTAGGCCGCCGTGCGTGCATAGATCGGCCGGTTGAGCTGCAGCCGCTCGCGGATGCCGCGCTGGGACAGATCGACGTCCGCCAGGGCGGCCGCCAGTCGTTGCTCGTCGACATGGCCGGTGCCGTAGGTGTCGACGTAGATGGACAGGGGCTGTGCCACGCCGATGGCGTAGGAAAGCTGAATCAGGCATCGCTCCGCCAGCCCGGCGGCGACGACGTTCTTGGCCAGATAGCGCGCCGCGTAGGCCGCCGAACGGTCGACCTTGGTGGGATCCTTGCCCGA
>JAGREO010000037.1 GCA_020446525.1 Geminicoccaceae bacterium | reverse complement strand
GCAGTGATCAAGACCGGCGGCAAGCAGTACCGGGTCGCCAAGAACGACGTCATCCGGGTCGAGAAGCTCGAGGGCGGTGTCGGCGATTCCGTTTCCTTCGATCAGGTTCTGCTCGTCGGCGGCGGCGAGGGCGAGCCCAGGGTCGGGGCACCGCTGGTCGACGGGGCCACGGTCGGTGCGACCGTGCTCGAGCAGATCAAGGGTGAGAAGGTCGTCATCTTCAAGAAGAAGCGGCGCAAGAATCACCGGCGCAAGCGCGGTCATCGCCAGTTGCTGACGGTGCTGCGGATCGGCGATATTGCCGCCTGAGTTTCGGGCCGCCTGAGTTTCGGGCCGCCTGAGTTCGGGGCTGCCGGGTTCGGGGCGTCGGCACGGATTTGCAAGGAGAGAGCGGATGGCTCACAAGAAGGCGGGCGGCAGTTCGAGGAACGGCCGCGACAGTGCCGGCCAGAGGCTGGGTGTGAAGAAGTTCGGCGGCGAGCACGTGCTGGCCGGCAACATCATCATCCGCCAGTGCGGCACCAAATGGCATCCGGGCGAGAATGTCGGCCTGGGCCGTGACTTCACGATCTACGCGCTCGAGGAGGGCCACGTGGTCTTCCGCCAGCGCGGCAAGCGTCTGACGGTGAACGTCGCACCCCTGGCCGAGGCCGGCGAATAGCCGCGGCCGGCCGCACCAAAGGACCATGAGAGGGGAAGGTCGCGGCCTTCCCTTTTCGCTTGTGCCATGCGTTTTCTCGATTCGGCCAAGATCTTCATCAGGAGCGGCGACGGCGGGGCCGGGGCCTGCAGCTTCAGGCGCGAGAAGTTCATCGAGTTCGGCGGCCCGGACGGCGGCGACGGCGGCCGCGGCGGCGACGTGGTGGCGGTGGCCGACGCCGATCTGAACACCCTGATCGACTACCGCTACACCCAGCACTTCAAGGCGCAGCGCGGCGGTCACGGCATGGGTCGCGAGCGCACCGGCAAGAGCGGCCGGAGCATCGAATTGAAGCTGCCGGTCGGCACGCAGATCCTCGCCGACGATCACGAGACGCTGATCGCCGATCTGGCGGAGCCGGGTGCGCGGGTGGTGCTGGCGCGCGGCGGTGACGGCGGTTTCGGCAACGCCCGGTTCCGGACCTCGACCAACCGCGCCCCGCGGCGTTCCGATCCGGGCTGGCCCGGCGAGGAGCGCTGGATCTGGCTCGAGCTCAAGCTTCTCGCCGATGCCGGCCTCGTGGGCCTGCCCAATGCCGGAAAGTCGACCTTCCTCGCGGCGATCAGCCGGGCGCGGCCGAAGACCGGCGATTACCCCTTCACGACGCTCGAGCCGTCGCTCGGTGCGGTCGAGGTGGACGACGACCGGTTCGTGGTCGCCGACATACCGGGCCTGATCGAAGGCGCGCACGAAGGCGCGGGCCTGGGCGACCGCTTTTTGGGCCATGTCGAGCGCTGTGCCGCGCTGATCCATCTGGTCGACGGCACCCAGGAGGACGTGGGGCTGGCCTATCGGACGATCCGCCGCGAGCTCGAGGCTCATGGCCGAGGCCTCGCGAACAAGCCCGAGCTGGTCTGTCTGAACAAGATCGACGCGCTCGACGAAGCGACGGCGGCGGCACGCCGGTCGGAACTCGAAGCCGTCTGCGGCGCATCCGTCCGGCCGGTCTCGGGCGTGGCCGGCACCGGCGTCACCGGCCTGATGCGCGAGGTCGCGGCGATCGTCCGCCGCCGGCGGTTCGAGGCGGGTGCGCCGCATCGCGCCGTCGAGCACGGCTGAGGCGGCGATGGCCGGCGTCGCCGACCTGCTGGCCGCCCGGCGCATCGTCGTCAAGGTCGGTTCGGCCCTGCTGGTCGACGAGCGCGGCCACGTCCGCCGGCCCTGGCTCGAGCGCCTCGCCCTCGATCTGGCCGGGCTGCAGGCCCGCGGCCAGCGGGTGATCGTCGTCACCTCCGGTGCGGTGGCGCTGGGCCGCCGTGCCCTGGATCTGCGGCGGCGCACCCTGCCGCTGGAGGAGAAGCAGGCGGCGGCGGCGGCGGGTCAGATCGTGCTCGCCCGGGCCTGGCAGGAAAGTCTCGCGGATCGCGGCCAGAAGGCGGCACAGATCCTCATCACGCCGGACGATACGGAGGATCGCCGCCGCTATCTCAACGCCCGGGCGACGGTCGAGACGCTGTTGCGGCTGGGCGTGGTGCCGGTGGTCAACGAGAACGACACGGTCGCCACCGCCGAGCTGCGCTTCGGCGACAACGACCGGCTGGCGGCACGGGTGGCGGTGATGATGCTGGCCGAGACGCTGGTGCTGCTCTCCGACGTCGACGGTCTCTACACGGCCGATCCGGCGACGAGGCCCGATGCGCGGCACGTGCCGCGGGTCGAGCGCCTGACGCCGGAGATCGAGGCGATGGCCGGTGCGAGCCGGACGGGGGTCGGCACCGGCGGCATGGTCTCCAAGCTCGCCGCCGTCGCGATCGCCACCAGGGCCGGCACGTCGGTGGTGCTGACCGCGGGCTCGATCGACCGCCCGCTTCGAGCCCTGGCCGACGGGGCGCGGGCGACCTGCTTTCCGGCCCCGGTGACGCCGCGGCGGGCGCGCAAGGACTGGATCGGCGCCAGCCTCGCCTCCAGCGGCCGGCTGCACATCGACGAAGGTGCGGTGGGTGCGCTCAGGCGCGGCTCGAGCCTGTTGCCGGCGGGCGTCACCCGGGTCGAGGGCACGTTCGAGCGCGGCGACGCGGTACTGGTCCTCACGCCCGAGGGCGTGGCGATCGGCAAGGGGCTCTGCGCCTACGACGCCGACGACGCACGCGCCATCGCCGGGCGCCGGACGGGCGAGATCGGGGCCATCCTGGGCTGGCGCGGTCGCGACGAGATGATCCACCGCGACGATCTGGCGCTGTCCTGATGGTGCCCGGACGGTCCCCGGCGCCGGAGGTGCGGCTGCGACCGCCGCACGCGGACGAGGCGGAACTGCTCCGTGCCATGATCGGCGCCTATCACGCGGAGGACGGGACGCCGCTCGACGCCGGCCACGTGGCGCGGGTGGTGCGGCGACTGCTCGACGGCGAGGCGCTGGCGCGTCTCTGGCTGATCGAGGCGGAGGGCACCGTCTGCGGTTATCTCTGTCTCGCCCTCGGCTTCGCCATCGAGGTGGGGGGCGGCGACTTCTACGTCGACGAGCTCTATGTCGAACCGGATCGCCGCGGCCGCGGCGTCGGCACGAGGGCGCTCGAGGCGGCCGAGAGATCGGCCCTCACACTCGGTGCCGTGCGGGTCTGCCTCGAAGTGGAAGCGGCCAATTGCGACGCACGGCGGCTCTACGAGCGGCGCGGCTACGCGGCCCACCGGCGTTCGCTGATGTCGAAGCGGCTGGAAATGGGATGATATCGCCCGCCCTGGCGTCGGGCCCGGGTAGGGCGGTTGCGAAGGGGTGGTCGGGTCGGGCGCGATGCGGCAGGAATGGCGGATCGTACGGCAGGGGGATGAAACCATGGTGACGCTCGAGGTGCCGGAGGTTCGGCCGTCGATCGGGAACGTGCAGGAGGCGATCGGGGCGATGGGCCGGGCCGCCCGCGCCGCCGCACGGGTCCTGGCGAACGCACCGCGTGCCCGCAAGGACGCGGCGCTCGAGGCGGCGGCGGTGGCGATCCGCGACCGGCTGCCGCACATCCTCGAGGCCAACGCCCGCGACGTCGAGAACGCCCGGGCGCATGGCCTGAGCGAGGCGGGGCTCGATCGGTTGCGGCTCGACGAGGCGCGCACGGGATCGATCGCCACCGGGCTCGAGGCGGTGGCGGCGCTGGACGATCCGGTGGGTGCCGAGATCGCCCGCTGGCGACGGCCGAACGGTCTCGACATCGCCCGGGTCCGCACGCCGCTCGGCGTCGTCGGCGTGATCTACGAAAGCCGGCCCAACGTCACGGCCGATGCAGGGGCGCTCTGCCTCAAGGCCGGCAACGCCTCGATCCTGCGCGGCGGCTCGGAGAGCTTCGCCAGCTCGAAGGCGATCCACGAATGTCTGGTGCTCGGGCTCGAGGATGCGGGCCTGCCCAAGGCGGCGATCCAGCGTGTGCCGACCACCGATCGCGCCGCGGTGGGTGCGATGCTGGCGATGGCCGAGCACATCGACGTGATCGTGCCGCGCGGCGGGCGCTCGCTGATCGAGCGGGTGCAGCGCGAGGCGCGGATGCCGGTCTTCGCCCATCTCGAGGGGCTCTGCCACGTCTATCTGCACGCCGCGGCCGATCCGGCCAGGGCGCGGGCGATCGCCTTCAACGCCAAGATGCGCCGGGTGAGCGTCTGCGGTGCCGCGGAGACGCTCTTGTGCGACCGGGCCGCGGCCGCGAGCCTGCTGCCGCCGATCCTCGACGATCTGGCCGCGGCCGGCTGCGAGATACGCGGCGACGCGGCGACGCGGGCGCTCGATCCACGGGTGGTCGAGGCGACGGAGGCCGATTGGCGCACCGAATATCTCGAGCCGATCATCGCCGTGCGTCAGGTGGAGGGTCTCGATGCGGCCCTCGAACACATCGACGCCTTCGGCTCGCACCACACCGATGCGATCGTCACCGAGGACGTTGCCGCGGCCGCGCGGTTTCTGGCCGAGGTCGACAGCGCCATCGTGGTGCACAACGCCTCGACCCAGTTCGCCGACGGCGGCGAGTTCGGCATGGGTGCGGAGATCGGCATCTCGACCGGCCGGATGCACGCCCGCGGGCCGGTCGGCGTCGAGCAGTTGACGAGCTTCAAATATCTGGTGCGCGGCCATGGCCAGACGCGTCCCTGATGACGCTGCTGCCGCTGATCGACCTGCGGGCGCGTCCGCTCCTGCATCGTCCGTGTGCGCGGTTCCGGCCGCCGCCGGTGCGCGGCCGTGCGATCGGTCTGCTCGGCGGCTCGTTCAATCCGGCCCATGCCGGCCACCGCCATCTGAGCATCGAAGCGCTCGCACGGCTCGCCCTCGACGAGGTGTGGTGGCTGGTCTCGCCGCAGAACCCGCTCAAGCCGCGTGCCGGCATGGCACCGCTCGAGGCGCGGGTGGCGACCGCGAGGCGGGTGGCGGATCATCCCCGAATACGCGTCGACGCGATCGAGCAGCGTCTGGGCACGCGCTACACCGTCGACACGCTGGCACGACTAAAGGCCTGCCGCAACGAGAGTTTCATCTGGCTGATCGGCGCCGACAACCTGCTGCAACTGCCGTCCTGGCGGCGCTGGCGCACGATCTTCGCGACGACGAAGATTGCGGTCTTCGCCCGCGATCCCTATTCTCATGGTGCACTGGCGGGCAAAGCCGCCCGTGTGTTCGGCGATGCCAGAGTTGCGGAGCAGCAAGCAGATCGTTTGAGGGATATGCCACCACCGGCCTGGACCTTCATCCATCTTCGACCACACCCCGCATCGGGCACCGCCCTTCGCGCGGCGGGCGTCACCGCCGTGTCCCTCGACGCCTCGGCGTCCCATCCGGAGAACCAGCCATACCCACCGACACGGTCTCGCCCGTGAACGCACGGGCCGTTCGTGATTGCGTTCTGCAATCGCTCGAAGACGACAAGGCCATCGACACGGCCGTCGTCGATCTGGAGGGCAAGACGACGATCGCCGATTACATGGTCGTCGCCAGCGGCACCTCGCAGCGCCACATCGGCTCCATGGCGGACAAGCTGATGGCCCGCCTCAAGGCGGCCGGCATCACCGATCTGGCCGCGGAGGGCCTGGCCGAGAGCGGCTGGGTGCTGATCGACGCGGGCGACGTGATCGTCCATCTGTTCCGCGCCGAGACCCGCTCGTTCTACGACATCGAGCGATTGTGGTCCGTGGCACCGTCCGAGCGCCTGCGGGTGGTCTCGAGCAACTGAGCATCGAGTCCGGGGCACCTTGCGTCTCCACCTGATCGCGATCGGCCGGTTGCGCGATCCGCCGCTCGAGGCGCTGATCGCCCGCTATGTCGAGCGCTCGCCCTGGCCCTTGCGCACGGTCGAGCTGGTCGCCCGCGGCAAGGCCGGCGGAGCGGCGGCGGAGACCGCTTTGTTGCTGGAGAAGGTGCCCGAAGGGGCGCGGATCGTCGCACTCGACGAGCGCGGCCTCGACCTTTCGAGCACCGATTTCGCCGGCCGGCTCGACGCCTGGCGTCACGAAGCCGCGGCCGACGTCGCCTTTCTGGTGGGCGGCGCCGACGGTCTCGCCCCGACCGCCCGCGAGCGTGCCGATCTGGTGCTCGCCTTCGGCCGCGCCACCTGGCCGCACATGCTGGTCCGGGTGATGCTCGCCGAACAGCTCTGGCGCGCCGCCTCGATCATGGCCGGCCATCCCTACCACCGGGCATGAGGCCGGCGGTGAGGATGGGGACGAGGCCGAGCGCGAGGGTGGTGCTCACGAAGGTGCTACCCGCGTTGACGTCCATCGGTCCAAAGGCCTATCAAATGGGCCATAACCCGGTGTCTATCCCGTCGCTACCGGGTCCACTTCGTGCCGGAAAGCGCCTAGGATCATGGGATTGGCCGGGCACCGATGGCCACGACCTACGACCAAAGAGTTGAAATTCGGGGCTGATCCTACAATGCCGGTACCTTATGAAGCCTTGGCGATCGCCAACGAGTTCGTCGACACCAGTAAGAACGTGGACCATCTCAAGCTGCAGAAGCTCGTCTACTGCGCTTATGGCTGGTGGCTCGCGACGGAAGGGACACCCCCGCGGTTGATGAATGAGCGCCCGCAGGTATGGCAGCATGGTCCGGTCTTCGCCTCACTTTATCGAACCCTCAAGGTCTTTGGACGAGCGCCGATCTCCGAGCCTCAGTCGTCGAGTCCTTTCCTGCCTCCGCCGCGTGTGGACGAGGATGATGATCGTGTGCGGCAACTCTTGCGCTGGATCTGGGGCAGATATGGTCACCTCTCGAGTTTTGCGCTTTCCGAGTTGACCCATCGAGCCGGAACGCCCTGGTATCGGATCGCCCGCGAGCATCAGTTTCGCGTTCCACTGGATACTGAAATTCCCGACGATTATATCTACGCCGAGTTTTCTGCTCTAATGTCCGGACATTCGGATAGGGCGGTAGAGGCGAGCAGGGATGGCGTTGGACAGAGAGCAGCTACAGCTTGAGCCCCATCCGACCGCTGCCTCCGAGCAACGCCAGTTTTCCAATCCCGACGAAATCCGTGCCGATCGTGACAATGCTCACGCGCTGGCCCTCATCGACCGCGAGCAGGGCCTCGTTGGCCGAATAATCGGCTCGACCGAAGCCAACCTCAACATCGCCTGCACCATCATTCTCTTCGCGGGACTGGGCATGCTCGGGTCGATGGTCGGGATGTTCATGCAACCCGAATTGTTCTTCGACGCGCTCAAGCTCTTCACGACCGTGTTGCTGACCGTTGCGGGTTATGTCTTCGGCGTGAAGAGTCGATCGGACTGATCGCCCCGGATCGGCGGGACCGGCGCTTGCCGCGGGCTCACGTCTGCGCCAAGAAGGCGGCGATGGGAGATGGGACATGCGTGATTTTCAGTTGCCCGGGCGTTCGCCGGCCATTTCGGCCAACGGGATGGCGGCGACGTCGCACGATCGGGCGACACTGACCGCCCTCGACGTGTTGCGGGCGGGCGGCAATGCGGTGGATGCCGCGATCGCCGCCAGTGCGGTCTTGTGCGTCGTCGAACCGCAATCGACGGGGATCGGCGGGGATTGCTGGGCGATCTATGCGCCGGCCTCGGGCGGGGCGCATGCGCTCAACGCCTCGGGTTGGGCGCCGGCTGCGGCGACGGTCGAGCGGCTGCGCCCGGAAACGGGGGCGACGATCGACCAGCATTCGCCGCATGCGGTGACCGTGCCCGGCGCCTTCGCCGGCTGGCAGGCGCTGCTCGAGGCGCACGGCACCCGATCGCTCGGCGAATTGTTGCAACCGGCGATCGCCTTCGCCGAGGAGGGGTTCGCGGTCACCCCACGGGTGGCGTTCGACTGGAAGCGTGCCGAGGCCACCTTGCGCGCCAGCAAGGCCGGACGCGATCACGCGCTGCCCGGTGACGCCGCACCCGAGACGGGCCGGATGCACCGCTTTCCCGTGCTGGCGCGCACGCTGCGGACGATCGCCGAAAAAGGTGCTCCGGCCTTCTATCGGGGCGAGCTCGCGGCGAACATGGTCGAGAGCCTGCGCGCCTTCGGCGGACTGCACACCGAAGAGGATTTCGCCGACTATACGGTCGAATGGGTCGAGCCGATCAAGACCGGCTATCGCGGTCTTCTGGTCTATCAGCTGCCGCCCAACGGCCAGGGCATCACCGCGCTGCAGATGCTCAACATCCTCGAGACGTTCGAGCTGGCGAAGCTGGAGCCGCACGGTGCGCGGCGCCTTCATCTCGAAGCCGAGGCGACACGGCTGGCCTATCGCGACCGCGACAGCTTCGTCGCCGATCCAAGGCATGCCGAAGTGCCGGTGAATCGCCTTTTGGACAAGAGCTATGCGCGCGAGCTGGCCGGCCTGATCGACCCGGAGCGGGCGATGGGCGCGCTGCCGCCACCCCTGCTGGAACCGCATCCCGATACCGTCTACCTCACCGTGGTCGACCGCGACCTGAACGCGATTTCCTTCATCAACTCGCTCTACGATTCGTTCGGCTCCGGGCTGGTCTGTCCGAAGACCGGCGTGGTCTTCCACAGCCGCGGCCGTGCTTTCAGGCTCGACGAGGCCCATCCCAACGTGATCGCGCCGCGCAAGCGGCCGCTGCACACGATCATCCCCGGAATGGCCTTCAAGGACGGTGCGTCGCACGTCACCTTTGGTGTGATGGGCGGCGATTACCAGCCCGTCGGGCATGCGCGGCTGATCACCAGCCTGGTCGACTACGACATGGATCCGCAGGCGGCGATCGACGGCCCGCGGGCGATGGCCTATCCGGGCCCGCTCAAGCTGGAGCGGGGCGTATCCGAGCGGGCGCAGCTCGCCCTGGCGCGCATGGGTCACGCGATCGCGACCGCGGAGGCGCCGCTGGGCGGCGGGCAGGCGATCCTGATCGACCGGCGGCGCGGGGTGCTGATCGGCGGGTCCGATCCGCGCAAGGACGGCATGGCACTGGGCTATTGAACGTTCCCGCCACACGAGGACGAACCGGACCTTGAACATCTTCGACATCGCCGCCGTGCTCGTCGTGCTCGCGGCGATGTTCGGATACGCCAATCACCTGCTGTTGCGGTTTCCGCCGACCATCGGCCTCGTCGTCATGGGTCTGGCGGCCTCGCTGGCGGCGATGGGGATCCAGTGGCTGGTGCCGGGATTCACCCTGGTCGACGATCTGCGCGGCTTTCTGGCGGAGATCGATTTCTACGACGCGCTGATGAACGGCATGCTGGCCTTCATCCTCTTCGCCGGCGCGCTGCACGTCAATTTCTCCGACCTCAAGGAGGAGAAATGGATGGTGGTGCTGACGGCGACGGCGGGCCTGCTGCTCTCGACCGCCATCATCGGCCTGGGCCTGAGCTGGGCCACCGGCATGCCGTTGATCGTGGCCCTGGTCTTCGGGGCACTGATCAGCCCGACCGATCCCGTTGCCGTGCTGGGCATGCTCAAGATCATCTACGTGCCCAAGGCGCTGCAGACCAAGATCGCCGGGGAGAGCCTGTTCAACGACGGCGTCGCGGTGGTCGTCTTCATCATTCTGGTGGCGCTCGCCTTCCCCTCCGTCGGTATCGGCGGCGGCGGCGAGGGTCACGGAGGCGCCGATCCGCTGGTGATCGCCCGTCTGTTCGCGCAAGAGGCGCTGGGCGGCGCCGCAATGGGCGGCATTCTGGGCTGGATCGCCTGCAAGCTCCTCGCCCGGGTCGACGAATATGTCCTCGAGGTGCTCTTGACCCTGGCCCTGGCCATGGGCACCTACGCCCTCGCCCACGCCCTGCACACCAGCGGCCCGATCGCCGTCGTCGTCGCCGGCATCTTCATCGGCAACAGCGGTTTTCGCTACGGCATGTCCGAGCGCACCCGCACCCACGTCACCGATTTCTGGCATCTGGTCGACGAAATCCTCAACGCCGCGCTCTTCCTGCTGATCGGCATCGAAATCCTGGCGATCCCGTTCGACCGGGTGCCGATCGAAATCGTCGCCCTGACCATCCCGCTGGTCCTGTTCGCCCGGACGGCGGCGGTCGGTCTGCCGATGCTGGTCCTGCACAAGGGCCGGACCTTCACCCGCGGCACGCTGCCGATCCTGGTCTGGGGCGGGTTGCGCGGCGGCATCTCGGTCGCGCTCGCCCTCTCGCTGCCGGAGAGTGAATACAAGCCCCTGATCTTGGCCGCGACCTACACCGTCGTCATCTTCTCCATCGTCGTCCAGGGCCTGAGCATGGGCCCCGTCATCCGCCGCTTCGGTCCGCAGGCGGTGGAGGAAGAGGCCGAGCAGGACCGTCTGGAAGCCGGCGAACAGGCTGCGGCACGGCATTGATCGCACCCGATCGCGCCGTGCTTGGGTCGGGTCAGCCGCTCTCGTGGGTGGGGATCAGGCGCGTCGCCAAAGCGAGGGCGATGAGGGCCACCGTGACGGCCGGCACCAGCAGCACGACGTCGAGTTGTTCGACGGTCGCCAGAAGCACGCCGCCGGTGGCGCCGCCCATCAGCGCCGCCAGCGTGACCGCGGGCGCACCGAGTTCCGACCAGGCGGCGCGGCCGGCCAGCGCATCGGCCAGACCGGTGACGAGGGAGACCAGAGTGCCGGTGACGAAGGTGCGGGGCGCCCAGCCGCGCGCGGCGCGCATGGCGACGTTGTTGCATCCCATCGAGGCCGCCATCAGCATCAGCACGAAAGCCTCGCCGTTCCGCGTGTGCGTCGTGGCGGCGGCCGCGGCGAGCAGCAGCGCTTCGACGAACAGGGCCGAGGCCTCGCGCGCGCGGCGGCCGTCGTTGAGCATGCGCCCCACCAGAACGCCCGCGGCGAAACAGGCGATGACGCTCGCATAGAGCAAGCCGTGTATTCCCTCGCCGGCGGCGAACGAGGTCACGACACGGGTCAGGTTGCCGCTCATGAAGGCGGTGAAGATGCCGATGTGACCCAGGAAGTAGAGGAGCCCGACCGCGTCGACCCAGCCCGCGACCGCGACCATGAGCACCACCGGGACCACACGCCGCATCATCGCCCGGAGCCCTTCTCGAGAGTGATCTTGTAGATGCCGTCGACGGCGATGCTCTCGACGAGGTCGTGCGCGCCGGCTTCGCAGAAATTCTCGAAATCCAGGGGTGCCGCCGGATCGGTCGCCAGCACGGTCACACGCGCACCCCGGTCGAGCAGCATCAGGGCCTGCCGCGCCTTGAGCAGGGGCATCGGACAGGAGAGTCCGCGGGCGTCGACCAGGATCGTCTTGCTCTCGGCCGTCATGGGTGTTCCGTCATTCTGCCCGCGTCGAGTGCCAGTCCGTTCGCCGCCGGTCAAGTCGCCGCGGGAAAGGGGCCGGCGCGAAACAGCTCCGGGAATCGCCGGCCGATCGCCGCGAGCGAGGCCAGCGCCAGAGCGCCGATGATCAGTTGTGCGTTCTGCGCGCCGAACGCCTCGGCCAGCGTACCGGCGAGGAGAAAGCCGAACGGGCCGGCGCCGATGCACACGGTGAGGATGCCCATCACCCGTACCCGGAGTGCCGCCGGGGTCGCCAGCAGCGGCACCATCGACTGCATGCCGTTGAACCCGGCGATGCCTAGTCCGGCGACGAAGAGCGTGGCGAAGGCCAGCGGCGGCCAGACGATGACGCCCAGCGTGGTGGTGCCGACGGCGAACAGCACGGCGCCCCAGGCGTAGATCGGCAGGAACCAGGAGCTTCGCGCATGCAGGACGATCAGTGCCGCACCGGTCATCCCGCCCATCCCTTCGGTCGCCAGCAGCAGACCGATGGCGGCGGGCGAGAGATCGAGGATGCGCTCGCCGATCACCGGCGCGAGCGTGACGTAGGGGAAGGAGAAGAGGTTGAAGACGATCGTCACCAGCATGGTGGCGAGCAGCACGCGGTGGCCCGCCACCAGGCGCAGGCCTTCGGCGAGCCCGGCCAGACCCGGTCCGCGGCGGCCCGCGGTCGGCCCGCGCAGGCCGTCGGGCAGCCGCAGGACGCAGAGCAGGCCGATGCCCTGCAGCCCGAGACCGATGGCGAACACACCGGCATAGCCGATCGTCTCGACCAGAAGCCCGCCGATCGCCGGTCCCATGGCTCGGGTGAGCTGGTTGGTGAAGACCTCGAGCCCCATCACCGAACTCAGCCGGTCCATGCCCGCGGCTTCGGCCAGCATGGTGCGGCGCAAGGGGCTCTCGAACGTCCAGGCGACACCGGACGCGAGAGCGGCGATCAGCGCCAGGCGGATGTCGAGCAGGTCGGTGAGGGCCGCCGCCAGGAGCGTGGCGTCGACGGCGACCAGCAGCACGAAGAGCGCCCACAGCACCGTGCGCCGGTCGACGGCCTCGACCAGTGCCGCGAGCAGGGCGGAGAACAGCAGCGGCAGGAAGCGGACGAAGGTGACGAGCGAGACCATCAGGGGCGAGCCGGTCGCCTCCAGCGCATAGAGGGCGAAGGCCAGGATCTCGAGCCAGCGCACGACGTTCATCGCCACGCCGGCCATCCAGAGACGGACCGGCACCGGCTCGCGCAGCACCGTGAGCAGGGCCGAAGTCGGTGTCGCCATGGCGCCGGCAGTCCTCCCGTCCTCCGGGCGCTTGGCCCGCTGACGGGGCATCTCTATAGACGGCACTCGCAGTCGACAATCGGCTGCGACGCGAGGAGGAGAGACCGGTGGCCCGCTACCAGATCGTCGTGATTCCCGGAGACGGCATCGGCAAGGAGGTCGTGCCCGAAGGCCAGCGGGTGCTCGAGAAGGTCGGCCGTCGCTTCGGCATCGAATTCGAGTGGGAGCAGAAGGACTGGTCGTGTGAACGCTACGCCGCGACCGGGGCGATGATGCCCGAGGACGGTCTGGACCAGATCGCCGGAGCGGACGCGATCTATCTGGGTGCCGTCGGCTGGCCCAGCGTCAAGGACCACGTCTCGCTCTGGGGGCTTCTGATCCCGATCCGCCGGCGCTTCGACCAGTATGTCAATCTGCGGCCGGTGCGGCTGTTCGAGGGCGTGCCCTGCCCGCTCGCCGGCCGCGCGCCCGGCGACATCGACATGCTGATCGTGCGCGAGAACGTCGAGGGCGAATATTCGGAGATCGGCGGCCGGCTCTAT
>JAGREO010000332.1 GCA_020446525.1 Geminicoccaceae bacterium | reverse complement strand
TCCTCGACGAGCACGGCCAGAAGATTTCCAAGTCCAAGGGCAATGGCCTGACGATCGAGGAATGGCTGCGCTACGCCACGCCCGAGAGCCTGCAGCTCTTCCTCTACCAGCATCCGAAGAAGGCCAGACGCCTGTTCTTCGACGTCATCCCGCGGCACGTCGACGACTATCAGAGCCTCGCCGACGCCTGGGTGGAGCAGGACGGGGAGCAGCGGCTGGGCAACCCGCTCTGCTACATCCACGACGGCGACCCGCCGCTCGAGCCGATGCCGATCAGCTTCGCCATGCTGCTCAATCTGGCGACGGTGGCGCATGCCGAACAGCCCGAGGTGCTCTGGAAGTTCATCCGCCGCTATGCGCCCGAATGCACGCCCGAGCGCAATCCGCGCCTGGCCCGGCTGGTCGAAGGCGCTTTGGCCTATCATCGTGATTTCGTCGCGCCGAAGAAGAAGTACCGGCTGCCGCAGCCGCACGAGCGGGCCGCTCTCGTGGAGCTTCGGGACTATCTGGCCGGCCTCGCCGGCGGCGATGGGGAGGGCGCCTCCGCCGAGGCCATGCAGCACGAAATCTACGAGATCGGCAAACGCCACGAATTCGCCAATTTGCGCGACTGGTTCAAGGCGATCTACGAATGCCTGCTGGGGCAGAGCGAGGGGCCGCGCTTCGGCTCGTTCGTCGCCTATTACGGAATCCGGGAGACGCGCAGGCTGATCGACGAGGTGCTGGCGCGCACCAGCGACGCGGACGATGTCGCCGATGGCGTCCCGGCCTGATTCCCGGCCCGATCCACGGCCTGGGCCCCGGCCCGACCGCCGGCCCGATCCGCGGGCGCTGGCGCTCGACGTCCTGAACGGAACGCTGGGGCCCGACCGGCTGCCGGCCGAGGCGCTGTTCGACCGGCATCCGGCGACGGCCCTGCTCTCCGCCCGCGATCGCGCCTTCGCCCGGTTGCTCTACACCACCTGCCTGCGTCACCTGCGCGCTCTCGATGCGGCAATCGCACCCCTGCTCGAGCGGCGGCCGAAGGAGCTCGAGCGGCTCGATCTGCTGCGGCTCGGTGCGGTCCAATTGCTGCTGCTCGAGACGCCGCCGCACGCCGCGGTGATGGAGACGGTGGCGCTGGCCAGGCGGCGCGCACCGCGTGCGGCGGGCCTCGTCAATGCGGTGCTGCGCAAGCTCGTCGGAACGGCGCTGCCGGCGGTCGAGGAGGTGCCGGAATGGCTCCTGGCGTGCTGGCGGCGGGCCTATGGCGACGACACGGCGGCTTCGATGGCACGGGCCGTCCTGCGCCGGCCGCCGCTCGATCTCACCTGCCCGAACGACCCGGACGGGCTGGCCGCACGGCTGGGCGGCCGGCGGCTCGGTGCGGCAAGCGTGCGGACCGAGCGGCACGGGGCGATCACGGAGATCGAGGGCTACGAGGCGGGCACGTGGTGGGTGCAGGACGTGGCCGCCGCGTCGATCGTGCCGCTTCTGGGCGATCTCGCCGGCCGGCGCGCGCTCGATCTCTGCGCCGCACCGGGCGGCAAGACGGCGCAGCTCGTCGCGGCCGGTGCGGAGGTGACGGCGGTCGATCGCGACGCGCGGCGGATGGCCGTGCTGCGCGGCAATCTGGAGCGGCTCGGGATGACCGCCCGGACGATCGTCGCCGATGCCGGCGGATTGGACGATCTCGGCAGGTTCGACGTGGTGCTGCTGGATGCGCCGTGCACGGCGACCGGCACGATCCGCCGGCATCCGGACATCCTGCGCCACCGGCGGCCGGGCGACATGGCCGCCATGCTGCCGGTGCAGGCGCGGTTGCTCGATGCGGCCCTGGACAGGCTGGCGCCGGGCGGCGTGCTGCTCTATGCGGTCTGCTCGCTGCAGCCGGAGGAGGGGCCGGAGCAGATCGACCTGCTGGTGCAAAGGTGCCGCGACCTCGAGGCCCGGCCGATCGACCGGGCGCGCCTGCACGGCCTGCCGTTTCGTGACGCCGGCGCCGGGCGGTTGCAGAGCCTGCCCTGCGATCTGGCCGAAGAGGGCGGCCTGGACGGCTTTTTCGTCGCCTGCCTGAGCCGGCCCGCCGGGTGATACCCCGCTCGACCGTGAAGGCCATCCCGGGAAGGAACAAGATCGTGCCGCAGACTCTCGTGCGCCTCGCCCTCCTGTCCGTGTCGGACAAGACCGGCATCGCCGATTTCGCCCGGCGTCTCGCCGAGCGCGGGGTCGTCCTCGTGTCGACCGGCGGCACCGCGGAGCGGTTGCGCGAGGCCGGGCTCGAGGTGCGGGGCGTGGCCGACGTGACCGGCGCGCCCGAGATCCTGGACGGCCGGGTCAAGACCCTGCACCCGAAGATCCACGGCGGCATCCTCGCCCGCAGGGAGCGGCCCGAGGACATGGCCACCCTCGCCCGGGAAGGGATCGAGGCCTTCGATCTGGTGGTCGCCAACCTCTACCCGTTCGAGCGGACGATCGAGGCCGGCGCCGGTTTCGCCCAAGCCGTCGAGAACATCGACATCGGCGGTCCGGCGATGATCCGTGCCGCCGCCAAGAATCACGAGAGTGTGCTGGTCGTGGTCGATCCCGCCGATTACGACGCGGTGATCGAGGCGATCGACGCCGGTGCCGCTCCGCCCGCCCTGCGCCGCCGCCTGGCGCTCACGGCTTTCGCGCGCACCTCCGCCTACGATGCGGCGATCACCACATGGCTGCAGAGCGCGGCCGGATCCGGCGACGAGCCCGCACCGCGACATCTGCGGCTGGCGGGCGAGCGCTCGATGGCGCTGCGCTACGGCGAGAACCCGCACCAGAAGGCCGCCCTCTATACCCTGGGCGCGCCGCGGCCGGGCGTGGCGGGGGCGCGCCAGCTCCAGGGCAAGCCGCTCAGCTACAACAATCTGCAGGACGCCGATGCGGCCTTCGAGCTGGTCGCCGAATTCGACGGGCCGAGCTGCGCCATCATCAAGCACACCAATCCCTGCGGCGTCGCATCCGCCGCCACCCTCGCTCTGGCCCATGAACGCGCCCTGGCTGCCGATCCGGTGAGCGCCTTCGGCGGTGTCGTCGCCTTCAATACCGAGATCGACGGCGCCACCGCGCGCGCCCTGACCGACATCTTCACCGAAGTCGTGATCGCCCCCGCCGCCAGCGAGGAGGCGCGGGCCGTCATCGCGACCAAACCGGCCCTGCGCCTTCTGACCACCGGCGGCCTGCCCGAGCGGACGGCCGGCGGCATGGTCTATCGCAGCATCGCCGGCGGCCTGCTCGCCCAGGAGCGCGACGCCGGCACGATCGGCGCCGAAGGCCTCACCACCGTCACCCGGCGCGAACCCGACGAGGCCGAGCTGGAGAGCCTGCTCTTCGCCTGGAAGGTCTGCAAGCACGTGCGCTCGAACGCGATCGTCGTCGCCTCGGGCACCGCCACGCTCGGCGTCGGCTGCGGCCAGACCAGCCGGGTCGACGCGGTGACGGCCGCGCTTCGCCGGATGAAGGGCCGGATCGGGGGGCCGATCGAGGACCGGCGCGAGGGCCGGATCGACGAGAGCCGGCCGGGCGCCCCGGTGCTCGCCTCCGACGCCTTCTTCCCCTTCGCCGACGGCCTGAACCAGGCGGCCGAAGCCGGGGTGCGGGCGGTGATCCAGCCGGGCGGCAGCATCAAGGACGCCGAAGTGATCGCCGCGGCCGACGCCGCCGACGTCGCCATGGTCTTCACCGGCCGGCGCCACTTCAGGCACTGAGGCCGCCGCACGGCGCCCGGGGTGTGCGCGAGGGGGACCCGACCTTAGGGCTCTCTTAACCCGGCCCGGGCATGATGCGCGCCGTGCACGTCGCACCTCGATCATCCGCGGACTTGCCGGCCATGCTGGATCGCTTGCTGCTCTATGTCGCCTTCTTCCTCTTCGCCCTGATGCTGTTCGTCGACCGGCCCGTCCCGCTCGCCATCGGACCCTGAAGACGCGATCGGCGCAAGCGGGGTCGCGGCGGATGCACGATCGGCGCTCGACGGCGGTCACGGCGTTCGCATGATGCCCGCCACGAGACGTTGCTCGTGACGCCGGATGGGTTATTCATGACGGGACCGCTCGCAAAGCGTCCCGCTCCGCGCGACGATTCCGGCCCGGGGGGATTCCCGTCCGAGAGGATCGCCGGTCCGGGGGATGGCAGCCCGGGGGAGGACGCCGGTTCGGCGGTCGGCGCCGGCAGGCGAGGCCGGTGCCGGTTCGCGAGCCGTCCGGAAGGTCCGTCGGGGAGGTTTCGAACATGGATCAGGTGGCGCGGATCGTCGCCAATCGCTTGAACGGCACGCGGCTGGCCCGCTTGAGCGGGCTGGACGAGAACGAGGGCTACGTCCTGCAGCAGGACGTCAACCGCGCGCTCTCGGCGACGCTCGGTCGGCGGGCGGGCTACAAGATCGGCGGCACGACGGCGGCCATGCGCCAATTGCTGCAGATCGAACGGCCCATCGCGGGCGAGATCTTCGCCAGGACGGTGCATGCGAACGGCGCGCACCTGCCGCTCGCGCAATTCGTCCGTCCGGGGGTGGAGACCGAGATCGCCGTGCGTCTGGCACGAACGATCGAGCCGTCCGATGCGCCGCGCGACCCGCACGAATGGGCCGGTCACGTCGATGCGGTGATGCCGGCGATCGAGATCGTCGACGACCGTTACGAGGACGTGGTGCGCGCGGGTGCCGCGACGCTCGCGGCCGACAACAACTGCAACGCCGGCAGCGTGCTGGGCGAAGCACGCACCGACTGGCGGGACCTGCCGCTGGACCGCCTCACCGCCCGCACCTTCGTCGACGGGCAGCTTCGCGCCGAAGCCGTGTCCTCCGAACTGATGGGGCATCCGCTGAGAGCCCTCGCCTGGCTCGTCGAGCGCTACGGCCGCCTCGGCCGCACGCTCGAAGCAGGCTGCTTCGTCAGCCTCGGCACGATCACCCCGGTCCAATGGATCGAATCCCCGGCCGAAATCCGCATCGAGATCGAGAGCCTGGGCGCGGTGTCGCTCTCCCTCACCTGATCCGCTCCCGGGCAGAACCCGAATAGATGCGCGGTATCCATGATAGGATAAAAAGCATTGCCATGGGTCGGAACAGGGTCTATAATCCGCCCCATGACCCACCATCACACCGCCCCACCCGACGAGCTCCCATCCGCCTGCGCGCGTTTCGCGCTGGAGGACTGGATGCGCTTGTTCTGGCCGGACGCCACGACCCGCCACAAGGGGCGGCTGGCGCGGTTCTGCGCGCTCGGGCGGCAGGTGATGCAGGGC
>JAGREO010000036.1 GCA_020446525.1 Geminicoccaceae bacterium | reverse complement strand
GATAGAGCGTGCCCTGGGCGAGGAAGTCCGCACCGCCGAGCTTTGCGGCCTCGGCGTCGAACACGTCGATGAAGGTCCGGCCGATGATCTTGCGTTTGACCTCGGGGTCGCTCTCGTCGCCCAGGGCCGCGAGGAAGGTGACGCCGGCGTCGACGTGGACGAGCGGGATGTTGAAATGGTCGCGAAAGAGCGTCACCACCTCGGCCGCCTCGTCCTTGCGCAACAGGCCGGTGTCGACGAGGACGCAAGTCAGACGCTCGCCGACCGCTTCGTGGACGAGAAGTGCCGTGACGGCGGAATCGACGCCGCCCGAGAGGCCGCAGATCACCCGACCGCCGCCGACACGATCGCGGATCGCCTCGATCGCCCGGGCGCGGTAGGCGTGCATCGTCCAGTCGCCCGAGAGGCCGGCGATGCGCAGGCAGAAATTGGCCAGGAGCTGCTTGCCCAGCGGCGTGTGCGCCACTTCCGGGTGGAACTGCACGCCGTAGAGCCGGCGCTCCTCGTCGGCGATGGCGGCGAACGGCGAGCCCTCGCTGCGGGCGACGGCGACGAAGCCTTCGGGAACGGCGAGGATCCGGTCGCCGTGGCTCATCCATACCGGTGCGCGCGAGCCGACCCGCAAAATCCCGTCGAAGAGCGGGGTCTCCCGTACCAGCTCGATCTCGGCCCGGCCATATTCGCGGTGCGGATCGGCTTCGACCCTGCCGCCCAGCACCCGGCACATGGTCTGCTCGCCATAGCAGATGCCGAGCACCGGCACGCCCAGCGCGAAGACGGCGGCCGGCACCTGCGGCGCGTTTGCGGCATGGGTCGAGGCCGGCCCCCCGGAGAGGATCACCGCGCGCGGGGCGAAGGCGCGGATCGCTTCCTCGCTTTCGGTGCAGGGCCGGATCTCGCAATAGATGCGCAACTCGCGCAACCGGCGGGCGATGAGCTGCGTCACCTGCGAGCCGAAATCGAGGATCAGGACACGTTCGCTGGTGTGCGCGGTCATGCTGGCGGCCCCATCTGAATAACGCCGGCTGGAGAATGCCGGCTGCTTAAGCCAAAGCGCCTCGCGCGTGAAGCGACGCGGCCCCCGATGCGCGATCGGCCGATCGGAGATTGGCGTTGGCAGCATCGGTGCTTGTGCTATATGCAGCGCGCGTTCCGGGCGAGGCGGTCCGGGCGGGTTCGTCGTGCGGTCGAGGGCAGGGTGCTTCGGGCGACGGCTGGTCTCTTCCGGTGCGTCGGCGCGGGCCCGGCATGCGGCGCGGGCCCCGGACGCGGGCCCGGGTCCCGGCGCGGGCGTGGTGGAACTGGTAGACACGCCAGATTTAGGTTCTGGTGGCGCAAGCCTTGGGGGTTCGAGTCCCTTCGCCCGCACCATCGCGAACAGGCACCCTCCAGCCACCGGGCCGGCGACCGGGCGGGGGAACCATCCAGCAATCGAGGCGAGAAGAGATGCAGGTCACGGAAGTTGCGGCCGAAGGGCTCAAGCGGGAATACAAGGTCACGGTCGCGGCCGACGAGATCGAGGGCCGGGTCGACCAGCGGCTCAAGAAGCTGGCGAAGACGGCCAAGATGCCGGGCTTCCGGCCGGGCAAGGTGCCGCTCGGCCTGCTGCGCAAGCAATATGGCCGCTCGGTCATGGGCGAGGTGCTCGAGCAGGCGGTCGAGGAAGGCAGCCGCAAGGCGATCGACGACAACGAGCTGCGGCCCGCACTCCGGCCGAATATCGAGGTGACCTCGTTCGACGACGGCAAGGATCTCGAGTTCAAGATGGATCTCGAGGTGCTGCCGGCGGTGCCCGAGGTCGATCTGGGGACGATCGCGCTCGAGCGGCAGGTGGCCGACGTCGACCCGGAGCAGGTCCGGAAATCCCTGGAGAACCTCGCCCGCGCCAAGCGCGACTTCAAACCGGCCGAGGACGGCCGTGCGGCGGCCGCGGGCGATCGGCTGCTGATCGATTTCAAGGGCACGCTGGAGGGCGAGCCGTTCGAGGGCGGCAGTGCCGAGAACCATACGCTGGATCTGGGCTCCAACCGCATGATCCCGGGCTTCGAGGATCAGCTGATCGGCAGGCGGGCCGGTGAGGAGGTGACGGTGGACGTCACCTTCCCCGAAAATTACGGCGCGGCCGAGCTCGCCGGCAAACCCGCGCGGTTCGCGGTGACGATCAAGGAAATCCGCACCGCCGAGCCGGTGGCGATCGACGACGAACTGGCAAAACAGTTCGGCGCGGACGATCTGGCGGCGCTCGAGACGATGCTCACCGAGCGCCTCGCCGCCGATCAGGCCGGGGCCGCCCGTGCCAAGCTCAAGCGGCAACTGCTCGACAAGCTCGCCGAGGCGCACGATTTTCCGGTGCCGGCCGGCATGGTGGACCTCGAGTTCGAGGCCATCTGGAAGCAGTTGACCGACGAGATGCAGCGCGCCGGCAGCAGCTTCGACGAGGGCGAGGAGACCGAGGCGAAGGCACGCGAGGAATATCGCCGGATCGCCGAGCGCCGGGTGCGTCTGGGGCTCCTGCTCTCCGACGTCGGCACGAAGAACGAGGTCACCGTCGAGCCGCAGGAACTGCAGCAGGCGCTGCTCGCCCAGGCCCGCCGCTTTCCCGGCGAAGAGCGCAAGGTGTTCGATTATTTCCGCAACAATCAGGCGGCGATCGAGCAGCTCAGGGCGCCGATCTTCGAGGACAAGGTGGTCGACTTCATCATCTCGAAGGCCCAGGTCACCGAGAAGAAGGTCAGCGTCGAGGAGCTGATGCGCGATCCGGACGAAGAGACGGACGCCGCGACGGAGGGGGGAGCGCCGGTCACGCGAGACGCCGAGGCGCCGGCCGGCGCCTGAGGCGCAGCGCCGCTTTCCCTCCCCCGACAGGCCGCAAGGAGCCAGGAGTCGACATGACCGCCGACACGACCGCCCACACGACTGCAGACACATCGCGTCCGATCACCGCGCAACTGGTGCCGATGGTGGTCGAGCAGACCAGCCGCGGCGAGCGCGCCTACGACATCTATTCGCGGATGCTCAAGGAGCGCATCGTCTTCCTCACCGGTCCGATCGAGGACCACATGGCCTCGCTCATCAACGCCCAGCTGCTGTTCCTCGAGGCGGAGAACCCCGAGAAGGACATCTATCTCTACATCAACTCGCCGGGCGGCGTGGTGACCTCGGGCCTGTCGATCTACGACACCATGCAATATATCCGCTGCGACGTCGCCACGCTGTGCATCGGTCAGGCCGCCAGCGCCGGCTCGCTGCTGCTGACCGCCGGGTCCGCCGGCAAGCGCTACTGCCTGCCCAATGCGCGGATCATGACGCACCAGCCCTCGGGCGGCTTCCAGGGCCAGGCGACCGACATCGAAATCCACGCCCGCGAGATCCTGAAGGTGCGCGCCCGGCTCAACGACATCTACGCCAAGCACACCGGCCGCACGCTCGACGAGATCGAAAAGCGCATGGAGCGCGACACCTTCATGAGTGCCGAGGAGGCCAAGGAATTCGGTCTCGTCGACGAGGTCATCACGCGGCGTCCCGGCGAGCTGCCGCCCAGCCCGAACAGCTGACGCGCGCCCGCCGCGGCGCGCACCGCCGCCATGCGTTGCGGCGATGTGCGGCCCGGTGCGGGTGCACCGTTGGGGTTGACGCGGCGGGTGGCCGACCCGATTTTGCCCCCTACAGGCATCGGGCGCGAGGCTTGACACGGCATGGTGCATCCCATCCACTGACCCGACGACCCGCGGTTCGTAGCCGGGGCGTCGCGCGGCACGACCGCACCTCGACGTGGTCTTTGCGCGTCGCGGTTGATAAGTGGTTGTCGCATCCGGCCGCGAGGGCTAGCATGCCGAAACATTCATCTGGCGACGGGGACCGATGAGCAAACCAGGCGGCGATTCCAAGAACACGCTCTACTGCTCGT
>JAGREO010000331.1 GCA_020446525.1 Geminicoccaceae bacterium | reverse complement strand
GCGCGACCGCATCGGCTTCGACGACGTGCTCCTCGCCGAAGAGGGCCGCCCGCACCTGGGTGCGGTCGACGACCACGATCTCTACCTCGCCGACCGGGGGCATCCGGGCAAGAAGTTCCTGCACGGCATGAACAACAACAACTACATGAACCGGCCCTGGCACCTGAGCGAGGACTGCCACGTCACCAACTGGTCGACCATGCAGATGTGCCGGACGATCAAGCGCCGCGATCCCACCCGGCCGGCCTTCTGGTACCTGTCCTACGAGGCACCGCACCCGCCGCTGGTGCCCTTGCAGATCTACATGGACCTCTACCGCCGGCTCGAGATGGACGAGCCCGTCGTCGGCGAATGGGCCGTCGACGATGCGAAGCTGCCGCGCGCACTGCGCATGATCCGCCACTTCTATCCGCGCTTCTCGCCCTTCGAGATCGACGAGATCCGCCGCGCCTTCTATGCGCTCTGCACCCATATCGACCACCAGTTGAGGGTGGTGCTGGGCACCCTGCGCGAGGAGGGGCTGCTCGACGACACGATCCTGACGTTCACCGCCGATCACGGCGACATGCTGGGCGATCAGGGGCTCTGGGCCAAGCGCACCTATTACGAATCCTCCGCCCGCATCCCGATGCTGCTGGCCGGTGCCGCCGGCGACGACCGGGTCGGCGTCGACCGGACCGACGACCGGCTCGTCGGCCTGCAGGACGTCATGCCGACACTGCTGACGCTGGCCGGCGTGCCCGTGCCCGGGACATGCCAGGGCCGCGACATGGTGCAGGGGCCGCGCCGCGACTTCCTCTATGGCGACTGCGTCGAGACCCACGGCGCCTGCCGCATGCTGCACGACGGCCGGCACAAGCTGATCTGGTATCCAGCGGGCAACCGGCTCCAGCTCTTCGACCTGAAGGACGATCCGCACGAGCGCCACGACCGCGCCGGCGATCCGGCCATGGCCGAGTTGCGCGCACGACTGGTGGCCGAGCTGGTCCGAAACCTATGGGGCAGGGACGTCGAGGCCGGCTGGGTGCAGGACGGCGCGCTCGTCGGCTACGATCCCGGCCCCTTCGAGGCGCGGCCCGACCGCAGCTTCTCCGGCCAGCGCGGCCTGCACTACCCCGAGCCGCCGGCCGCCGCGCAGGACAAGGTCGTGGGCTTTCCGTCGTGAGGGCGATCCGGTGATCCGCATGCGCGACGCCATGGCCGCCGATCTCGGGGCCATCGTCGCCATGCTCGCCGACGATCGGCTCGGCCGGACCCGCGAGCATCCGGGCGATCCCGGCTACGCCGCCGCCTTCGCCGCGATCGAGGCCGACCCCAACCAGCGCCTGATCGTCGCCGAGACCGACGACGCGGAGCTCGTCGGTTGCATGCAGCTCACCTTCATCCCGGGCCTCTCCTATCGCGGCGCGTGGCGGGCGCAGGTCGAGGGTGTGCGGGTCGTGGCCGCGCGGCGCGGCCGGGGTATCGGTGGCCAGATGATGCGCTGGGCCATCGAGGAGTCACGCCGCCGCAACTGCCACACCATGCAGCTCGCCACCAACAAATCGCGCCACGACGCCCACCGCTTCTACGAACGGCTCGGCTTCATCGCCTCGCACGAGGGCATGAAGCGCGCCTTGAGGGACGAGACATGACGATCGCGGCCATCGAGCTCTTCTACCTGCGCGCACCGATCGACGAGCCCGTGGTCAGCAGCATCGGCCGCTTCACCGCGCGCCAGAGCCTGCTGGTCCGGCTCGGGGCCGAGGATGGCGCCCACGGCTGGGGCGAAATCTGGTGCAACTTCCCCGAATGGGGCGGCGCCCACCGCGCCCGCCTCGTCGAGCAGACGCTGGGCGCCTGGTACCTGGGCAGGCCCAGCGACGACCCGCCCGCCCTCTGGGCCGCCGCCCGCACCGCCTTCCACCGCATCATGATCCAGTCGGGCGAATGGGGTCCCGTGCACCAGTGCATGGCCGGCATCGACTGCGCGCTCTGGGATCTCGTGGCCCGCCGCCGCGGCCTGCCGCTCGCCGCGGTGCTGGCCGGCGATACGCCCGATCCGGCACGGCGCACCCTTCCGGCCTACGCCAGCGGCATCAACCCCGGTGATCCGGTAGCCCAGATGCAGCGGGCGCGCGAGGCCGGTTACCGGGCTTTCAAGCTCAAGCTCGGCTTCGAGCGGGACGACCGCAACCTCGACGCCATGACCGCAGCTCTGGGCCCGGGCGAGCTCTTGATGGTCGACGTCAACCAGGGCTACGACACCCCCACCGCCCGCGCCCGCCTGCCGCGGCTGGCCGAGCGCGGTGTCGCCTGGATCGAGGAGCCGATCGCGGCCGACGCGCCGATCGACGACTGGCGGGCACTCGCCGCCCTCTCCGCCGTGCCGCTCGCCGGCGGCGAGAACCTGACCGACGAGAAGGCCTTCGAGCTCATGGGAGCCGAGGCCATCTTCGGCATCGTCCAGCCCGACGTCGCCAAATGGGGCGGGCTCAGCGCCGGGTTGCGCATCGCCCGTCGCGCCCTCGCCCAGGGCCGGCGCTACTGTCCGCACTATCTGGGCGGTGCCGTGGGCCTGCTCCACTCGGCCCACCTGCTGGCGGCCGCCGGCGGCGACGGTCTGCTCGAGATCGACTGCAACCCCAACCCGCTGCGCGAAGAGCTGCTCGACCTGGCGCCGCTCGACCGCGAGGGCCGCTTCGTGCTGAGCGATGCGCCGGGATCGGGCCCCGAACCCGATGCGGCGACCCTCGAACGCTTCACCGAAAGCCACTTCACCGTGCGCTAGCGCCCGAACTCACTCCGCAGCGCGCCACAGATCGAAGTCGCAGCCCTGCGGCGCCTGCAGGATGTGTTCGTGATAGAGCCGGGCATAACCCGACCCGCGCGGGACCGCCGGGCGCAGGTCCCGGCGCCGCCGCTCCAGCTCCGCCGCCTCCACCAGCAGGTCGAGCCGCCGTTGCGCCACGCTCAAGCGGATGCGGTCGCCGCTGCGCACCAGCGCCAGCGGCCCGCCCGAGGCCGCATCCGGTGCGACGTGCAGCACCACGGCACCGAAGGCGGTGCCGCTCATCCGCGCGTCGGAGATGCGCACCATGTCCTTCACACCGGCCTGCGCCAGCTTCTTGGGGATCGGCAGATAACCCGCCTCGGGCATCGAGGCGGCACTGGCCGGCCCCGCATTCTGCAGCACCAGAACGTCGTCCGCCGTCACGTCGAGACCCGGATCGTCGATGCGCGTTGCCAGATCCTCGAGCGAGGCGAAGACGACCGCACGGCCCTCGTGCTCGAGCAGGGCCGGCGTGGCGGCCGCACGCTTGAGGATGGCGCCCTCCGGTGCGAGCGTGCCGCGCAGCGCCACGAGCCCGCCCACCGGCGAGACGGGATCGTGCCGCGCCCGCACGACCCGCCGGTCGACCTTCTCCACGAGCGGTGTGTCGAGGCGCGCGCCGATCGTCTCGCCCGTCACCGTCGGGCAGTCGCGGTGCAGGAGAGGGGCCAGCTCCGCCAGCACCGCCGGCAGACCGCCCGCGGCGTGCAGATCCTCCATATAGCCGTCGCCGACCGGCTTGAGGTCGAGCAGCACGGGCGTCTCGTCGCTCGTGCGGCCGAGACGGTCGGGATCGAGCGCGAGGCCGGCGCGGCCTGCGATCGCCGCCAGATGGACGACGGCGTTGGTCGAACCCGAGAGCGCCAGCAGAACCCGCACGGCATTGTCGAGCGATTCCGCCGTCACCAGATCGCGCGGCCGAAGCGTCGAGCCGACGAGCCGCGTCGCCGCCAGCAGGCCGGTCTCCTCGGCGACCCGCAGCCGGTCGGCGTGCACGGCCGGCACGGTGGCGGCACCCGCCGGCATGAAGCCCAGCACCTCGGCGATGCAGGCCATGGTGCTGGCCGTGCCCATGACGGCACAGGTCCCGGCGGTGACCGCGAGCCGGCCCTCGACCCGGCCGATCTCCCGCGCGTCGATCTCGCCCGCACGATGGCGCGCCCAGTAGCGCCGGCAGTCGGTGCAGGCGCCCAGCCGCTCGCC
>JAGREO010000330.1 GCA_020446525.1 Geminicoccaceae bacterium | reverse complement strand
GGCGTGATCTCGGGCGCGCTCTTCGCCTTCATCACCAGCTTCGACGAGGTGGTCGTCGTCCTCTTCCTCGCCGGCTTCGAGCAGCGCACGATCCCGCGTCAGATGTGGTCCGGCATCCGCGAGGAGATCAGCCCCACCATCCTCGCCGTCGCCACCATCCTGATCGTCATCTCCATAGCGCTCCTGACCACCCTCGAACTGCTGCGCCGCCGCAACGTCCGCATCCGCGGCATCCGCGAATAGCCCGCGACGACGCACCGGAGCCGTTCCCGATCCGCCTACGACATCCGCGCACCACGACCCATGGCCGCGGCTCGCCGAAGAGCGCCGGTAAGCACGGTGCCTCGTACCCGCTCAACCCCTGTCGGCCGGCCACGGCTGATCGCCGGCGCGTTAACCGGGCCTTAAGGCGTCCGTTCTAGTCTGGCGACGGCTCCTTCCGGTTGGAAATGCGTGCCACCGGACGCGGGTGAGAATCGGGTGATCGCGGGTTCGAGGCTATCGGAGAATCGGATTCGATGCTGATCGATGCTGAAGCGCTCGACGAGAGGTCCCCGCTCGCGACGGAGGTCTGCATCGTCGGCTCCGGCCCGGCCGGCATGGCGATCGCAGCCGAACTCTGTCGCGCCGGCATCCGCATCGTCCTGCTCGAGCAGGGCGGCCGCGCGCAACTCGGCGGCAACGCCTCCCGCTGGATCATCCGCACCGCCGACGGCAACAGGAACAGCGTGCGCCTGACGCCGTTCCACGAGGAGGATTTCGTCCCGCGCAGCGAGATCTGCGACGCGGGCTGGCCCGTCGGTCCGCAGGAACTGCAACCCTGGTATCGCCGCGCCAAACAACTCTTCGGCCTGCCGCCCTGCGGATTCGAGGCGGCGGCCTGGGAAGAGCCCGGCGCGCGTCGGCTTCCGCTGCCCGAGCAGCGTCTCGTCTCCAACGTCTTTCAGTTCGGCGACGGGCGGGTCTTCCACAAGGTCCTGCGGGAGGAGGTCGCGGCATCGCCCTTCGCCACCGTTCTCTGCAACGCCACCGCCTGCGAGATCGTCACCATACCGGGCGGTGCGCGGGCGAGGGGCGTTCGCCTCGTCGATCGGGCCGGACGATCGATCGAGGTCGGTGCGGAGCATGTGGTGCTGGCCGCCGGTGGCGCCGCGAGCGCCCATCTGCTCCTGCTCTCCGATACCGGCAGGCGTGCTGCGATCGGTAACGGCCACGGGCTGGTCGGCCGCTATCTGATGGACCACCCGCTGCTCGACGGCGGCGACTTCGTACCGGACTCGCGCCGTCTGATCGACGCCATGGCGCTCTACGACCTGCGCCATCTCCACGGCCAGTCGATCATGGGACATCTGCGCATCGCGCCCGAGGCGCTGCTCGGGGAGCGCCTGCCGCAACTGAGCGCCCTGTTCTTCCCGAGACCGGCGGATCACCGTGAGCGGCTCGTGCTTCAGCCGCGCCAGGAACGGGCGCGCCGCGCCGTCCTCGAGATGATCAGCCGCCGGCCGAGGGACGCCGCGCGCGACCTGCGCTGTGTGGCGGCGATGGTGTGGGGCGCGGATGCCCTCATCGACATGGCGTGGCGCGACGTGCGCGGCCGCTATCCGCGGTTGAGCCGCGGCGGCTGGTCCGGTCTCGACCGCGCCGCCGAGGCCTTCGGTGCGTTCCAGGTCGTGCATCAGGCCGAACAGCCGCCGCGCTGGGACAATCGCTACCAGTTGGCTTCCGAGGTCGACGCGCAGGGACGGCGCAAACTGGAAAAGCACTGGGTCTGGCACGCCGAGGACGTCGCCCGGACGATGCGCTCACAGGATCTCTACGCCGCCGAGATCGCCGCCTCCGGCCTCGGTCGATACGCCGTCCTGCGCGAGCAGGGCCGGCCCTCGATCCTCGCCTCGTCGACGCTGCACATCATGGGCACCACCCGCATGCACGACGACCCGAAGAAGGGCGTGGTCGACGCACGCTGCCGGGTGCACGAAGTGTCCAACATCTTCGTCGCCGGCAGCAGCACCTTCGTCACCGGCAGTTTCGCCAACCCGACCCTGACCATCGTCGCCCTCGCCCTGCGGGTCGCCGAAGATCTCAAGGACACGCTGCGCCGCGTCGTCCACGTCCGGCCGGACGCGGCACCCGCCCCGCCCGCCGCCCGCCTCGCCGCGGCGAGCGCCGCTTCGATGCACGCCGCCGGTCTCCCATCCGTATAGACAGCCCGGGCCGTTTCTGAAACAGACGAGCCCGCCCCGACGCGGCACGGGCGAGCCTCGCGTCGGCGCGGAATGGACGAGCCCCGCGCCGACGTGGCACGAACGGGCGTCGTCCCGACGTGGCGCGTCACACCCGGCCGGCCGCGGGACCGTCATCTGCGTCACGACCCGCCTTCACCGGGCCGCGCCGGAGGCCGCTCGCGCGGCTCGAGCCGGCGCGCCAGCCGCCGCGGTGCGATCAGGCCATAGCTGCGCACCACGATCGCCCGGACCTCGTCCCAGTCCGGAGGACCGTCCGGCGTGTCGTCGAGCCGCATGCCGACCCAGCCCTTCGATCCGACATAGGGCGGCCGGAAGAACCGCTCCGGATCGGCGCCGATCAGAACCTCCTGACTCCCCGGCGGCGCCTTGCACCAGACCGAGACGCGCCCGTCACCGACCTTGACCATGGCGAAGATCTTTTCCCGCACCCGAAACGTCGGATCCCCCCAGGCCTCCTTCTCCACCGCTTCCGGCAGCGCCACACAGATACGCCGCAACCGCCCGACCGCATCGTCACTCATCGTCGCCTCCGCCTCGCCACTGTTCCCGGCCGGGCGCGTTACCACTCATTGCTCGTCCTGACGGTCGAGCCCTGTTGGCTCGTCTCGCTCCGCGTTGCTTCGATACTCGCTAAGGACCTCGTTCCGGAAGGGGTAGGGAATCTCGATTTCGGCTCGATCGAGGGCCTGCTCGATCCGTTCGAGCAGATCACATTTTTCACGATCCACGCAGTATCGGACAGCTATCAGGAGCATGCTGCCGCTTCGCACCTGCCGATCGGTTCCGGAGATCCAGCCCTTTCACAAGAGCCCGGCCGAACTGGATTTTACTTCTCACGGCGCACAAATCACGGCAAACACACCGGGCACGACCGATGAACCGAGAGGGAAGCCGTGATCACGCAGCGTCGCAACATCCTATGGTCTCTGTTGCTGGCACCCGTGCTGGCGTTCGGCTGGGTGGCGCAGCCCCGGGCTCAGGACTCGCATCTCCAGCGCATCCTGCAATCCGGCGAGTTGCGGGTGGGCACGACGGGTGACTTCAACCCGATGAGCTTCAAGGATCCGGCGACCAACGATTATGCCGGCTACGACATCGACACGGTGCGGCAGTTCGCCTCGGACATGGGTGTGTCGCTGGTGTTCGTGCCGACCGACTGGAAGACGCTGGTGAGCGGCATCCAGGCCGACAAGTACGATCTGACCACCAGTGCGTCGCTGAGCATGGATCGGGCCAAGGTCGCGGGCTTCAGCGACCCCTATGTCGAATTCTCCACCGTGCCGATGACGCGTGCGGCCGATGCCGGGCGCTTCGACGGCTGGGAGAGCCTGGACGATCCGGCCGTCACCATCGCGGTCACCCTCGGCACGGTGTTCGAGCAGCAGGCCCGGCAGTATTTCCAGAAGGCGCAGATCGTCACCGTGGAAGCGCCGGCGCGGGAATATCAGGAGGTGCTGGCCGGGCGCGCCGATGCGAGCGTCACCAGCAACGTCGACGCGGCGCAGCTCGTCGCGACCTATCCCGAACTCGCCGTGGTGCCGGTCGACCGGCCCCGCTCGCGCCGTCCGGGCGCCTTTCTGCTGCCGCAGGACGATCAGGTGTGGATCAACTACGTCAACCACTGGATCCGGCTGCGCCACGCCAGCGGCTTCTTCGAAGAGTTGCAGAAGAAGTGGAATCTGAGCCGCTGAAGGGTGCGCGCGACCGGTGCCGGTTGCGCACCGCGCCATGGGCATGTCCGGGGACGCGGCGGCGGGGCCGCGGGCCCGTCGCGCCGTCACGGGTCCGCGGCACGAAGCAGGGGTTTTCCCCGATCGGAAACGACCGTCGCACCGCCGGGCCGGAGCGTCGCGGATTCCGTCGGATCGGGGGACGGTTCCAGGGCCATCGACCGGATGTCAACTGCCGCCGGCGCCCGAGCTGCGAACGGCGTTCTCGGCAAGGAGGCTCTTGCGCCGCTCGAACACCAGCGTGCCGCGCGAAAGGCCGGTCGTACGGTCGTAACGGTCGCGGACGATCTGCACGCCGCGGGTGTTCGGGCGCTGCTGCAGCGCATGGGCGGCGTGCATCGCCTCGACTTCGCTCGCGAAGACCTCCTGGAGCTCCCAGCGGTCGTCGCGCAGCAAGAGAACCTCGAACGTGCTTTCGATTTTCATGGAGCGGCTCCTTCGTGGCGCCGTCCGCCGTCGGAGGCGGGACCCGGACGTCGGTCGTCGCGAACCGTCATCTTGTCCTCCAGCCGTTAACATGGGGCTAATGCGAACATTACATCGACGCGGGCGTGCGGTTCGGCGGCGTCGTCGCCCGAACGAGGCCGCGCGAAGAATGGAGCGGAAGGTCACGCATCGGCCATGACCGCGATCCGGTTCTACACCCACCCCGTCAGCAACTTCGCCGCGAAGGTCGAGATCGTGCTGCGGCTCAAGCGCATCGCCTTCGTCGCGCTGGCACCGCCGGACGGCTACGGCTCGCCGGCCTACAAGGCGATCGTTCCGGCCGGCACCATTCCGGCCATCGTCGACGGCGACCTCGTGCTGAGCGAATCGGAGACGATCGTCGAATATCTGGAGGAAGCGTATGGCGAGCCTCGTCTCTTGCCGGGCGACCCCGCCGAACGGGCGCGCCTGCGCCTGCTCGCACGCTTTCACGACACGCGGCTCGAGCCGCCCTTGCGCGCGCTGTTCGCGCAGATGAACCCGTTCGGTCGGCAGCGGGCGGCGGTCGACGCGGAGATGGCGTCGTTCCGCACGCGGCTCGCGGATCTGGCGCGCATGACCCGCCCCGATCCCTGGCTGGGCGGCGCGCGCCTCACTCTGGCCGACACGGCCTATCCGGCGACCCTGCACCTTGCCCGGCGCATGTTCGAGATTCTGGGCGACCCGCTCGCCCTGCCACCTGCACTCGAGCCTTGGCGCGCGCGGCTGGAGGCGGTGGAGGAGGTGGCCGTCGTCCTGCGATCCGCCGACGAGGCGATCACCGCATGGCTGCGGTCGAAGAACGCCCTTTGAACCTCGCCGACGTCCGCCGAGCGGGCCGACGTCCGTCGTGCGTCAGGCGTCGCCGTCGGCGGCCGGGAGACCCGAGGCGAGCAGGAAAATCTCGGAGCTTTCGCTGCGGGTGGCTTCGGGCCGCAGCGGGCGGAAGGTCCTGAAGCGCGCTCGGCCGGCGTCCCGGACGGCGGCTTCGGCACCCTTGACCAGCTTGACCAGCACGCGTCCGTCCGGGCCCAGCAGTCCGACCGCGAACTCGAGGACGGCCTCACCGACGGCTTCCGCGCGCAGCCGGTCGACGATGCGTCGGCCGGTGGCGTCGGGCGCGATGTCGCTCAGCACGAGATCGGCGCGGCCGCCCGAGGCCTCACGGATCTGCTGCTGCACCGAGGGGTCGAGGAAATCGCCCCGGAGGATGGTGACGCCCGCGATCGGCTCGATCGGCAGGAGGTCGCAGGCGACGACACGCGCGCCCTTGCGCGCGGCATACTGGCTCCAGCTACCGGGTGCCGCGCCGAGATCGACCACGGTGGTACCGGCTCCGATCAGGCCGAAGCGGCGGTCGATCTCCTCGAGCTTGAAGGCCGAGCGGGCGCGATAGCCGGCGTCGCGCGCGGCCTGCACGAAGGGGTCGTTGAGCTGGCGCTGCAG
>JAGREO010000006.1:377-13841 GCA_020446525.1 Geminicoccaceae bacterium | reverse complement strand
GGTGGGTCATGGGGTAGGTTATAGGCGTTTGATCCTATATCGTCAACGCTTTTTTTCTCTTGTGTTCGTATCTTCCTTCGCGAGCCGATTTGGCTGCGCGTTCGCCGGTGATTTCCGACATCGGCCACGACACGATGCGGGGCGTGACCCGGATGTTCGGGCGGTCTCCCGGGCGAGGGTGTACGAAACGCGGCGAGCCGTCCCGAGGCCCGGGCGGCGGCGGCAGGTGGTGTTGTTGGCTCGACGGTTCGAGGGGCGTCCCGGACGACCGCGACCAGCGCCTTCTTCGAGCGGTGCCGGAGGTGCCGGGGGCATCGGGGGTGTCGCCGCGCGGCACGAGCGAAAAGGCTTGCCGTGCGGGGCCGGGTCCATATCCTTCGGGTCGCGGCGGGATCGGGCGGGCCGCCGGCCGGTGCCCGCCGCGTCCGGAACCGACGAGGGAAACGCAGCGAATGAAACGATGGCTCGCGCCGCTGGCCGCTTGTCTCGCGGCATCGATGTTCCTGTTCGGTTTCGCTGCGGCTCGGGCTCAGGGCGCCTCGCGTCACGTGGCCCTGGTGATCGGCAACGGTGCTTACGAGCAGCCGGGCATCTCACTCGTCAATCCGCCCAACGATGCGCGCGACGTGGCGGCCAAGCTCGGGCGCCTTGGCTATCGGGTGATCGAGGCGATCGACGTCGATTTCACGGCGATGCAGAGCCGGCTCGTCGACTTCACGCAGGCACTCGACGGTGCGGATGCCGGCATTTTCTTCTATGCCGGTCACGGCATGGAATATGCCGGCAAGAACTATCTCCTGCCCACCGACGCCAGGCTCGATCGGGTGAGCGACGTACGGCTCCGGCTGATCGACGTGGACGACGTGATGTGGGCGCTCGAGAACACCGTGCCGACCCGCATCGTCATTCTCGACGCCTGCCGCGACAACCCGCTCGCTCTGGAGCTGCGGGCCGGCCTGCCTTCGGACAAGGCGCAGAAGGTCGGCCGGGGTCTGGTGCCGGTCGACACCGCCGCCGGCAGCTTCGTGGCGTTCTCCACCGCACCGGGCGACGTCGCCGCCGACGGCACCGGCCGCAACAGCCCGTTCACCAAAGCGATGCTCGCCAATCTCGACCGCCCGGGCCTGGACGCGGACGCGCTGATGCGCGAGGTGCGCAACGACGTGATCGACGCGACGGATGCGCGGCAGGTGCCGTTCAACACCTCCTCGCTGCGCGCGCCCTTCGTCATCAACGACACCGGCGGCGGCCCGGTCGACGACGCGGACGCCGAGGCGCTGGTCTGGCAGAGCATCGTCGGCAGCGAGGACCCGGACCTCTTCGCCGCCTATCTCGAGCGCTTCGGCCCGGATGCGCCGCACGCCGCGAGTGCCAGGGCGATCCTGACCGCGGCGGCGGCCGGGCGCGGCGCCGCGCCGGAACGCCTCGGGCCGTTCGCCATCGACCATCTGGCGATGAACGATCCGATCACCATCGGCTGCAGCCTGAGCGGCAAGCGGCAGCGCTTCGGTCTGACCGCGGCACCGCTGCCGCAGGATCCGACGGTCTCGAGTGCGGGCGGTCTGCGCATCGCCTCGGCGTCCATGCCGGCCTCGACCAACGTCGCCCGGGTGCTCGCCGTGGATGGGCCGCCGATCGACGCCGTGGTGGTCCAGGCCGATGTGATCGGCTGCCAGAACAGCGATCAGCTCACCACCAACGGCCGCCACGGCCAGTGGCGGACCTGGCGTTTTCTCGACAGCCGGGGTGCGCGCTTCACCGGCAACGACTATGGCAACTGGAGCGGTTCGGCCGGCAATTTCCGGATCGAGAGCGATCTCGTGACGCTCGACGTCACCGACCGCCCCGCCTGCCGTGCCTTCACCGCCACCAACGGCACCCTCAAGCGCGCCTTCGCCGGCTACGCCTGCGGCGCCGACACCCCGACGATCGACGATCTCTCGCCCGTTCTCGAACGTCTGGCCCCGGGGTGAGCCGCAGCACCGGGGGCCGCAGGCCGGGCGCGCACACCAGCACGACATCCGGGCCTCGGGCATACCTCGGGACTTGCGGAGCGCGACGGCTCTGGGCGAACGGTGCCACCGACCCCATGTAGCTCGGGGTTCTTCGAAGGCGGGGCGGAAACGGCGTTGCACGAGCGGACGAAAATGCTGCGGCGAAGAGCGATCTTCGCGTCGCTGGTGGTCGGCTCGGCCGGTGCGGCGCTGGGCGTTCTGGCGATGGTGCTGGGCGGCGACGGCCTCGGCATCGCCGACACGCTCATGCTGCTCTCGTTCGCGCTCACGCTGCCCTGGGCGATGATCGGCTTCTGGAACGCGGTGATCGGCTTTCTGCTGCAGTTCCGCTACGGGTCCGACACGGCGCGCATCGTCTGTCCGCCGGCGGCGATCCCGGCCGGCTCGACGGCACCGACCGCGGGGACCGGCGGGCGCACGGCGATCTTGATGCTGGTGCACGAGGAGGATCCGGATCGGGTCCACGCCAGTCTCGTGCGCATGGCCGCCGATCTGGCGGCGCGCGCGGAGAGGCCCGGGCGCTTCGTCTTCTTCGTGGCGAGCGACACGCAGGATCCGGCCGTCGCCGGTCGCGAGGCGGCGCTTTTCGGCACGTGGAACGAGCGCCGGCCGGCGGGTGCCGATGCGCCGCCGCTGCATTATCGAAGGCGGGCGAGCAATGCCGGCCACAAGACCGGCAATCTCTGGGACTGGCTCGAACGTCACGGAGCGCACTTCGACACCTTCGTGCCGCTGGACGCCGACAGCATGATGTCGGCCCGCGCCCTCGAGCGGCTGGCGACGATCATGGATCGCGCCCCGGAGGTCGGCATTCTGCAGCCGCTGATCGCCGGCCTGCCGAACACCGCGCCGTTCGCCCGCATCTTCCAGTTCGGCATGCGCCACGGCATGCGCGCCTATGCCACCGGCGGCGCATGGTGGCAGGGCGATTCCGGGCCGTTCTGGGGCCACAACGCGATCGTGCGCACGGCCCCCTTCATGGCGCACTGCCGGCTGCCGCGACTGCCGGGCGGACCGCCGCTGGGCGGGTTGGTGCTCAGCCACGATCAGGTCGAAGCGGCGGTCATGCGGGCGGCGGGCCATGCCGTGTACGTGCTGCCGGATTCGGACGGTTCTTTCGAGGAGAACCCGCCGACGCTGCAGGATTTCATCAAGCGCGACCTGCGCTGGTGCCAGGGCAACATGCAGTATCTCCGGCTCTGGCACCGGCCGGGTTTCGCGCCGATGGGCCGGCTGCAGCTGGTCCTGGCGATCATGATGTACGTGGCGGCGCCGGCCTGGCTGGGCTTCGTCGGGATCGGCCTGGGCCAGGCGGCGATGGCCGGAACGGGCGGCGCATCGGCGCCGCTCTCGCCCATCGGATGGACGCTCGGCATCGGCCTCTTCGCCGTGATGATGGGAATCAATCTGATGCCGAAGATCGCCGGCATCGCGGCACTGCTGGCCCATCCCGCGCGACGCCGGGCGCACGGCGGAACGCGCCGGGTGGTCGGATCGGCGGCGATCGAGCTGGTCTTTTCGCTGTTTCTGGGCCCGATCGTCGCGGTCGCCCAGACGGTCTTTCTCTGCGGCCTGACGCTCGGCCGGACGGTGGGCTGGGACGCGCAGCGCCGGACCCTGCGTGAGCTGGGCTGGGGCGAGGCGTGGCGCGGTCTCTGGCCGCAGACGGTGATCGGCTGCGCGCTCTTCGTCCTGCTGGCCGCGCGCGCCCCGGTCCTGCTGCCCTGGGCGGCGCCGATCCTGCTGCCGCTGATGGCCGCCGTGCCGTTCGCCCGGCTCACCGGCCGGGCATGGCTGGGGCGCCTGCTGGTCGACCACCGGCTCTGCGCGACGCCCGAGGAATTGCGCACGAACCCGGCCACGCGACCGCTCCGGCACCACGGTACCGCACCCGGCCCGATCACGGCCGGGAAGAAGGCGGCGTGACGGACGGCCGGGACCCGAGGAGACCTCAGCGCTCTTCGAGCGACATGATGTAGGCCACCACGTGCGCCCGCTCGATGCCGGACAAGGGCGGCTCGGGCATCGCCGGATGGGTCGGCTGGATCAGCACCTCGTCGAGAAGCTCCGGATCACCGCGCGGCCCGCGGGCGATCTCCATGAAGGACGGCACGCCGTCGCTCACCGTGCCGCTCACCTGGTCGGGCGCGATGACGTGACAGCCGCTGCAGAGCTTGGCGGACAATTCGAGGCCGATCGCGGGCTCGCCCTTGCCCCCCGGCTGCTGTGCCGAAGCGGCCGGCGGCATCGCCGCGAACAGGGCCAGGACGGCGAGCGATAAGCGCATGATCGGGTCTCCCGAAGTCGTCACCGGAGCGATCTTAGCACCGGGACGTCTTCGGGTGGTGTCGTCTTTCGGCCGGCCGGGCACATCGTCGGGCGAGCGTGCTTCCGGCGCACGTCTCTTCCCGCGGCGTGCGACCGATCAGGCACGCACGCCCGGACCGCGCATCGCCGCCGTCGCCGGCCGCCGTTCCGCCGACCGCCGGTCGCGGGCTTCGGAAAGTGCGGCGACGCCGAGCATCGATGCGAGGCAGGCCAGGAGGATGGCGATCTCGGTGGCGTCGGCGAAGGGGCCGATGGTCTGGTCGACCACGACCACGACATAGGCCAGCAGCACGTGGAAACAGAAGACCGGCAGCGCGTGGCGTCCGGCGAGACGCAGCGGCGCCCAGGTGAGGCCGGCGCGCAGGACCCGCCCCAGCAGCCGCAGCGGTGCCGCGACGCGCGACGCCGACGGCCGGCCCGGCAGGGTCGCCAGCCAGATCACCAGGTAACCGAAGGCGGCGGCATTCACCACGTAGAGCGGGCTGTAGACATAGCGGCTCTGCAGCCAGTGCAGCCGCTCGAGCGTTTTTTCGTCGACGAAGCCCAGGACGATGGCCTCGAGCCAGAGAAACGCGATGCCGCAGACCGCGGCCGCGAGCCAGAGAAGGCGGTGATCGTCCGCCGGATAGACCCGCGCGAGATCGGCCCTGCCGTCGGCGACCAGCGCGCCCAGGGCGAGACCGGCGAAATAGACCAGTTGCCAGCCGAGCGGATGAAAGCCCGTGCGCAACTCGATCTGCGGCCCGACGATCAGGCTCAAAGCAGACGCGAGCGGTGCCGCCAGTCCCGTCTGCGTCGCCAGCCACAGCGCCACCGAGAGCCCCATCAGCCAGTGCAGGCGGCCGTGCGCCGCCCAATGCACGGCGATCGGCGAGAGGGCGAGAAAGAGCATGTAGAGCGGCAGGATGTCCATGTAGCTCGGCTGGTAGAGCAGTGCGACGGCGCTCGCCACGCCGGGCGGCGTCGGGTCCGCCAGATGGCCCAGATAGGCGCCCCAGATTTCCGCCGCCCGCGGCCACGCCGACGCCGCCAGCAGGATCGCCAGCAGCATGCCGGTGTTGCAGGCGAAAAGGAACCCCGCGCGCATCCACTGCCGCCGGCGCACCACCGCGGGCCCCGAGCGACGATGGAGGCGCAGCCCGATGGCACCGACGAGAAAGCCCGAGAGCAGGATGAACACCTCGGCGCTCGAGACGAAGCCGAGCTTGCCGAAGTGCAGGCTCATCAGCGGATGACCGTCGGCGAAGATCATGTGCGTGAACGTCATGAAGACGAGACACGCACCGCGCATCCCGTCCACCAGCTCGATCCGGCGCAAGGCCACCCCTCCTGCGGCTTTCCTCCGCCGGCCGTCCGCGAAACTTGCGGGGACGTCGGGGCGGTTCCGTCGCACCCTTGAAATAGGTGCATGGTTGCGCCGGCGCCATAGCGACCCGGCAAATCGAGCGTGCGTGTCGCACGTCACTGCACCGTGTCGGCGTTCCCGACTAGATAGCGAGCCGCGATGGACACAACTTCCGGTAGATCAACGATGCGCAAGCTCGCCCTTCTCCTGCTGCCCCTCCTGCTCGAAGCCTTTCCGGCCTCGGCGGCGCAGCCTTCATGTGATGCGCCGGATCACGTCTGGCGGCTGCCGGCGGCCGCCGATCGATGGCCACAGGTCTCGGATGGTGCCCAAGCGTCGGCCCTGCGCATCGTCGCGGTCGGTTCGTCGAGCACCCAGGGTACGGGCGCCAGCAGCGCCGCCGCCACCTACCCGGCGCGCCTGGCGTCGATGCTCCAGGCGCGGCTGCCGCACCGGCGCGTGGAGGTGCTCAACAAGGGCATCGGCGGCGAGACGGTGGCCCGGAATCTGGCGCGCTTCGAGCGCGACGTGATCTCGCAGCACCCGGACCTCGTCCTCTGGCAGGTGGGCACCAACGACGCACTCATGGGCATCGATCCGAAGGACGTCGCCGACGGCGTCCGCCAAGGTATCGCCGCCATCCGGGCCGCCGGCGCCACGCCGCTGCTGATCGAGCCGCAATATCTGCCCAGGCGGCCGGACGATCCCGCCATGGCGGCGATGATCGATGCCCTGCGCGAGGTCGCCGCGGCCACCGCGACGCCTTTGATCCGCCGTTTCGATCTGATGCGCTTCTGGCTCGAGAGCGATCGCTTCACCGCCGACACTCTCTTGAGCCGCGATCAGTTGCACATGACCGACGCCAGCTATTACTGCCTCGCCGATCGCGTCGCGACCGGGCTTCTGGCGGCGGCGATGCCCTAAGCGCGACGGCGGGCATCCTTTTGGCGCCCGACCCGCACGGCACTACGGCCCGTGCGCCCCGGGCTCCTGCTCGAGCTCCCTGATGGCGGCGCGGGCCAGCGCGTCGGCCCGTTCGTTCTCGGCATGGCCGGCATGGCCCTTGATCCAGTGCCAGTAGACGGTGTGCCTCTTCGCGGCCGCATCGAGGCGTTCCCACAAGTCGCGATTCTTGACCGGCTTCTTGTCGGCGGTACGCCAGCCCTTCGCCCGCCAGCCGTCGATCCACTTGGTGATGCCGTCGCGCAGATAGACGCTGTCGGTGGTCAGCGCCACCTGCATCGGCCGCTTGAGGCTCTCGAGTGCCGAGATCGCCGCCATCAGCTCCATGCGGTTGTTGGTCGAGGGCGCCTCCCCGCCGGAAAGTTCCCGCTCGTGGCCCTTCCAGGAAAGGACGGCACCCCAGCCGCCGGGACCGGGATTGCCCCGGCAGGCACCGTCGGTGAAGATCCGCACCGTCTCGTCAGATGCCATAGGCCTGCGGGCCTCCGGCCGCGCGGTGAAAGCGCAGCTTGCGGAGATATTCGTTGGGATCCTTGGGGCTGACCAGGGCACCCTCCACACGGTTGAGCCAGTCGTAGAGGCGGGTGAGCAGGAAGCGCAGGGCGGCGCCGCGGGCGAGGACCGGCAGGGCCGCGACCTCCGCCGGCTCCAGCCGCCGCTCCGCCGCATAGCCCTCGATCAGCGCGCGCGACTTGGTGACGTTGAATTCGCCCGACGCCTCGAAGCACCAAGCGTTCAGGCAAATGGCGAGGTCGTAGGCCAGAAGGTCGTTGCAGGCGAAATAGAAGTCGATGACGCCGCTCACCTCGTCATGATCGAAGAACGCGTTGTCGGGGAAGAGATCGGCGTGAATGACGCCGGCCGGCAGACCTTCCGGCCAGGCCCGCTCGACGTGATCGAGATCGGCCGAGATCTCCTCCTCGAGCCCGTCCTCCATGCCGCTGCGGCGCGCCTGCTCGAAGAGCGGCCGCCATGCCGCCACCGAGAGCGCGTTGGGCCGTACGGGCACGAAGCCCGCTCCGGCACCGTGCAGCGCCGCCAGGGCCCGGCCGAGGGCCCGGCAGCGCTGCGGCGTCAGCGCCCGCGGCGACTGCCCGTCGAGAAAGCTGACGATGGCGGCGGGCTTGCCGGCGAGCCGGTGCAGCGTGCGCCCGAGGCGGTCCTTCACCGGCACCGGACAGACGAATCCGCGGCCGGAGAGATGATCCATCAGACCGAGGAAGAACGGCAGATCGGCCGCGTCCACCCGCTTCTCGTAGATCGTCAGGATGTAGCGGCCGCGTTCGGTGAGCAGGAAATAGTTGGAGTTCTCGACCCCTTCGGCGATTCCCTTGAGCGCCAGCACTTCGCCCAGATCGAAGGTCGCCAGGAGTGCTCCGAGCTGATCCTCGTCGATCGCCGTATAGACCGCCATGGCCGCTCAGCCGGCCTCCGCCCGCCGGGCCCCCTGCCCGTCACCAGCGGAACGGCGCGGCGTCGGCGGTGCGCGAAAACGCACGGTCTCGCGGGTCAGCTCCACATTCTCGACGGTGACGGTGAAACGCTCGCGCAGATCGGCGATCACCTTCTGTACCAGCACCTCGGGGGCGGAGGCACCGGCGGTGATGCCGAGCGTGCGCACCCCGTCCAGCCAGCGCAGTTCCACCTCGCCCGCGTGCTGCACGAGCTCGGCCCGGCAGCCGGCCCGCCTCGCCATCTCGACCAGCCGCAGCGAATTGGATGAATTGGGAGCACCCACCACCAGCACGAGATCGGCGCGCGCGGCGATCGCGGCCACGGCCTGCTGGCGGTTGGTCGTGGCGTAGCAGATGTCCTCGTTGCGCGGCCCCTCGATCGCGGGGAAGCGCTCGCGCAGAACGGCGACGATGTCGGCGGTGTCGGCGACCGAGAGGGTCGTCTGGGTGGCGTAGGCGAGACGCTGCGGATCGGCCGGCTCGATCGCCCGCGCGTCCTCCAGCGTCTCGATCAGCACCACGGCACCGGCCTCGACCTGGCCCATGGTGCCCTCGACCTCGGGATGGCCGGCGTGACCGACGAGCAGCACGACGCGGCCTTCGCGCCGATGGCGCTCCACCTCGCGATGCACCTTCGACACCAGAGGGCAGGTCGCGTCGGCGAACAGCAGTTGGCGCCGACGCGCTTCGGCCGGCACCCGCTTGGGCACGCCGTGCGCGGAGAACACCACGAGCCCGTCGTCCGGCACCTCGTCCAGTTCGGTGACGAAGACCGCACCCTGTGCCTCGAGCGTCTCGACGACGTGACGGTTGTGGACGATCTCGTGCCGCACATAGACCGGCGGGCCGTGGTCCTCGAGCGCCCGGCGCACGATCTCGATCGCCCGATCGACGCCGGCGCAAAAGCCGCGCGGACTTGCCAGCAACACCTCGAGCGATCTCTTTTCGTCCGGTTTCGGCACGCCAACTCCATCCTCGCACTCGTCGGGCCAGGGGCTCGTCCGGCCCGATCGGACGGAACGCCGGACCGGGCGGAAACCCGGCGGAGGGCTAACACAAACCGGCCCTCGGAACGATTCCTTTCGGTCCTCCCCGGCCTTTCCAAACGGTTCGTGTCGGGCCATGGTGCGACGTTCCCAACCAAGACGGCACCCCGCATGTCCGATGTCGAACGCCCGGCTGCCGAAACCACGGCCTCGCCGCCCCTGCGCCTGATCGTCATTCTCGCCGTCTGCACCGGCATCGGCCCGTTCGCCATGCAGATCTTCCTGCCAGCGCTGCCGAGCATCCAGGCGCACTACGCCGTCAGCCCGGTCACCGCACAGCTCGCTTTCAGCCTCTCGGGCATCGCCATGGCGGTGGCGACCCTGTTCTACGGGCCCGTGGCCGACCGCTACGGCAGGCGGCCGACGATCCTGGCGGGTCTCGTCCTCTATTTGCTCGGCAGTGCGCTTTGCACCATCGCACCGACCATCACCTGGCTGATCTTCGGCCGGATCGTGCAGGCTGCGGGCGGTGTCGCCGGGATGGTGCTCTCGCGCGCAATCATCCGCGACCTGTTCGACCGCGAGCAGGCCGCCTCGGCCATCTCCTATGTCACCATGGCGATGGTCGTGGCACCGATGATCGCCCCGGCACTGGGCGGCATCCTGATCGACACTTTCGAGTGGCGCTCGGTCTTCGTCGTCGCCGGCCTAGTCGGCATCATCGTCCTCGTCGCCGTCTGGATCGAGCTCGGCGAGACCGGCCGGCCGGCGCGCGGTGCGGGCGGGCTCGCCGGCATGTTCGGCGGCTTTCGCGTGCTGGCGACGGACGCTCAGTTTCTCGCCTATGCGACGCAGGGCGCCTTTTCCATGTCGGTCTTCTTCACCTTCCTCGCCGCCGCCCCCTACGTCATGGTGACGGTGCTCGGCATGCCGCCCACCCGCTATGGCCTGATGTTCGTCCTGGTCTCGGGCAGCTTCATGACCGGCAACTTCATCTCGGCCCGGTTCGGCCGGCGGCTCGGTGTCGATCGGATGATCCTCGTCGGCAGCGTCGGCACCGTGGTCGGCACGAGCCTGTCGCTGCTGTTGCTGGTGGCGCTGCCCTGGTCTCCCTGGTCGCTCTTCGCGCCGATGATGATCACCGCACTGGCACAGGGCGCGGCCATGCCGAGCGGACAGGCCGCGGTCGTCAGCGTCCGGCCCGACATGGCCGGCTCCGCCTCGGGGCTGGCCGGCTTCGGCCAGATGACCGTCGCCTCGACGATGGCGCAGATCGTGGGCTCGATCCAGACCGGAACGCCCTATCCCGTGGCCCTCGGCATGCTGGCGAGCGCTCTGGGCATGCTGGCGGCGGCCGTGATCGCGTGCCGCCGCTGACCTTCCGCCGGTCGGCCCGCTACCGTCGGTTCATGGGCGTGTTGCAGCGCAGCACCTTTCGCACTAGCTTGCGCCGCCGCGCACCTCGAGGAACGCCTCATGGACCAGCCCGCCAACCGCCCGCGCAATCCGCGTTTCGGCTCCGGCCCGACCACCAAGCGCCCCGGCTGGTCGCTCGGCGCGCTCGAAGGAGCCCTGGTCGGCCGTTCACACAGGGCGGCACCGGCCCAAGCCAGACTGGCCGAGGTGATCGAGCGCAGCAGCACCCTTCTGGGCCTACCCGAAGACTGGCGGCTGGCCATCGTGCCGGCCTCCGATACCGGTGCCTTCGAGATGGCGATGTGGACCATGCTCGGTGCGCGCGGCGTCGACGTCCTCGCGTTCGAGAGCTTCGGCCACGGCTGGCTGAACGACGCGCGAAAGCAGTTGAAGCTGGCCGATCTGCGGGCCATCGAGGCCGATTACGGCCAGCTGCCCGACCTGAGCACGGTCGATCCGGACCGTGACCTGCTCTTCACCTGGAACGGCACGACCTCGGGGGTGTGCGTGCCCGATGCCGCCTGGATCACCTCCGACCGCAAGGGCCTCGTCTTCTGCGACGCCACCTCCGCCGCTTTCGCCATGCCGCTCGACTGGCACAAGCTCGACGTCGTCACCTGGTCCTGGCAGAAGGTGCTGGGCGGCGAAGCGCAGCACGGAATGATCGCCCTCGGCCCGCGTGCGGTCGAGCGGCTGGAGAGCCACACGCCCGCCTGGCCGCTGCCCAAGATCTTCCGGCTGACCAGCGGCGGCAGGCTGATCGAGGGTCTCTTCGCCGGAGAGACCATCAACACGCCCTCGATGATCGCCGTGGAAGACGCGCTCGACGGATTGCGCTGGGCCAACGAGATCGGCGGCCTGGATGCGCTGATCGCCCGCTCGCGGGCCAATCTCCGCATCGTCGAGGAGTGGGTCGCGCGCACCGACTGGATCGATTTTCTCGCCGTCGATCCGGCCACCCGGTCCTCGACTTCGATCTGCCTGAAGCTGACGGATCCGGCGATCGCCGATCAGGCGGCGTTCGTCAAAGCCCTGTGCGCCCGGCTCGACCGCTCGGGCGTCGCCCACGATATAGCGGCCTATCGCGACGCACCGCCCGGCCTGCGCTTGTGGGGCGGCTCGACGGTCGAGGCCTCCGATCTGGAAGCGCTGATGCCCTGGCTCGATTGGGCCCATGGCCGTACGCGCGCCGCCGCCTGAAGGAACAGACATGGCAAAGGTCCTGATCGCCGACGCATTGAGCGATGCCGCGGCGGGCATCTTCGAGGAACGCGGGCTCGAGGTCGATGTCGCGGTCGGCCTGAGCAAGGAGGCCCTCTTGGAGAGGATCGCCGGCTATGACGGTCTCGCCATCCGCTCCGCCACCAAGGTCACCTCCGAGGTGATCGAACGGGCTTCGAACCTCAAGGTGGTCGGCCGCGCCGGCATCGGTGTCGACAATGTCGACATCGACGCGGCGACCGCGGCCGGCGTCGTGGTGATGAACACGCCCTTCGGCAATTCGGTCACGACCGCCGAGCACGCGATCGGCATGATGATGGCGCTGGCCCGCCAGCTTCCGGCTGCCGACCGCTCGACCCGCGCCGGCAAGTGGGAGAAATCGCGCTTTCTCGGCACCGAGATCACCGGCAAGGTCCTGGGCCTGATCGGCTGCGGCAATATCGGCTCGATCGTCGCCGACCGCGCCCAGGGTCTCAAGATGCGGGTGATCGCCTTCGACCCGTTTCTCTCGGCGGAGCGGGCGCGCGATATCGGCGTCGAGAAGGTGGAGCTCGAGCAGCTCGTCGAGCGCGCCGATTTCATCAGCCTGCACACCCCCCTGACCGAGCAGACGAGGAACATCCTCTCGGCCGAGCGGCTGGCCCACACCCGCCGCGGCGTGCGCATCGTCAACTGCGCCCGGGGCGGCCTCGTGGACGAGGCGGCGCTCGCCCGACTGGTCGAGGAGGGCCACGTCGCCGGCGCCGCCCTCGACGTCTTCGTCGAGGAGCCCGCACGAAGCTCGCCCTTGTTCGCCCTGGAGAACGTGATCGTCACGCCGCATCTGGGCGCCGCGACGGCCGAGGCGCAGGAGAAGGTGGCGCTGCAGGTGGCCGAGCAGATGAGCGACTATCTGGTCAGCGGCGCCATCGTCAACGCGCTCAACATGCCCTCGGTCACGGCCGAGGAGGCACCGCGCCTGCGCCCCTACATGCGCCTCGCCGACCAGCTCGGCGCCTTCGCCGGGCAGTTGACGGAAACCGGCCTGACCGGTGTCACCGTCACCTATGCCGGCCACGTGGCGGCGCTCAACCATCGGCCGCTGACGCAGATCATCCTCAAGGGCCTGCTCTCGCCGCTGATGGCCTCGGTCAACATGGTCAACGCGCCGGCCGTCGCACGCTCGCGCAACATCGAGGTGACCGTCGTCGAACGCGCCGATCTCGACGCCTATCAGACGCTGATCTGTGTGGCGGTCCAGACCGAGCGCGGCCGGCGCGAGCTGCACGGCACGCTCTTCCAGGACGCCGAGCCGCGCATCGTCCACATGCGCGGCATCGACATCGAAGCCCGGCTGGCGCCGCACATGCTCTATGTCCGCAACCGCGACAAGCCGGGCTTCGTCGGCGGTCTCGGCCGCATCCTGGGCGACGCGAACATCAATATCGGCACCTTCCAGCTCGGTCGCGAGGCGGCGGGCGGCGAAGCGATCGCGCTCGTGGAGGTCGACGCCGAGGTCCCGCCCGCGGTGATCGACCAGATCCTGGCGCTGCCCAACGTACTGCAGGTCAAGCGCCTGGCGTTCTGAGACCGACCGGGGAGGCCCTGCGGGCGCGCGACCCGCCGATCCGGCGTCCCGCACACCGATTGAAGCTCCTTCCCCCAATCTCTATGAGCAGGAACGGGCGCACCTCGCCAACAGGGTGGAGAGAAAAGTCATGGCCAATGTCGCGGTCGTCGGCTCGCAGTGGGGCGAC